>NZ_JACSJT010000001.1:1036505-1382007 GCF_018617255.1 Exiguobacterium sp. s43
GGAAAATCGAAGTGTTCCGCGGAAAGGCCTCTATTCTTGGACCAAGTATCTTCTCACCACAACCAGGGACTGTATCCGTTGAGGATGAAAGCGGTGAATCAGAACTGATTTTGCCGAATCAACTGATTATCGCAACAGGGTCGATTCCTCGTGAACTTCCTGGATTGCCGTTCGATCACAAACGGATTTTGAATTCGGACGACCTCCTCAATTTTGAAACGCTACCTGAATCGATTGCGATTGTCGGTGGAGGGGTCATTGGAGTCGAATGGGCGTCCATGCTCGTCGACCTTGATGTGAACGTGACATTGATCGAAGTAGGCGATCGATTACTCCCACTCGAGGACAATGCAGTCTCGCGTGAAGTGGAGCGTCTTTTGAAAAAGCGCGGGGTCCGCGTGAAGAAGAGCGTGACGGTCGACGCTGAACGTACATCGATTCACGACGATGCGGTGGAGCTCGCTGTAGGTGAGGAGATGTTGAGCGTGGACTGTGTCCTCGTCTCAGTGGGGCGTGTCGCCAATACGGAAGACTTAGGTCTTCAAAACACGTCAATCGTCGTAGAGAACGGTATCATTCAAGTCGATAGCCAGTATCGGACGAAGGAACGTCATATCTTCGCAATTGGAGACTGTATCGGGAAGTTACAACTCGCCCACGTCGCGTCGGCAGAAGGTGTGAAAGCGGTCGAGACGATTCTTGGTCTTGAGCCGACACCGCTCGATTATGCGCTCATTCCACGCTGTGTATACAGTGTCCCTGAAGTCGCTTCGGTCGGTTTGACAGAAGAAGCGGCAAAAGAGGCTGGACATGATGTGAAGACGGGGACGTATCGATTCAACGGACTCGGGAAAGCGCGGATTGAAGGACAAGCCGACGGATTCGTCAAACTCGTTTCGGACAAAGAAACAGACGACCTTCTCGGTGTTCATATCGTAGGACCGAAAGCGACCGAACTCATCACAGAAGGTGGACTCGCGCTCGTCTTGAACGCGACGGCTTGGGAGATGGGACAACTTGTGCACCCGCATCCTGCACTGAGCGAAGCCTTCCAAGAAGCGGCTCTTGCCGTCGATGGATTACCGATTCACGCCTAAGGAGGAACAAGGATGGAACAGATGACTGTAAACTCATATGAAGAGCTTGGTTTAACGAAACAAGATTTATTGGCGATGTACGAAACGATGGTACGTGCTCGCAAAATCGATGAACGGATGTGGAAGTTGAACCGCGCCGGAAAAATCCCATTCGTCGTCTCATGTCAAGGACAAGAAGCGGCGCAAGTCGGTGCGGCGTTCGCACTCGAGAAAGGAATCGACTACGTCTTGCCTTACTATCGTGATGTGGCGGTCGTCCTTCACTTCGGTCAAACATCAAGAGATTTAATGTTATCGGCATTCGCGAAAGCGGAAGATCCAAACTCAGGTGGTCGTCAGATGCCTGGTCACTTCGGTTCGAAAGAGCATCGCATCGTAACGGGTTCGTCTCCGGTCACGACACAAGTCCCTCATGCAGTCGGGATCGCACTTGCGGCGAAGATGAAAAAAGAAGAACTCGTCACGTTCGTTTCGTTCGGAGAAGGGTCTTCGAACCAAGGAGACTTCCATGAAGGCGCAAACTTTGCAGGTGTCCACAAGTTGCCGGTCATCTTGTTCTGTGAGAATAACAAGTATGCGATTTCGGTTCCGCTTACGAAACAGTTGGCATGTGAGCGCGTATCAGACCGTGCAAAAGGTTACGGCATGCCAGGTGTGACAGTCGACGGGACAGACCCGATCGCCGTCTATGCGGTCGTGAAGGAAGCGCGTGAACGTGCACTTCGCGGAGAAGGACCGACATTAATCGAAGCAGAAGTTGAACGTCTCGTGCCACACTCATCGGATGACGATGACAAAGCGTACCGTTCAGCTGAAGAATTGGCTGGGTTAAAAGAGCGGGATGGTATTCAATTGTTCCGTCAACGACTTGTGAACGACGGAATCGCAACAGCGGAGACACTTGCTGAAATCGATGCACAAATCGATGCTGAAGTGAATGAAGCGACGACATATGCGGACAAAGCACCGTATGCATCGCCTGAATCTGCACTAGATTACGTCTATGAGGAGGAAAAATGATGAAAACGTTTATCGAAGCGATCAATGAAGCGATTCATGAAGAAATGGAGCGCGACGAAAACGTCTTCGTCGTCGGGGAAGACGTCGGCGTTCGTGGTGGTGTATTCCGAGCCACTCAAGGATTGATTGAAAAGTATGGAGAGGATCGTGTCATCGACGCACCGCTCGCTGAGAGTGCGATTGCCGGAGTCGGGGTCGGAGCTGCCATGTACGGCATGCGACCGATCGCAGAAATGCAATTCGCAGACTTTATCATGCCAGCAGTGAACCAAATCGTTTCAGAAGCGGCAAAAATTCGGTACCGTTCAAACAACGATTGGACGTGTCCGATGGTCATCCGAGCTCCTTTCGGTGGGGGCATTCACGGGGCACTCTATCACTCGCAATCGGTCGAGGCGATGTTCAGTTCGACGCCAGGTCTGAAAGTCGTCATTCCATCAGACCCAGTCGATGCGAAGGGGTTGTTGAAAGCAGCAATCCGTTCGAACGACCCTGTTCTTTTCTTTGAACATAAGCGCGCCTATCGTCTTTTGAAGGCAGACTTGCCGACGGACGAATATACGGTTGAAATCGGTAAGGCTGCGGTTAAACGGGAAGGTGACGATATCACGATCATCACGTACGGTCTTTGCGTGCATATGGCACAAGAGGCTGCGAAAACGCTCGAAGAAGAAGGGATCAGCACGCACATCCTCGATCTTCGTACCGTCTACCCGCTCGACCAAGAAGCGATCATCGAATCGGTCAAGAAGACAGGTAAAGTGCTACTCGTGACAGAGGACAACAAAGAAGGAAGCATCATCGGAGAAGTGGCGGCGATTATCGCGGAGAAGGCGCTCTTCGAACTCGATGCGCCGATTGAGCGTTTGGCTGGCCCCGATGTGCCGGCAATGCCGTATGCACCACCGATGGAAAAATTCTTTATCGTATCCCCAGAAAAAATTGCCGAGCGCGCGCGTCAGCTCGCGGCGTTTTAAGGAGGCATCTCTATGGAACAAACGATTACCATGCCCCAACTTGGGGAGAGTGTGACAGAAGGCACGATCACGACCTATCTCGTCAAACCGGGCGACCGTGTGGAAGAGTATGAACCACTCGCGGAAGTCATGACGGATAAAGTGACGGCCGAGATTCCGGCGACTAGCGCGGGAGTCGTCAAAGAGTTTCTCATTCCAGAAGGGGAGACCGTCAGCGTCGGGACACCGGTATTGACGATGGAAGTTGAAAGTGCGGAGGAAGCCGTAGTTGAGACGAAGACCGAACCGATTGCAGAAACGACACCTGCAGAACCCGTCTCTAAGCAAGCGGTCGCCACTACTCCGAAAAAACAAAGTGGAAACGGTCGATACTCACCTGCTGTCATCCGACTCGCCAACGAGAATGATATCGATTTGAATGAACTGAGCGGAAGCGGTCTAGGCGGTCGGATCACGCGGAAAGATATTCTTCGTTACTTATCAGAAGGACGTCCGGCATCGACTCCTGAGAAAGCGACACAAGCACCTGTCCAAGAGACGATGGTACAAACAAAGATGGACGTTCCGACTGAAGCGCCACGTCCTGTCGTTGAACCGTCACAACCGGTCGCATCATCCTCGACGTCATCTGGACGTTATGAATCGATTCCGACAGCCGGGGTACGTCAAGCGATTGCGAACAATATGGTCCGCTCGAAGCATGAGGCGCCACACGCATGGCTCATGATTGAAGTGGATGTGACGAACCTCGTTGAAGCCCGTGCGAAATTGAAAGACGAGTTCATGAAACGGGAAGGCGTCAAATTGACGTTCATGCCGTTCTTCATGAAGGCTGCCATCGAAGCATTGAAGAAGTATCCGATGATGAACTCGGAATGGGCAGGAGATCACATCAAAGTTCACCAAGACATCCATCTCTCGGTAGCCGTCGCGGCAAACGACGCCCTTTACGTACCGGTCATTCGCCAAGCGGATGAGAAGAACATCAAAGGTCTCGCCGTGGCCCTTCAAGACGTTGCAACGCGAGCGCGTGAGAACCGTTTGAAGGCAGAAGAGATGCGTGGTGGGACGTTCACCATCAACAACACAGGTGCATTTGGTTCGATCCAATCGGCACCGATTTTGAACTACCCACAAGCGGCAATTCTATCAGTCGAGTCGATCGTGAAGCGTCCGGTATGGATGAATGGAATGTTTGCGGCACGCGATATGGTCAACCTTTGTATGTCGGTCGACCACCGTGTCCTCGACGGTCTCGTCGCAGGTCAGTTCTTGCAAGCAATCAAACAATCGCTCGAGTCAATCGACCCGAACACATATACCGTATATTGATTAAAAAATGGAGGCGCTCCCAGTGGGGCGCCTCCATTTTTCATGAGTTATAGCCAAGGAATACCGTGAAGACGAAGCTTGCGGCTGAGATCAGTAGGAGAAGGAACGACAAGGACATGCCTATTGTGACGAGTCCTTTGGAGAGTCGTTGTTTGGATTTATAGAGTGAAAATGCAAACACGAGACTGAATAGGCCGAGCGTCGCGAATAGTGTAAGCGGGATTGCTCGGTCTTGGAGTAACTGAAGTAAATGCAACGTTGAATCATCCTTTCTAATCAAGCGCCTTCTGAAATCGTCGTTGATAGGCAAGATACATCAATCTGCTGACTACGACGAACAGGAGGAGGAAGATCCAGTATATAAAGACATAGTTTAATGAAAATGCAGAGACCCCATCATGTCTGACCGAAGAAATCCAAAGCAAAAGTAGTGAGGCAGGGAAATGAATCAATAGTACAAGATAGGGCATGAACTTCATGAAGGATAAGGCGTTTGTCGACGGATTGCGCATGAGACACATGGCAATCAAACCAATCAGCACTTCGAGCCCACCAAGCGTGAAGAAAGCGAGTGAATCAGAAAGACTAGTCTCTAGAATCGGTAAGGCAAGCGTTGCAAGACCGAAACTCCCGATCATGATTAAAGCAAACAAGATGTAGTCACCTCCAGAAAAGGGTTGATTCCATATGTTGATTGTAAAATAATGGATTATCAAATTCAATACCTCAGAAAAACACGCCATTCATAGAAATGGCGTGTCAGTGAGTTCCTCAAATCGATTGTTCAATCATCGATTCGATGTCGCGACGGACTTCGGCAACTGATAAACGTGCGACGTCATATCGCACACGGTGCGTTGATTCGTCTGAACCCGTCAAATCGGCGAAAAGGCTTCCGAGGTCGTGGACACTGCGGTCGACTTGAATGAGAAGTTCAATCGAACCCTCTTCTTGTAAGATGACGACCTCTACTTCGTCCAATTGTCGACCGAAGCGTGAACCGTTCGCTGAATACTCGAGTTCTTGTGCAATCGGGAGGCGCCCAGAACGATGGCGTGCTGGAAGCATTTCCGTGTCGGCTTTCTTCAAACGGAATCCGAGCTCGTCCATCGCATCTAAAATGACTTGTTGAGCCGCATTCGGTTGTACGGTGATCGCATCCTCATCTTTCGGATCGACGGCTTGGGCGATGTCGAGTCCGGTCTCAATCCATGATTTCGATTGACTCACAGAGAGTGGCGTATTGAACGGGACGTTGACTGTGAACGGGATCTCTTTCACTTCTCCAGGACCAATCATAAACGGTGCCTCATTCAATAAGATTTTTTCAATGGTGAACGTCGAGTATGTCGACTTATCGTTCACCTCATGTTTATACAACGTATTGAAGAAGAGATAGATACTGTCGACGGATTGTTCGACCGAACCGCCTTCTATATGGACGACTCCAGTGAGTTCTCCACCGGGTGAACAGTGGCTCTCATTCAAGCGTGTGTCGACTTTTGCGGCACCGATTCCGATTGATGATAAAATCTTTTTAAACATATGTGTATCCTCCTTTGACGTAACGTCGTCTTCGTGTAATAGTATGTACGGATAGGTGAAACGATATGTTTCAAAATTTCTAAAAAAGGATTGAATCCATTGGAATATAAAGCGTTACAAGAACGTCTCGCAGACGTCTTACAATCAAATCATCTCGTGTCGGCGACCATCAGTCAACCCCGTCAAAAATCTAGCGATCTCAGACGGGTCAAATTGAAACCGGTCATGTTACGAAATGCGTATCATATCCAGTTCGAGTATCAGTATGAGCGGGTGATGAACCATAAAAACTTGACACCAGATGAGGCTGTCACGGAAGTGAATGAGCTTCTCGAAACGTTCCGACAAGGACAGTTTCAGTTAAAAGATTCCGACCTCCAGTTCCAATTATCGAAAAAGTTCAAAGTGACATTGAAAGAAAAGCAGACGGCTCAAAAAGAAGTTCAACTGAGTCACAATCGTGAAAAACAATATGTGCTCCCGCTCGACGAGCCAGTTCCGTTTCTCATTCGACTCGGCATTCAGTCAGCGGACGGGAAAGTGAAGCGTCAAAAGTATGACAAGTTTAAACAAATCAACCGCTTCCTTGAGTTCATTGAGGACTCGCTTAAACACTTGCCGACAGACCGTACCGTCCGAATCTTGGATTTCGGTTCAGGGAAGTCGTATTTGACGTTTGCGCTCTATCATTTCCTTCATGAGATGAAAGGATATGACGTGCATATCACAGGACTCGATTTGAAGAAAGAGGTCATCGAAGAGTGTGCATCGATTGCGAAAGATCTTGGATATGAACGACTCGAATTCTTAGTCGGAGACATTAATGAATATGAAGGGGAAACAGCTGTTGACATGGTCGTGACCCTTCATGCATGTGACGTGGCGACCGATATGGCATTGGCACGTGCTGTCCGTTGGGGCGCGAAAGTCATCTTAAGCGTCCCGTGTTGTCAAAAGGAATTGAATCGTCAAATTCAAGCACCGAATCTAGACGTGATGCTTCAGCACGGATTGATCAAAGAACGGTTCGCCTCACTCGCGACCGATTCGATTCGGGCTGAACTGCTCGGTCTTGTCGGGTATGATGCCCAGCTGCTCGAATTCATCGACCTCGAGCACACCCCGAAAAATATCATGATTCGTGCCTACTTGACGAACCGCCAGGCGACTGCTGAGACGAAGACACGTTACCTCGCCTTTAAACAAATGTTACAGGCAGATCCGTTCTTAGAACGGGAATTAAGCGATAGACTTGTCCTCGAGGTAGAACAAGACGTAAAATAAGGGAGTACAGACGAAATGTCGAAAGGGGAAACAACATGGATTTTCAATTATATTTTCAAGATGTAGTCGAACAAGCGCGTAACGAAGTACGTGCTGCAGGATACACAGAGCTCACGACACCGGAAGAAGTAGACGGTGCGCTGAAAAAAGAAGGGAAGACACTCGTCCTCGTCAACTCGGTTTGTGGGTGTGCAGGCGGGATTGCGCGTCCAGCTGCTGCATATGTGAACAAAATGGAAGGTGTGAAGCCTGATCATTTCGTGACCGTGTTTGCTGGTCAAGACCGTGAAGCGACAGATCGTGCACGTGAGTATTTTGAAGGATATGCACCGTCTTCACCATCGATTGCCCTCCTCGAGGATGGCAACATCGTGACGATGGTAGAGCGTAGTGAAATCGAGTCATCGACTGCTGAAGAACTCGTTGACCAGTTGCAAACATTGTTCGACATCTACTTCGCATAATCAAGCATCGGCGCAAAGGCACTGCCTTTGCGCTTTTGTGAAAAGGGGCAGGGTATATGGAACCAGTCATCAAAATCATGACGGAGGCAGAATATATGATTGCCCTGTCACGCGGTGAAATCAATGAACCGTCACTTCAATCGGAAGGGACGATTAAATGTTGTACGCCGCAACAGATTGGAAAAGTCGTCAAAAAATCGTATCCGGGAGAAGCGGTCGTTCTCGTTTCGTTGCACGTCAATCGTCTCGGACAGCTGTTACATTATGAGCTGGATGAGGATGGAGAACGTTACCCGCATGTATACAGTGCTATCCCCATGACTTCTGTCAAACAGGTGCAACCGTACGGGTCGCGCGACAATGGAACGGTCACATATTTCGCTTTCGAGCGAATGTGACCTTCTTTTTTTGTATGAATTGCATGAATATACTTTACAAGTAATAATTATGTGTATATAGTGGTTGAAGACACAAGTCGGACAACTGATGTGTCATAGAACAGTTGAGCTACGTTCACACATATGTCATAATTTTGTTAAAGTTCTGATAATTATCATTCAACTATGAAAGGGAGATGAAGATGAAAAAAGGTTTTCTAGCATTATGTTTAGCAGGACTGGCCGCGTTCTCAGTCGCATGTGGGGCAGACGTGAACGAAGGAGGATCGACATCTACCGATGGTGACGATGACAAAGTCATCGTCATGGGTACGAGTGCCGATTACTTCCCATATGAGTTCGTCGATACAGCAAATGGCGACGAGATTGTCGGATTTGATATCGATATCGCAAAAAAAGTGGCGGAAAACATGGGATATGAATTGAAGATTGAAGATATGGACTTCGGAAGCTTGCTTGGGGCCCTTAATGCGGGTCGTGTCGACTTCGTCATGGCTGGTATGACACCGACAGAGGAGCGTAAAGAAAATGCAGATTTCTCGGATATCTATTTCACGGCAGTGAACTTGATCTTGTCAAAAGATGATTCACTTCAATCACTTGAAGATTTGAAAGGCAAAAAGATTGGTGTCCAACTCGGTTCGATTCAAGAAGGAATCGCAAAGGATCAAATCGCAGATGCTGAAATCGTCTCGTTGAACAAGATTCCTGAAATCATTCAAGAAATTAAGACAGGACGTATTGACGCGATGGTCATCGAAGATACGGTCGCGAAAAAATACCTCGAGCAAGACAGTGAATTGACGACATTTGAGATCGTGGACGAAGAAGAAGCGGGTTCTGCTGCTGCCTTCCGTAAAGATGATGAACTCCGCGATCAATTCAACGAAGAGTTGAAAAAGATGATCGACAGTGGAGAAATCGAAGAGTTAGCACAGAAATGGTTTGAAGAAGAGGCTGCACCAGCCGAATAATGAATCGTACGAGGCTGACTGAAGATGAATCGGTCAGCCTTTTTTAGGAGGAACTTACTATGGATTTTAGCCGGATTTATGATTCGATCCCGTACATACTTGAAGGGATTCCAGTCATGTTCCAAGTGGTCATCGTCTCGGCATTGATCGGAATCTCACTTGGGATTGTTGTCGCTACATTAAAAATTGTCCCGAATCGTCTGATTAACTTTATCGGGCATGCTTATACGGCGGTGTTCCGTGGGACGCCACTCATTTTGCAACTCGCCATCATCCACTTCGGATTGCCGCAACTGACGGGATATATCACGACACCGTACCAGTCAGCGGTCATCGCCTTCTCGCTCAACTCGGGGGCGTATATTTCCGAGATTATTCGAGCGGGTATCCAAGCAGTAGATAAAGGACAGTGGGAGGCTTCGGATGCTCTTGGCGTCCCGTATGTCAAACAGTTACGTTCCATCATCTTGCCACAGGCGTTCAAGAACATCTTGCCTGCTCTTGTGAACGAGATGATCACGTTAACGAAAGAGTCTGCCCTCGTCTCGACGGTCGGGGTGCTTGATATCATGCGTCGTGCGCAAATCGTCGGTGGGCAGAAGGCAATCTACTTCGAACCGCTTCTATTCGCCGGTGTGATATACTTTACGATAGTGATGATCTTGACGTATCTTGGACAACGTCTAGAAAAACGGTTAAGAAAGAGTGATGGAAGATGATCGAAGTAAAAGACCTACACAAACAATTTGGTGACTTAGAAGTGCTAAAAGGAATCACGACGACGATCGAGCGTGGTGAAGTAGTTGCTGTCATCGGACCGTCCGGGTCTGGTAAATCGACATTTCTACGCTGTTTAAACATGCTTGAGATTCCAACGAGCGGTACGGTCAGTGTCGACGGATTCGAGCTCACGAAAAAAGGGGCGAACGTCGCGAAGGCGCGTCAAAACATCGGAATGGTATTCCAACAGTTCAACTTGTTCCCTCATATGAGCGTATTGGACAATTTGACGTATGCACCAATCAACGTCTTAAAAGTCAGCAAGGCGGAAGCGCTGGAACGTGCGAAGAAATTACTGGAACGTGTCGGCCTTTCTGAAAAAATCGATGCCTATCCGAGCCAACTCTCGGGTGGACAAAAACAGCGTGTCGCCATCGCGCGTGCCTTGGCGATGGAACCGAACGTCATGTTATTCGATGAACCGACATCTGCACTTGACCCGGAGATGGTCAATGAAGTACTTGATGTTATGAAAGGATTGGCCGAAACGGGAATGACGATGGTCGTCGTCACACACGAGATGGGCTTTGCCCGTGAAGTGGCAGACCGTGTCCTCTTCCTTGACGAAGGCATCCTGATGGAAGAAGGTAAGCCGGCTGACCTGTTATTAAACCCGCAAACAGACCGAGCGAAACGTTTCTTGGAGAAAGTGTTGTAATCTGATTTCACATGGGAAGGATGAAAGCAAATGAACATCACGTACTACGGACATGCGACGGTAGGGTTTGAAATTGATGGTGTAAATGTGTTGATTGATCCGTTTTTGACGAGCAACCCGCATACAGACGTGGATCCATCCACGCTACGCCCAGACTATTTGTTGCTCACACATGCTCATTTCGATCACATTGAGGATGTCGAATTGATTGCGAAAGCATCTGGCGCGACGATTGTTGCGACGCATGAGCTCGCGACGTATTACGAGAAAAAAGGATTCTCCGTCCATGGGATGAATATCGGGGGAGGTCATGCCTTTCCGTTCGGGCGTGTCACGATGACGCAAGCGTTTCACAGTTCGAGCTTTGACATGGGAGACACGCCGGTCTACATGGGGATGCCGGCTGGCTTCATCATTGAGACGAATGAGTTGACGGTCTACCACGCTGGAGACACGAGTCTCTTCTCAGATATGAAGATGTACGGAGAACGTTTTGAAATCGATGTCGCTTTCCTTCCGATCGGAGACAACTTCACGATGGGACCGACAGACGCATTAGATGCGGCACAATGGCTACAAGCGAAACGTGTCGTTCCGATTCACTTTGATACGTTCCCGCCGATTAAACAAGATGCTCAGGCATTTTGTGACCAATTGCACCGTCGAGGTCTCTTGATTGAACCGAATACGACGATCGAGATTTGAGTGTGGACGTGATACAAGCGACGAGAAAGTTCGTCGAAACAATTCATGCAAATGATCAGACGGGTCATGATATTGCCCACATCGAGCGGGTCGTTCGACTCGTAGAGCGCTTGATGGAAAATGAACCGGTCGATCGAACGGGACTTCTGCTAGCCGCTTATTTACATGATGTCGAAGACCATAAGCTCGGTCGTCCAAAAGGGCTCGTCAAACAGCATCTGTCCTCAATTGACATCACTGAAGAGCAAGTGGACTTGGTGATGGCGGTGATTGATGAGGTCTCCTTCTCAAAAGGCAAGACCCCAACGACCCGGGAAAGCGAAATCTTGCAAGACGCTGACCGTCTTGATGCGATGGGGGCCATCGGGATTGCGCGAACGTTCCAGTTCGCGGGTTCTCGCAAAACTCCGCTTGATTTGTCGGAAGAGAGTGCCATTCAACATTTTCATGACAAGCTGTTGAAGCTGGCGTCGATGATGCATACCGCAAAAGCAAAACAACTAGCGATGTCACGTCATGCTTTCATGCAGCAGTTCCTAGAACAGTTTCATGAAGAATGGGATGGGGTGGACATATAAAAGGACGACCGAGTATATTCGGTCGTCCTTTTGATTAGAATGGATGCTTGTTCAACCAATGACCACCGTCAAGAGAGATGCAATCCCCGTTTAAATAGCGCATGTCGTCTGATGCCATCCAGTAAGCGAGGTCCGCGATCTCTTCCGGTGTCCCAAAACGTCCAAGTGGGACGTTACGGCGAATACGCTCTACTTCCTTCACGTGGGATACGAGCTTTTCAGCGCCGCCTGTCCGTTCAATCGGTCCAGGACTGATGGCATTGACCCGCGCGCCGAATTGATAGCCCCATTCAACCGCGAGTGTTCGCGTCAAGTTCAAGACCCCTGCTTTCGCTGCCGCACTCGGTGCGACACCAGGACCTGCCTGCCACGCATAGGAAGCGACCATGTTGATGATGGAGCCGCCACGGATTTCATCTGCTTCCCAATGTTTCCCGAGAACATGGGTGCAGTTGAATGTCCCGTTCAAGACGATGTCGATGACACTTGCCCAACCATTAGGAGATAAATCAAGAGTCGGACACACAAAATTTCCGGCAGCATTGTTGACGAGTGCGTGTACAGGTCCATAAGCGGATACGATGTCAGCCAGTGCTTTCGCGCATCCTTCATAGTCACGAACGTCATGTTGCACACTCATCGCCTGACCTGCATCGATTGAATTCAAATCGTTCATCGCTTCTAGTAGTCGTTCCTCGTTTCGACCGCTGATAGCGACGTTCCATCCTTCCTGTTTAAATTTTAATGCCATCGCTTTCCCCATGCCGGACGATCCCCCGGTAATCCAAATCGTTTTCATCTTAATTCCCCCTCAAAAATGAATGGTCGTTCATTTATACTATTCGTCTTGTGATGTGAAAATCCTTCAATAAGATGTTGATTCATATTGAATCATTCCTTTGTCCTGAAACGTATACAGACGTCAAGCAGCCCGACTCGTATGAGCCGGGCTGCTTTTCATTGAATTTTTTTCAAGTACTTCAAACCGAGTTCACGGTCAATCGTGTACATTGTACCAGCAACTTTCTCGCCCCAGTATGGATCGGATGCATAGAAGATATTGATGCCTTCCTGCTTGTTCCCGGGATAATCGCCACGAGCGTATGGCCCTGTGACATATTTAGTCGCAAACAATTCAGCAGCAGCTTGTACGCTGGCGTCAATTGTTTTAAAGGATGTCGCATTCCCGCTCGGGTCGTCATCTGTCGCGCGGAACCCAAATAGGTTCCGCTTGTCTCGAGCGATATCGGACGTTCCAAATCGGGATTCATGCCCGGCAACCGCCAGCAGGAATAAGGCATTGATGTTATACGTATCTTCTGCCCGTTTAAAAGACTTGCCTTCCCCAGCGAGTGGTGAATCGATGGATATTAAATATTGATCAAACTCGTCAGCCGAATATGGGGACGACGTGCGAATCGATGCAAATTGATAAGGAGAATCGAAGACGTCTTGGACACGTTCTGTGTAAAAACGGTCATCCGAGTTTTTTTCTGTCGGACCTACAAGAAACGTACCGGCGAGATTGGCGTTCGCTTCCACCGAATGGTAGACGTCACCTTCTCGAATCTCGTAAAATCCACGTCTCTTCACAACTGCTTCAGGAAATAACGCCATTTGATCCGGTTTGACATACACATCCGCCCCGGAGATACGTACTTTAAGATGATCGTCTCCTCGTTCAATTAGTTGAAGTCTCGTGCCACCAGCGACATAGGATTGTCGTGTTTTAAATGATGCATCTTTATATAAGTTTGTGATAGCATCACTCGGAGTGACGACGACTCCGGTACCTGTAAAATCGAGTACTTCTCCAGAGGGGGAGAACAATGTCCGGTTCTTACCGGCCGTCATGTATCGTTTTGCTTCTGCGAGAGATTCGAACGACCTCGTGACACGGTCGCCATTCGTCACCGTTTCGACGGTATAGGTGTCTTCACGGGAAGATTGAATCCATAAAAAGGCTGTGATGGCGAGACTAAGTGTCGCAATCATCGGCCAAACCTTAAGTCTTTTCTTTCGTTTCAATCAAATCACTTCCAAACTTTTGAATTGCCAAACGAGTTGATTTAGTCAACAATTTGATGGAGAAGGGGGAAATTAGTATGAAAATTGGAACGCGGACGTTAAAGACCGCGGTCGCAGCAGGTATCGCGATGCTCATTTCCGAAACAATTCATCTCGATTATTTTGTATTTGCAGCCATTATCGCCATTTTAAGTATTCAAGAGACGCGTAAAAAATCGATTCGCGCCTCCTATGAACGAGTCATGGCAAGTCTTCTCGCCATCGGAATGGGTGCGGCGATGTTCACGCTACTCGGCTATTCACCGGTGACGCTCACACTTTATTTTGTCATTTTCATTCCACTCGTACAACAATTGAAACTGCAAGACGGGCTCATTACGAGTGTCGTCATCTTGACCCACCTCTACACCGAAGCACAGTTTTCACTCGAGTTATTTATCAATGAGCTATTGCTCATTGCAATCGGTGTCGGTGTCGGGCTCGTCGTCAACATGTATATGCCGACGCTTGACCGTGAGATTGAACGGATTAAAGAGAATATCGACCGTTCGCTTGCTGTTCTGTATTATGACGTGGCGGCATGTGTCGAGACGGGCGTCTATAACAATCACTCGATGATGCTCATCAAGACGCGGGACTATCTGAAAGAGGGGAAAGATTTGGCTCTTCGCCGTATGGGGAACTCAATCGGAAAGCGGAATGAAGACATGGACTATCTATACTTCCGAATGCGTGAACGACAGTATGATATTCTCAAACGAGTCGCGGATAACGCCAGAGAAATCACGATGGTCGTCAATGAAGCGAAACCGGTCGCGACGTTCTTACGTCGAGTCGGGGATCATGTGAACGAGCAGGCCGATGCCTCCGTCTTTCTACAGGAGCTTGAAGAGATGATTGAGCATTATCGAAAAAACGTACCTCTCCCCACGACGCGTGAGGAATTCGAGGTACGCTCATCCTTATTGAATATTTTATCTGATGTAAAAATTTACTTGATCTTGAAAGAGCGATACATCTTGCTCTTAAAAGAACATGGTCATGCTCGAGAGAAACGTGCTGATTAAAAAGATTGAGACGATGACGACGACGCCGATTTGAATGATGCGTTGTCGTCTTTTCTGTTTTTTCTTCATGGTCTGCCTCCATATACGTGTTTGCCATCATTGTACAGAATGGAAAAGATTCGTGCAATCCAGGGGAGTTTGATATAATGGTCAAGAAATGTTTGGATGGAGGGATGTTGTTTATGGTAAACGAGACACGCGTGCTCGACACATTTTTAGGATTGGTCGGCATCGATTCAGAAACGAAGGAAGAAGCGGTCATCTGTGAACATTTGAAAGGTGTATTCACAGAGCTTGGCTGCGACGTCTATGAGGACGACGCATCAACGAAGACGGCACACTCTGGTAACAACTTGATCATCACGTTGCCTGCAACGAAAGAAAATGTTGATCCGATTTACTTTACGGCTCACATGGATACGGTCACTCCAGGTAAAGGAATCAAGACGAGCATCAAAGACGGATATGTCGTCACGGATGGTACGACGATTCTCGGGGCAGACGACAAGACGGGCCTCACGGCGATGATCGAACTCGTGCGAGTATTGAAAGAAAAGCAAATTCCACACGGTCAAATCCAGTTCGTGATCACGGTCGGGGAAGAATCAGGTCTCGTCGGTGCGAAAGTATTGGATTTATCGAAAATCGATGCAAAGTTCGGTTTTGCCCTTGATTCGGATGGACCAGTTGGAGACATCATTGTCGCCGCTCCGACACAAGCAAAAGTGAACGCGAAGATTTATGGGAAGACGGCTCATGCTGGTGTCGCACCGGAAAAAGGAATCTCGGCGATTCAAATCGCAGCGAAAGCGATCGCGAAGATGCCGCTCGGTCGTATCGATGAAGAGACGACAGCCAACATCGGACGTTTCGAAGGGGGTCGCGCGACAAACATCGTGTGTGACTATGTCGAAGTTCTTGCTGAGGCCCGTTCGCTCATCCATGAGAAGATGGAGAAACAGGCAGAAACGATGAAACAAGCCTACATCGAGGTCGCTGAGTCGTTCGGTGGTCGTGCCGAAGTGGACATCGACATCATGTATCCTGGATTCAAGTTTGAGGAAGGGGACGAAGTCGTTGAGGTGGCGAAACGTGCGGCTCAGACAATCGGACGTCCGACTCGAATCTTACACTCAGGAGGCGGTTCGGATGCGAACGTCATCGCCGGTGGAGGAATCCCGACAGTCAACTTGGCGGTCGGCTATGAAGAGATTCATACGACGAACGAACGCATGCCACTTGAAGAGTTATACAAACTCGTCGAGTATGTCGTGACGATCGTCGAAGAAGTCGCATCACCTAAGCAATAAAAAAGAGCCGACCATTCGTCGGCTCTTCGTATGTGTTCGTACTCGTTATGCTGCGAACTCCAGTGATTCTAAAATCAACTCGTCTGTGCAATGAAGTTCGATCGCTATGTCGTGAATGCGGATAGAGGTGCCTTGTTCCTGTTGGTGCAAGCGATTCATCAAAGCTGCGCGTTCTCGAATCGTCTCATAAATCGATTCGGGTTGTTCTGCCTTGGTCATCACAAATCACATCCTTTTCAGCGATTACGTCAAGTATAGCATGGAACGGCTTGAAGAAAGGAATTAAATATTTATGAAGTTACAGTTTTTAGGAACTGGGTCGGGGATGCCTTCGAAACAGCGCAACGTATCGGGGCTAGCTCTCGATTTATCGAACGTGACCTGGCTGATTGATTGTGGCGAGGGCACGCAACACCAAATGCTCTATACGAAAATCAAACCGAGAAAAGTGACAGCGGTATGGGTGACGCATCTTCATGGTGACCATGTCTTCGGATTGCCCGGATTCTTATCGACTCGTTCGGCACTCGATGGAACCGCCCCCTTGACCGTCTATGGGCCAAAAGGATTGAAAAAATGGCTTGAAGCTACTTTGCGTGTCACAGGCTCACATCTAGGATACGAGCTGACCGTGATCGAGTACTCGGACGGGGACACATTCATACAAGACGACCATCTCGTCACTGTGCGAAAATTAGAGCATCGGTTCCCTTCATTCGGTTTCCGAATCGATGGTCCAGAAAAACCGGGCATGCTACGCGTCAATCTTGTAAGAGAACTCGGTATTCCAAGTGGACCGATTTATCGAACCATCAAAGAATCAGACCGATTTGAATTTGAAGGAAAATGGTATGACTCTAAAGAATACGTCACTGAACCGATTCCGGGAAAAATCGTAGCGATTTTAGGAGATACAATCCCTTGTGAGAACGCGCGGAAGTTGGCGGATGGAGCGGACCTCCTCGTTCACGAGGCAACGTTTATGGAGGCGGAACAAGCGCTCGCTCGGAAGTATGGTCACTCGACGACACGTGAAGCGACCGCGCTAGCGAATGCGTGTGCCGTCGGCAAGCTGATTGTGACACACATCTCAGCGCGCTATGTCGGGCGAGAGGAAGAATTTGTTCAAGAAGTCGTGTCGGAATTTCCATCGAGTCTCGTTGCGACGGACTTTTTAGAATATACAGTGGGGGATTGATGTGACCATTCAACTCTATGTATGGGCAGCCTTTTTAGTGATTAGCGTTCTATTAGGGATTCGATTAAATCAATTGAAAGAGCCGGAAGCGAACTTCTTTCCAAAGTTCTTATTTTATTCCCTACTTGGAATCGTGTCTTTTCCTATCGGCGGGTTTCACATTCCGATTGGCTTTCTGTTGTCATTTTTGTTCTTTCCGAAACAGAACAGCCGGTATAAATGGTATGGAGCACTGTTAGGGTTCTTCTTTTTTCTCGTCTTGCTTTTTGTCCCGTTGTTCGACCAGTCCGGCTTTCGTTCCGAGTCGCAACAAATCGGTGCCGTCTCGGTCACGGATGAATCGTTTGATGACATGACCGAAAAATTGTTACAACGAATCAATAGTGAATCGATTAAATTAGATCGCGGGAAATTACAGATCGACCGGGAAGGGAACGTTCAATCCATTGAGTATTTACTCATGGTGGAGCGAGCCGAATCCTTCCAACAGATCCGTGTGACATATGGCTCAGGACAACTTTCGTATGAACAAGTCGATGAACTGCGTAAAGAATCTGGACAGGCCTTTTTTGAAAAGCTTGTCGAATTCGACCACATGCTGTCGACGTTACGAGGTCCTTCATGGGATGAGTATACTGACGTCGTTTCTGCCCCAGTGTTACAACTTTCCTATGATGGGCTGTATGACATGTACACGTTCGAAAACGAATCGATGCTCATGATTAATCGGGACAATGAACTGGTCAAGTTCTGGCTCCAGCGCGAACCAGTCCTCGCAAACAGCATCCAACTCGTCGGACTGACACGGGAAGGACGAAGTTCAGGCGAACGTTTTGCGATACTATATAATTATTCGATACATCAACGAGAGGATTTGACAGAATGATCAAACCGTATTTGAGTATTTCCCTATTAACGACCGCACTTCTTGTCGGATGTGGCGGAGAAGAAGCCCAACAAGAGGCGTGCGATGTAAGTCCGACCATTTCCGTATACAATGCGGCGACGGAAGAGACGCTCTATCAAGAGAAGAGCGTCTGTTTGGAAGAGGATGCGACCGTGCTCGACGCATTGAAAGCGACAGGGCTTGACCTCGAAGTGACAGGAAGCGGAGACATGTCGTACGTGACGGCAATCGAAGGCATCGAAGAAAAATCAGAAGGACAATCGTCAGGCTGGGTATTTGCTTTTAATGGCGCGCCCGGAGATGAAGGGGCCGGTGCTAAAGAAGTAGAATCGACGGATGTCATTCAGTGGCGGTTTGAAGAAGATGCGATTGCTTTCTTCGAATGAGGCAGATTGGGAGCGGCGACATCCTGTCACGCTCCTTTTCTTTCTATTTAGTCATCTATTCATTTTGACGTATATCCATGATGTCACAGTATTTGTCATCGGCCTTGTCCTTTTGCTCATGCTTGAACGTCGGTTTCCATGGACGATGCTCATCGTATTGATTGCGTTTGCTGTCGTCTCGGTCTTCCCTGCATTGTTCGGATGGGAGTTATCGCTCACTTACATATGGCGTCAGCTATTGAAGTTGGCTACTTTCTTACTTGGCATGCTGTGGATTTCTCGGATTGTTCGATTGGAACGCTTGCTCCCACTTCTCTATAAATGGCCCCGTTCAACTTCCCTCTTGTATGGGGCGTGGGCACTTATTCCTTCGATGGAACGAGCGGTACGTCAGTCGCTCAGAAGTCACCCTAAAAAAGCGTGGCAAGAAGCAATCGAGATTGGCATTAATAGCCAAAGGCATGAGCCACGATTTGCGGTCGAGCCGATGCGTCGCTTCCGATTAGAGGATGTTCTCCAACTCTTTATGATTGGCTTGATTGGCTACGTATCACTCGAGTGGACCATCATCCCATGGCTCATCTATCCATACGTCACAAAAGGAGGTGTTCGTGATGCAATGGCTTTCTACCGTTGACGGGTCGCTCGAGGCATATATCGAGCGGTATCGTCCTCGAGTCATCAGAATGAATCAACCATTCTCAGGAAAAGTTGGTCATTTATTATCCCGTGTTGATTCGCTTCGGGGGGCGGAACTCGCCTCACTCTTACAAATTGATGCCCTGTATCCAAAAGCGTTTGACGCCTGTTCAAGCGGTGAGCAACAGATTGTACAAGTCGCTTATGCTCTATTAGATCAGCCCGAAGCAATTGTACTTATCGAACCGTTCCGCCACCTCGATCAATTCCGTAGAGAACATCTAGAGATGCTACTTCGTCGTACTTCCGGTCTCGGTGTTCGGATTGGTTATACGGAACGGGCGCAAGAATCGTCTGAAGACATGAAAATCACTTTCCGACAATCGGAGACGATACCAAGAATTGAAGCGACCGATGTATCCTATCGTCATCCGCTTCAGGCGACTTATGCCATTGAAGAAGTGACGGTCCAAATGAATGAACCTGGCCTCACCGTCTGTATTGGGACGAACGGAAGTGGAAAATCGACGTTGCTCGAACTTTTAGCAAGGAGCAGACGCCCTCTTCGTGGACGGGTGAAGCGGGGGGAGCGAGCTGCTTATCTTCCTGCCGAAACGGAATACGGTCCGTTTCCGCAAGAATCGAACCGGAGGATCGCTCAACTACAAGGCGTCCTGAACGACTCGGCAAGCGTCCTTTTGCTCGATGAACCGACGGTGGATTTAACGAATGGGGAACGTACGGCGTTCCTTGAAGCGCTCTTGAAAAAGTCCGAATCAGCACGTGTGCTTTGTGCGACACATGATTTGGCGTTAGTCGACCAAGCGACGGACGTGATTTACCTTGCGAGTGGTCGCGTGGTCTTTCAAGGAGAACGGTCACTCTTTCAAGAACGGAGTACGCTATGGTCACATACGTCCTCGCCATTCTGATTGCCATCCTGGTCCTGTATCGATTTGAGAAATCCGATCTCCCGGTTCAACCGCTCGTGCAGCTCTTGGCACTCGCAGTCATCGGTCGCTGGCTTTTCATGACGATTCCGAACGTACAACCGACGACAGCCATTTTGATGCTGACGGCACTATGTATTGGATTGAATGCTGCGGCGGTCCTTGCGCTCTTCGTACCCATCTTGTCAGGTCTGTTGCTCGGGATCGGACCGTTCGTCTTCTATCAATTTTTAGGCTGGCTCCTTATCGTAACGCTCGTCAGCAGTTTTAGACCGTTATGGATGAAGTCGAACATCCTTTTTCTTCTGTTTGGTTTTTTGTCCGGATTTATATATGGATGGACGACCAATCTAGCGTTCTTCGAAGTGATTGGAGCTGATTTTTGGAAGCTACTTCTACTCAGCGTCCCGTTTGACTTGGCACATGGGCTATCGAATGTCGTTTTCCTCTTTTTAATCCGTCCCTTGTTCGAGCGCATATTCCTTCGTCAGCTCGGGTAAACATACAATAGTCATATCATTTTGAGTGAGGTGAACGACGGATGGGTGCATATATCAATCTCACAGAAGTCGGCATGTTTCTACTCGTAGGACTATTGTTTATCTTGTTAAACCTGATTCTATTGGCAAAACGTTACACGAGAGCCCGTTTTGCCATGATCAGCATCCTTGCGGCGAGCGTGTGGCCAGCACTCATGATTGTGCTTTCCGTGGAACAACTGAGCATCATGGACCAGCTCACGTCAGGAGACCTGACGCTCGATGCCGTCATGGCGTGGGGAGTCGTCATCGCTACAGCGCTGATGACTATGATTCCGGCAGGTGTATTTCTACACCGGCTTGTGAACGTCTCTCGCTTACACTCTGAACCATAAAAGGAGCGACCCGATGCGGTCGCTCCTTTTTCATGTAGTCGATTCAGCAGGTGTTCCATCAGCCGGTTTTTGGACGCGACGTAATACTTCGAGACTGAGAGCTCGTGGCATCAATTTGGCGACCCCGACCAATAACTGATTAGAGAGTCCAGGGATGACCACACGCTTGTTATTCATCACCCCTTTGTATCCGAAGAAGGCGACGAGATGAGATGGCATTTTCGAGAATGACAATTCACTCCCGGCACGATTAAAGAAGTTCGTATCCGTCGGGCCAGGGCATAACACACTCACATGCACGCCACTACCTTTCACCTCGGCATGAATCGCTTCAGTGAATGAGAGGACATAGGCTTTTGTCGCGTAATAGACGGCCATATATGGACCAGGTTGGAAGGCAGCGACGGATGCAACGTTCAACACATATCCGTGGTCACGTTCGAGCATGCCAGGCAAATAGGCTTTCGTCAGTTCGGTCAACGTATTGACGTTCAATCGGACCTCGTCGGCTTCCGTCTCAGCATCAAGGTCGGCGAACGCGCCGGACGTGCCAAACCCGGCATTGTTAATTAAAAAGTCGACAGTGAGGCCAGCTTCGGCAATCATCGTCGTCAATCGGACTGCTGCGCCATGTTTTGCCAAATCTAGAGCAAAGACATGTACGTTGATGCGATAACGTGTCTCAAGTACTTTTTTTAGTTCATGCAATCGTGGTTCGTTCCGAGATACTAAAATACAGTCGTAGCCGTCGCGAGCGGCGAGTACGGCCAAGTCTAGACCGATGCCCATCGAGGCGCCGGTGATTAAAGCTGTCTTTGACAACATGATCCACTCCTTTGATGAAAAGTCATACATTGTTACTGAATTCTTCACGAGTTGTTAAAATCCTGCTCCGTTCGCACATTGAAACATATGCTAAAGTATAGCAAGAAAATGTGATTAGACTCACAAAGTAGGGAGTAGAACAAATATGATGATTCAGCTCGTCACTACGGCGCAAAGCGTTGATCAGGCAGAAGCGTTAATCAAAGCCGGCGCGGACCGACTATATATCGGAAATTCAAGGTTTGGGTTGAGACAAAAAGGTGACTGGACAATCGATGCTGTGAGAGAAGTCACACAACTTGCCCATCGGTATGGGAAAGAAGTGACGGTAGCCGTCAACAACCTGATGCACAATGACCACATTGAAGAGTTAAAAGATTATTTGCAAATGCTGAAAACGATAGGAGTCGATGATGTCACCGCTGGAGACCCCGGCGCCATTCGCTTGATTCGACAGGCAAAGATTCCGTATTGGTATGATGCCCAAACGCTCGTCACATCCGCCAAACAGATCCAATTTTGGGGGAAACGCGAAGCGATTGGAGCGGTCGTCGCCCGCGAAGTGACAATCGAAGAACTCGTCTTGATCCAGCAGCAAATCGGACTTCCTGTTGAAGTGCAAGTATATGGTCCGACATGCATTCATCACTCTAAACGCCCACTCGTGACGAATTACTTTAATGAACTCGGAAGACCGGTTGAAGAAGCAAAACAACGCGAATTTTATATGAGCGAACCGGCAGATACGACCAGTCGTTATCCCATCTATGAGGACGAGAACGGCACCCATATTTTCTCTGAGGATTTGACGCTCATGGGTCAGCTTCCGACGTTAGTCAAAAATGGACTTCACACGTGGAAGCTAGACGGATGGCACGCCGGGGACCAGTTTGTTGAAATCGTTCAGTTGTTTACTTATGCCCGGACGAATTTGTTGAACGGTCGATTTGATCGTGTAGAGATGGAACATCGTCTTCACGAGCTTCAACCGGAAACGTTCCGTCTCGGTACGGGACTGTGGTTACGAAAACCAGAAGAGATTAAGTGAGGGATCAAGATGAAACGAAGTCCAGAATTATTAGCGCCAGCAGGAAACTTAGAGAAATTAAAGATGGCCATCCATTATGGTGCCGATGCGGTCTATATCGGCGGACAGCAGTTCGGGTTACGTTCACGTGCCGGTAATTTCAGTTATGACGAGATGCGTGAAGGGGTAGCCTTCGCACATGCGTACGGCGCGAAAGTATACGTCGCTGCGAACATGGTGACGCATGAAGGCGATATCGAGGGGGCAGGTGACTTCTTCCGAACACTTCGAGATATCGGAATCGATGCAGTCATCGTCTCGGATCCAGCGATGATTGAAACTTGTCTTACGGAAGCAGAAGGGTTGCCCGTCCATTTGTCGACCCAAGCTTCGGCGACAAACTACGAGACCCTTCGTTTCTGGAAGGAAGAAGGACTCGAACGAATCGTCTTGGCTCGTGAGGTATCGATGGATGAAATCATTAAAATGAAACAGGAAGTCGATGTCGAAATTGAGACGTTCGTGCATGGGGCGATGTGTATCTCGTATTCCGGTCGATGCACGTTATCAAATCACATGACATTACGAGATGCCAACCGTGGGGGATGTGCCCAATCATGCCGCTGGAAATATGGTTTCTTTGAAGAAGGTGATCTTCTAACAGAAGAGATGGAAGCGCGTGACGAAGAGCCGTTCTCGATGAGTTCAGTTGATTTATCGATGGTCCGCCACATTCCTGACTTGGTGGAGGCAGGAGTCGATAGTTTGAAGATAGAGGGACGAATGAAATCGATTCATTACGTCGCGACGGTGTGTAACGTCTATCGTCAAGTGATTGATGCGTACTGTGAAGATCCAGAGCATTTCGTCTTCGACCCTGCATGGGAAGAAGAAATTTGGAAAGCGGCCCAACGTGAACTCGCGACCGGGTTCTATTACGGGATCCCGACTGAAAAAGAGCAATTGTTCGGGAAACCTCGTTCGATTCCGCAATTTGCGTTTGCGGCTCGTGTCATCTCATACGACCCTGTGACGGGTATGGCAACGCTCGAACAGCGGAATCACTTTTCAATCGGTGAAGAAGTTGAATTTTTCGGACCCGGATTTGTTCGTTTTTCACAAGTCATTGATACGATGGAGGATGTGGACGGTCACCTCCTCGAGTCTGCTAACCAAGCGATGATGACAATTCGTGTAAAAGTGGATCGGCCGGTCGCAACCGATTACATTATGCGTAAGCGAAAAGGTGTGCGTGCTCGTTCGCTCGTTTGACACATCCACCGAGCCAACATAGTCGCCCGTTCCGTTCAATCCTGCTACCCTAAGAAGTAGAGACGGAGGGATGGAAGAATGAACCAAAATACGGAGCAATTACGGACTGAGCCCATCGGCAGACTCCTCTTCAAGTTATCGCTTCCGGCGATGATTGGGATGCTCGTGACGGCGCTCTACAATATCATTGATACGATTTTTGTCGCCCGAGGGATCGGTGCATCGGCAGTCGCTGCCATCGGGATTGCGTTTCCGATTCAGATGATTTTAATGGCCGTGTCGAGTGCCGTTGGTCTAGGTGGGGCGTCTATCAGTTCGAGGAAGCTTGGACGCGGTGACGATGCCGGTGCAGCCGTTACATTCTTGAACGTACTTGTCCTCGTCGGTCTGTTTGCGGCACTTGCGGTCAGTTCTGCTTTCTTTATGTTAGATGAAATTTTGAAAGTGTTCGGTGCGACGACCGAAATCATGGATCTCAGCCGACAGTACTTATCAGTTGTCTTGATCAGTTCACCATTCTTCATGTTCACACTCGCTTCGAGTGCGATGGTTCGTGCTGAAGGACAGGCACCTTATCAAATGAAGGTCATGCTGACGACTGTTCTCGTCAACCTCGTGACGACCCCGCTCTTCATTTTCACGTTCGACTGGGGCATGTACGGGGCAGCGACTTCGACGGCACTCGCCCAAGTCATCGGTTCCGTATTGATGCTGCGCTTCTTCTTCGCCCGAAAACCAAAAACGGAACTGCGCTTCAAGTGGAGTCAGTTCCGGATTCGATTCGATGAGATAAAAGAAATCATGGCAATCGGTTCGTCTTCGTTCATCATGATGGTGTCCCAATCCATTTTATTCGTTGGTGTCAACGTGATGCTCGGTACGTACGGTGGGACCGAAGAATTGGCCATTTTCGCCATTATCAACAAGTTCATGGCGCTCGTTGGTATGCCAATCATGGGAATCGTCCAAGGGATGCAACCAATCGTTGGATATAACTACGGTGCAGAGCGATTCGACCGAATGCGTGAAACCATTTGGACGGCGATGCGGGCCGGGATTGCGATTGCTGTCATCATTTGGTTGATTCTGCAGCTATTCCCGCAAACACTCATGGGCTGGTTCTCGACGGATGAGGCGCTCATTGCTGGCGGTGTGACGGCGATTCACATTTTGTTCGCCGTTTCCTTCCTTCCGAGTGTTCAGATGCTCGTCAATGGAATCTATCAGTCCCTCGGGAAAGCACGCGTCGCTATGTTCTTGTCCCTTTCACGTCAGACGCTCTACACGATTCCGCTCGTCTTTATTCTCCCGTCGTTCCTCGGAGTGTTCGGCGTATGGTTGGCATTCCCAATCGCTGATGCGATGACATTTTTGACGGCTGTTGCTTTGGCATTCTGGGACCGTAAATTATTGTTCCGTCCTTCAGAAGAAGATAAAGAAGCACATGATGTAAATCCAAAAGCGACAAACTTATAATCAAACGTCCGCTCGTGTCGAGCGGGCGTCTTCTTTTAGGAACAAGTATATCCCACTGAGGAGGACGACGGCTCCGATCCATTGGAACGGTCCAAGTCGCTCTCCGAAGAAGGCGTATCCAAACAGCATTCCCCACAACGCCTCTCCAAGAATCGTAATACTGACGACGGTCGCACTGACACGGGCAAGCGCATAGTTGAACAGGTTGTGCCCGAGGATTGTCGGGAAGAAAGCGAGCGCGAGGAAGTACCACCAGTTGATGGATTCAAAGGCAGTGAATGTCGTGCCGCGAACGAGCAACATGAAGCAAAGCACGACCGTCGCAACGAGATATACGCTAAAAGAATATGTATTCGTGTTCATCGAAGCTCGTACATGCTGTCCAACGAGCCAATACCCTGCAATCAATAGGGCGGCAATCAAGGCGAGTAGGTCTCCGAAGAGGGCCTCACGGCCGAGTTGAATGTCCCCCGCAGCAACGAGCATGCCCCCAAGGACAGCGACGAGTGCGAAGGCAAGTCCTTTTCGAGTCGGATTCTTTTTAAAGATGAGTGCATTCCCGATCAACACAAAAATTGGACTCGACGTGACAAATAGTGTGGAGCTGGCAACCGTCGTGTAATCGAGTGACAAAAACCAAAGCCAAAAGTGAAACGCCAGTAACGTTCCGCTAAGGAGTAGAGCGTAGCGAGTCATGAGGCGCGTGGTGATGAGTGATTTGAAATCGACAAACGGTAACAACATGAGACACGTGAACAGCATACGGTAAAATGCGGCAGTCTCGGCAGGTGCCGACGTCCATTTGACGAAGAGGACACTCGTCGATAAGAAAAAGACAGCAGCGAACAAGATGAGATAAGACATGGCGACACTCCTTCACAGTTGTACTTCTCTGTTAATAATATCGGAAAACAGCCACGAGGCAAGACACGATTCAAAAATAGCAAACAAATGCTCCCCTCTCGATGTGTCCATCTTTGACTTGATATAGTAAAATACATAGTAGAAGCTAGCTAATCATGTACGTCTTGCCATTATGTAGGAGGCAAAGTAAGGAGTTCTTATGAGACTAATCATTGCGGAAAAGCCATCACAAGCTCAAAAGTTGGCTGCTCCCTACCCATCAAAAAAGCGAAAAGACGAGATTGAAATCTCACCTTGTCCCCGTTTCCCGGAAGGGGCGATTGTTGTATGGGCGGTCGGTCACCTTTGTGAACTTCAAGAACCGTCGCACTATCGACCGGAATGGAAGTCGTGGAAGTACGACTCACTTCCGATTGTCCCAGAACGATTTGATTATCGTATTTCAAAAGGGAAATCGAAACCGTTCTATGCCATCAAAAAATGGCTCCATGATCGCTCGATTACTGATGTCATCATCGCATCGGATGCCGAAAGGGAAGGGGAAGCAATCGTTCGTCTGATCCTCCGACTCGCAGGTAACAAAAAACCGCTTGCTCGACTATGGATCTCGAGTTTGACGGAGCAAGCAGTCGATCGTGGATTCTCGCAACTGTTGCCAGGTGAACAGACGATTCCATACTACCATGAGGCGATGAGCCGCGCCTGTGCGGACTGGCTCGTTGGGATGAATGCGTCTCGTGCCTATACGACGTTGTTGAAGACGATTGGGATTGAAGACGTATTCTCGCTCGGTCGTGTGCAAACCCCGACTCTTGCCTTAATCGTCAATCGCGAACGAGAAATCAAACAATTCGTGCCAGAACCATACTTCGAAGTCGAGGCGACACTTGCAAAAGGTCGAGGCACGTTCAAAGCGAAGTACACGTTTGGAAAGACAACAAAGCTCAAAACGCGTGAGGAAGCTGATGCGGTCGTCAAACGCGCATCTGGAACTGCGATTGTGAAGACAATCGACAAAGAAGAAAAAATTGAGCAACCGCCATTTTGGTTCAGTCTATCCGGATTACAAGCGGAGGCAGGGAAACGCTTCGGATTCGGAGCGAAAAAGACACTTGATATCGCTCAAAAGTTATATACGAAAGGGTGGATTAGTTACCCTCGGACCGATTCGGGATTTGTCACACCAGATGAGGCAACGCTATTTCCACAGACAAAGGCAAGACTGCTAAAGTCCGAAGCCTATGCCGGACTTCGTGACCTTTTGACTGAGGACCCGTCGAAAAATCGACGCTATGTCAATGCCAAGAAAGTCAGTGACCACTACGCAATCATCCCGACGGAGGCATGTGGTGACATCACTCGACTCGGTGGGGATGATGCGAAACTGTATGATTTGATCAATCGACGCTTCCTTGCGGCCTTTGCACCCGCAGCGATGCTCGAGAAGACAACGGTTGATTTGATTGATGGAAGCGACTTGTATCGAGCAAAAGGAACCGTCGTTGTGAGTCCTGGCTATCGACAAGTCGTTGAGATGAAATCAAAAGATGTCGAGCTTCCTGCGATGATGGTCGGTGAAGAATTAAAAGAGAAGAAAGTTGAAGTGTTGTCGAAACAGACAGAGCCACCGAAGCGATATACGGAGGGCGCGCTCATTATGGCGATGAAAGTCGCCGGGAAACAACTCGATGACGAAGAGCTGATTCATATCATGAAAGAAGTAGAGGGTCTTGGGACTGAGGCTACACGTGCCAACATCATCGATGGATTGAAGAAGCGAGGCTATGTCCAACTTCAGAAAAAAGAGCTTGTTCCAACAGACAAGGGTCGCCTGTTGATTGATGTCCTCGGAGATAGTATTTTGGCATCACCCGCAATGACGGCGAAATGGGAGAAGCGACTCCATGAGATCGGTCAAGCATCGGCATCCGCTGCCGAATTCATTGAACAAGCGAAGAAGATGTCCGTTCATTTGGTCGAAGAAGCGAAATCGCGAGTAGAGGCGGCTAATCCAGAGGGCTATACGATTGAGGCGAAACGTTATGGCAAGAAAGGAACGACTCGACCGAAGGCATCATTTGGTGTCTGTCCGAATTGTGGGAAAGGGCTTGTCGAACATCCAAAGTTCATCGGGTGCAGCGGTTATCGGGAAGGATGTCGCTTCACCGTCTCCAAACAAGTGCTTGGCGTCGGACTCGTCAAAGATGAGTTGAAGCAAATGATCAATGGCGGGCAGTCGAACGTCCATACGTTCAAAAAGGGAGACAAGACATTCAATGCCTCATTGTATTTAGAAAAAGGTATACTTCGATTTGAATTCAAATAAAAAAGGGTCGCGCATTAGAGCGGCCCTTCTGTCTGGTCAGTCTTTTCTCTCTTCTTGTCATCTTCAATGCGACGATTGATTTCGTCATAGTCGAGCACGATGTCGTCTTTATTGTCTTTATAGGCGTATCCTTTTTGGATGACGACGATGGATGCGATGAGGACGAGTAAAATAATTAAACCGCTTACGGCGAATATCCAGGCCATATGAACCCCTCACTTTCTCTCTTCAGTATGCCAAACAGTGGACAGGTTCTTCAACTAGAATGAATAGACGGTTATGTCGTGTGCGAGTGAAAAGATATGGTACAATACGATATAGATTACTACGTAGAGAAGGAAGGGATAGTCATGGCGATTTTGATTGTGGATGATGAACCGGTCAATACGCTCGTACTTGAGCAACTGCTTCACCAGCACGACTATGAGACGGTATCGGTCTCGAGTGGGGAAGAAGCGCTCGATTTACTGATGGCCCCACAAGCCGCATCGCTGTATGATCTCGTCCTGTTGGATGTCGAAATGCCTGGAATTTCAGGAATCGAGACGTGCAAACGGATTCGGCAGATGGCTGACTTTGAAGAGTTGCCGGTCATCATGGTTTCCGGACGAACGGAAGAGAAGCAGATTGCCGAGGGACTCGACGCGGAGGCGTCAGATTACACGACCAAACCAATCAAAATAACAGAATTACTCGCACGAATCCGTTCTGCCCTCCGTTATAAGGCGGCTGTTGATGAACGGAAAATTTATGAGACCCGTCTTCAGTATGATTTGGACCTTGCCCAAAAGATTCAACAGAGTGCGCTTACGCCACCAATCAGTAATGAAGAGATTGATGTTCGTGCGCTCTATCTGCCTTCTAAAAAACTAGCCGGAGACATGTACGCGTGGTTTCAGGTCGCACCGGACCGATACGGGGTCATCATCTTTGATGTCATGGGACATGGGGTCTCATCGGCGCTCATCACGATGGGAATCCGTTCAATCCTACCGGGGCTTGTCGGGAACGTGCAATATCCGGTAGACGTCATGACGGAGTTGAACCGTCAGATGACGTTCCTCTTCTCGGGTGACGATATGCACAGCTACTTCACGGCGGTCTATTGCTACATCGACACGACAAAACGTCGAATCGAATATGTGAATGCGGGTCATCCGCCTGTCATCGTGACGTCAGAAGAAGGAAACTCTCGTCTTGAGACGACAGGGGTACCAGTCGGTATGTTCGAGGAACCGAATTATGAATCCAAAGAGATTGACATCACACCGAATATGACGCTTCACATGTATACGGATGGACTCATGGAGTGTTACAGCAAAGATATCGATGATGGGATTCGATGGCTAGAAAACGACGTTTCCACATATGGTCTTGACTATAGTCGTCACGTCGCTGAACAGCTTGTGCCAAAGATTGAAATTGAAGACGACCTATGTCTCGTCACGGTCAAAATCACATGAAAAGAGCCTGACGCAATGTGCGTCAGGCTCTTTTATGCTAGAAATATCGCTTTCGCCAAAGGATATAGAAGGCGAGACCGGAAAATCCAATCATCATCGTGATAGCCATGATGAATCCGAACGGTTGTCCTTCCCATGGAACTTGAACGTTCATCCCAAAAATTCCAGATATCATTGTCGGGATGCTGAGGACAATCGTGATGGATGCCAAGAATTTCATGACGAAGTTAACATTGTTCGAAATGATGGATCCGAATGCTTCCATCTTGATGCTGATGATGTCGTTATAAATCGATGCCATTTCCATCGCTTGTCGGTGTTCGACAAAAACGTCTTCGAGTAGTTCTTCGTCCTCTTCATGCTTCTCCAAACTCGGTGTCTTGACGATTCGGTCCAAGACGCTATCATTCGCTTTTAACGAAGTCATGAAGTAGACGAGAGATTTTTGAAGGTTCATCAACTGGAAAATCTCTTGGTTTCGCATGGAACGCTGCAACTCTTGCTCGAGTTCGTCCATTCTTCGGTCGATTTGACGCAAGAAGCGCAAATACGTCATGCTCACACGATGTAAAATCTGAAAGACGAAGCGACTACGATAGTTTGTTCGGAACAGTCTTGCCTTCCCGTTAGCGAACAAATTCAACACGTCGAGATCTCGCGAGCAGACGGTAATGAAATGTCGTCCGGTCACGATGATACCGAGCGGGATCGTATTATACGTGCGACCTGTATCATCTTCCTCCACATACGGAACGTCGATGATCATGAGAAGTCCTTCATCATCTTTTTCAAAACGTGGTTTCTCTTCGATATCAAGTGGGTCATATACAAAGTCTTCTGGAATGCCGGACGCCTCGATGACTTGATCGGCCTCATCTTTTGTCGGGTTCACGAGTTGGATCCAGCTTCCTTTATCAAAGTCTTCGATTTCATCCACATGGCCTGATGCGTCAGTACGGTAAATCGTCAGCATGCATCTTCCTCCTACCTTAACTCAATCTTATTATAGGTAGCCAAAATGAAGAGTGCAATCCAAAGCAGGAGTTTTTTTGTTTTCTCTCGAAAACGTGTTACAGTGAGAGGGAACGATTGGAATATCGTTTATTGAGGAGGGGTTATATTGACTAGAATGCCCGAAGACGCTCTGTTCAATGAAGAAAAACTAGCAGAGCTTCACCAAATCGCAAACGGAAACATTGAGTTCTTAAATAAAATTGCAACCACATATATCCAGCAGTTCGAGGCGAAGTATCCTGAACTTCAATCGGCAGTCGAGTCGAAAGATTATTCTCGCGTCGAGCAACTCGCCCATTTATTGAAAGGGGCCTCCTATTCAGTTGGTCTAGAACAGACGGCGCTTCTTTTCCACGACCTTGAAGTGGCTGGAGAAAATGCACATCTAGATGGAGCGACCGAAACATTGGCAACCATCGAATCGCATAGTAAGCGATTTTTAACCGAATGGAATACGCATTTTGAACAATTCACATAAAAAAGTTTGCGACGGAGAAGTCGCAAACTTTTTTATTATCCTACAAATTCATCGAGCGTCGCAATCAACATTCCGATTTCTGGTTTCGTGATTTGAGCGTTCGCACCGACGGCTTCCCCTTTATGTTTCAAGTCATCTGAAATGAGTGACGAGAAGATGATGATTGGAAGTGTTGCGTATTGGTCCATCTCACGAAGACGCTTCGTCAAATGAAGTCCATCCATCTGTGGCATCTCAATGTCGGTGATGAGGAGGTCACACTCGGCACCTTCTTGTTCAAACGCATCGAGTGCCTCTTTCCCGTTATTGAAGACAGTCGTATTGAAGTACCCCGCGTCATCCAACGTGTCGAGAATCAATGTGCGGAGCATTTCTGAATCTTCAGCTAACCAAATGTTTTTGTTCGAGCGCTCACGAGCGCCGAGTCGCTTCACAGATTCGCGAGCCATGATGTCCTTACGTGACAACTCGAGCGCGATTCGCTCATAATCGAGCAAGATGATCATCTGGTCACCTGTTTTGACGACACCGTTTGTAATGCCTTGAACACCACGTGCGAGATCGGACGGGGTATCAATTTGTTCCCAAGAGATGCGTTTGATCTCGGTTACCTGGTCGACACGAAGAACCGACTTCTCACCGTTGAACTCACAGACAATCAAACGATCATCACTTCCGACTTCACGCGGATGGCTGATGACCATCGGAAGGTCGATGACGGTCATGACTTCACCGCGCAGCTCGATTAATCCCATGATGGCTTCAGGCGTACCTGGGAGTGGCGTCAATGGAAGCATCGTGATAATTTCACGTACTTTCATGACATTGATGCCGAACAAGAACGGTCCAGCTTGGAAAATGACGATTTCAAGTTCGTTCGTTCCTGCTTCAAGTAAAATATTATGATCAGTGCTCAATGGTAGTCCCTCCTATTTCACGTACTCTCATCTTTACTATCGGTATCCAATCGATAAATCTACAGTAAAAATAGTGTCAACTCTCATCAGAATTCACAAAAAGTTTCATAGTAACCGTTTACATCTCATAAACTGAATCGTTATAGTTGTCCAATGCAAAAAAATCTGCATACAATGGGGTTGGCAACGAGATATTACAGCTTACTCAGGAGGCAGATAGAGATGATGAGTATGAACACATATCCATATTTATTGAATGGTCAATGGCAGGAATCTTCAAGCAACGAAACGATTGAACTCGTTTCACCATATAAAGACGAAGTCGTAGGTCGCGTTCAAGCGATGTCACGCGATGAAGTCGATGAAGCCATCCATGGCGCAAAACGTGCACAACAAGAATGGGCGGCGCTTCCGGTCAACAAGCGCGCTGAATTATTGTATGCATGGGCAGAAAAACTCGAAGAACGCGTGGATGAGATTGGTCAAATCATCATGCGAGAAGTCGGGAAAAACTTGAACGACGCGAAGAAGGAAGTCGTACGGACGGCGGAAATCATTCGTTATACGGCAGAAGAAGGAATTCGCTTCAATGGCGGCTTCATGCAAGGCGATTCATTCCCAGGTGGCTCGAAAAACAAGATGGCCATCATCAAGAAAGAAGCGCTCGGTGTCATCCTCGCGATTTCACCGTTCAACTACCCGGTAAACTTGGCAGCTGCTAAGATTGCGCCGGCGCTCGTCACAGGAAATGCGGTAGTCTTCAAACCAGCGACGCAAGGTGCAATCAGTGGGATCAAGATGGTCGAGGCTCTTCACGATGCCGGTCTTCCAAAAGGTCTGTTGAACCTCGTGACAGGTCGCGGTTCGGTCATCGGTGACTACTTGACATCACACCCAGGGATCGACATGATCACGTTCACAGGTGGAACGGGTACGGGTCAACATTTGTCACAACAAGCGTCGATGGTACCGGTCGTACTCGAACTCGGCGGGAAAGACCCAGCCCTCGTTTTAGAGGATGCAGACTTGACGTTAGCAGCTGACCAAATTGTCAGCGGAGCGTTCTCATATTCAGGTCAACGTTGTACAGCAATCAAGCGCGTCTTCGTCCTTGAAAATCAAGCGGATGAGCTCGTCGATATGTTGAAAGAACGTGTCGCAAAACTTTCAGTCGGTTCACCGGAAGAGAACAGCTTCATCGTTCCTTTAGTTGATGCGAAGACGACGGATTATGTACAGGGTTTGATTGACGACGCCGTCAATAAAAAGGCAACGGTCGTTTACGGTAATAAGCGTGAAGGAAACTTGCTTCACCCGACATTGCTTGATCATGTGACGACAGATATGCGTGTCGCATGGGAAGAACCGTTCGGACCGGTCCTCCCGGTCATCCGTGTGAAATCACTCGACGAGATGATCGCACTCACGAATGAATCGGAGTTTGGTCTTCAGGCGAGCGTCTTCACACAAAACGTCAATAGCGCCTTCACGGTCGCTGATAAGTTAGAAGTCGGTACGGTCCAAGTGAACGGACGGACAGAACGCGGTCCAGACCACTTCCCATTCATCGGTGTCAAGCAATCGGGACTCGGCGTTCAAGGAATCGGACGTAGCCTTGAGACGATGACACGTGATAAAGTGACGGTCATCAACCTATAATATGAATCATTCATGAGGGAGAGACATCTCCCTCTTTTTTGTTTGATTGAAAACGCATCTTTCAGACGGGTATAATGGAGAAAGACAGGAAGAAGGGGTGGTGATGACATGGCGGACTGGATTTCTAGCCAACTGGCAAGACTCGATATCCCGACACCGTTCGAAGTCGGGAACGTGAACGTATATATCGTTGAACATATGAACCGCTTCTTCATGGTCGATTGTGGACCAGACACAGAAGAGGCGTGGACCTCGTTGAACCGTCAACTTGAAGAGCTTGAACTCTCGTTGGCGGATATCGACTTTTTATTTTTGACACATCATCATGCTGATCATGCCGGACAAGCATGGCGTCTTCGCGACGCATCCATCCCCGTGTACGGGCATGAAAAGCTCGTTCGATACTTAGAGCAAACCCCAAACTTTTTGAAGCGTGGCAATCACTTTTTACATGAATTGGCCGTCTCTTTCGGGGCCCCGGCTCCACTCGTGGAAAAATTACCAGACTATCGCGAAGCGCTTCGCTGGATTGGTCCGACGACTGTCACGATGACGTTTGGGGACGGGCAAGCATTGACCTCGGATGGGGCGTGGCAGACGATCCATTTACCTGGACACGCCAGTGACCAGCTCGGGTTGATTGGTCCCGGAGGAGTCTTGATTGCCGGAGATCACCTCATCGACAAGGTCGAACCAAATCCGCTCATCGAACAGCCGTATGATGACGAAGGATTTGCATCACCCGTCATTCTCTATATCGATTCGCTTAAAAAATTACGCGGGATTGATTTAAAGCTCGTCGTCAGTGGACACGGTGAACCGATTCACCATCCGAATGATTTAATCGAGAGTCGGATTCGCCAACGGTATGAGCGCAGTGAACAATTGCTTGCCGAATGGGAAGATGGACTTAGCGTTTTTGATTGGTCAATGAAGTTATATGGACGAAAGATGCGACGTGGGATGCCGCTCGTCTTCAGTGAAGTGTTTGCACGACTCAGTTTACTCGAGGAACGTGGCGACATCGAGAGACGTCGAGATGATCAAAAATGGATTTATACGAAGAAAGAAGTGATGTCGTGAAACGAGTAGTCATTACTGGTGCGTCAAGCGGGCTCGGTGCCGCATTGGCGCATTCTTTTTATGAATATGGATACAACGTATTGTTGATTGGAAGAAATGAAGAACGGTTAAAAAAGATTGCCGCAACATGTGAAGGGGATTGGATGTGCGCGGATGTCGCAAAGTCAACCGCTCTCGTTCATGATGTGAGCGAACGGTTCGGGAAATTTGACGTATGGGTCAACAATGCAGGCATGGCCGAATTTGATTTTGTGACCGATCAGTCGACGGATGTGATAGAAGAAACGATGCGTGTGAACGCTCTCGCACCGATGCTGTTATCGCGAGATGTCGCCCGCGTGATGGAGCGAGAGGGTATCATCGTCAACATCTGTTCACAGGCTGCAAAAGTACCGACACCTAAGTCAGCCGTCTACGCAGGGTCAAAGGCGGCACTTTTACAGTTTTCGAACGCGCTCAGGCTAGAGTTGAAGCCCCGTGGCATTCACGTCATGACGGTCAATCCAGGACCGATTGCAACGCCTTTCTTTAATCGAGCTGATAAAAGTGGTACATATGCTGAAAGTGTTCAAAGGATCATGCTTGACCCGAAACGATTGGCTGAGGCGATTGTCAGAGGAAGTCGTAAGCGAAAACGTGAAATCAATGCGCCGTGGTGGATGAACGTAGGGGCGAATGTGTATGCAATCTGTCCAACCATGTTCGAAATGCTCGCAAAACGGGGATTTGAGAAAAAGTAAAAAGGGGGATTAAGATGAGGAAATGGAGAGTACTGCTCGCAACTGTCATGCTCACATTCGTGGCAGCGTGTGGGAGTGAACAGGCAGTTGAGTTTTCGGACTCGTTTGAAAAAGCAGCGACGACGGCAGAAGGGTCGACCGTCAACCTATATATGTGGGGTGGGGACGAGGGCATCAACAGCTACATCGATGACTACGTGGCACCTCGCCTCGAGGAATCTTACAATGTCGAATTGAACCGTGTCGCAATGGATACGGCAGAATTCATTCGACAATTATCACTCGATAAAAAAGCGGACAGACAAGTCGGGACGATTGATGCCGTCTGGATCAATGGCGATAATTTCCGAAATGCGAAAGAGGCTGGTCTTCTTCGAGACGGACTGATGGAACGTGTCCCGAACGCCGAGTTATTAAACGAAACGGCCCAGCAATCAGATGCCGGCACCCCGACAGAGGACTTGGAGCTCGCATGGGGGAATGTACAATTCATCATGCATTACGATGCTTCGAAAGTGGACAATCCTCCTCAATCGTTTGAAGAATTACGTCGCTGGACTGAAGACAATCCAGGTCGATTCACGTATCCTGAAGTCACAGATTTCACCGGGAATGCCTTCGTCCGCCATCTATTGTATGAACGATACGGTGACGAGTTGGACCAAAAAGCGACCATTGAGGATTCGTTCTGGGATGACTTGAAAGCGTGGTCTCCGAATTTGTGGAAAGACGGACAAACGTATCCAAAGACGCTCGAACAACTCGATCAGCTCTATGCATCGGGAGAAGTTTGGATGACGATGGGATTCAACGAACGTCGAGCCGAGGCGGAAGTGACGGAAGGGATCTTCCCGAAAGAGACACGCGCGCTCGTCCTCGATCACTCCATTGCCTCGACACACTTTTTAGCAGTCCCATTCAATGCCCCGAATCCAGATGGGGCGTTAGTCCTTCTTCAAGAACTGTTGTCTCCTGAAGCACAGCTTGTCAAACAAGGACCAGAATATTGGGGAGACGGCACATCACTCGACTTAACGAAGCTTGACGTGAATGACCAACGAGCGTTTGAAGAATTAGGGGAGGGTGTCACGTACCCAGATTCGGAGCAGTTACTCGAACGTTCGATTCCGGATTATGGACCGAACGTGATTGACACCGTCCGCGAGGAGTGGCCACGTGTTGCGAAGTAGTGTCGCAGTGACGATCATGGTGTCGCTTCTTCCGCTCACTGCTCTCATCTTTCTCGCCATAGAGTCAATGGGAACGGATTGGGGCTCGCTTTTAACAGATGAGACGTGGCGCGATAGTTTCGTCACGACGCTTTATGTCGTCAGCGTATCGACCGGTCTATCGCTTGTAATCGGGACGTGGCTTGCAAGAACGGTCGTCCAAAAAGGTTGGCGTTTCCTATCATCTGTACTCCGACTTCCGATGTTTGTCCCTCACATTGCCGCTGCATACCTGTTTTGGTTATTGTTCACCGGAACGAACGGCATCGGATGGATTGAGGCGAACGAACGAAACTATGTCACGGTCATCCTGACCTATATATGGAAGGAGACACCGTTCGTCTTTTTAATGATGCTCGGGACATATGAGCAATTGAATCGGGGTTACGTCGAGATGGCGAAGACGCTCCAACTCTCTCCGTTTGACCAATTCAAACATGGGGAGTTGCCGTTTCTGATGAAACCATTACTCGATTCGGCATGGATTTTAATCGCCTTTATCTCGTTCGCATACGAGGTCCCGGCATTGCTCGGCGTGACTTACCCGAAACTCATCGGTGTCCTCGCGTATGAACGACTGTCGACTGGACTCTATTTAGAGGCGACAGAGCCTTATGCGGTCGCCCTCGTCTGGACATGTCTTGTCGGAATCGGCGTATTCCTATCTTACGTATTGACCGCATCCATACGACGACGAATTGAACGTGGGGTGAGACGATGATTCGACAAGGGCTTCTCATCTGTTTGACGTTCATACCGTTTATCAGCCTCTTTTTCGTAGTCCCGACATTTGAAATCGAGAACAACATGGCAATCGTTCATACGATAGGATTGATTGTGATTTTATCTGGGATCAATGTGTGGCTCTCGATGATGTGTGCCTGGTGGCTATTGTGGACAGATTCTAGATGGAAACATGTCATCGAATGGCTCGTCTTTTTACCATTGTTCATTCCGATGCTGGCCACATTGTTTGGCCTCTATCTGATTTTGGCGGAAGCTGGTCTGATTGGGACGTATGTCGGCGTCACCCTTGCCCTGCTCGTCGTGACGATTCCCTATTCAATCCGCCTCGCCTACAACGGAATGGCGGTCATCGGTCGACCACTTTTGGAACAAGCTCGGATTCTGCCATCGAGACGGCGAGTCATGTACGTGCTGTATCCGCTCTTTTCTAGATTGATGCGGACCATCGCGTTGTTCACGACCGTCATTTTTCTCAGTCAATTTGCGCTGATCCAGTTGATTGGTGCGGGATTGATTCCGACCGTGACGACAGAATTGTATCAATCTTATGCGGGAAACAATCGTGGTCTAGCTCTCTCGAACACATGGATGCTCATCCTATTCCCCGTTCTCCTCTATTTCCTGCTCTCAGGATGGGATCGGTATATGGTGCGTATGCTGAAAGGACGTCTTCAATGAGTTTGAATGTACAAAATCTATATAAACAATTTGGAACGAAACAAATACTAAATGGTGTCGACTTCGAGGTTAAACCTCACGACATTCACGCAATCGTCGGTGTGAGTGGTTCAGGGAAATCGACGATTCTACGAATCATCGCAGGTCTTGAGTCGACTGACAGCGGCGACGTGAAATGGAATCACCGTTCTTTAATCCCTGTCCCTGCGCATAAACGGCGCGTGACGATGCTATCGCAAACGGCTTTATTGTTCCCACATTTGACAGTCGGAGAGAATGTCGCGCTCGTGACTCGAGAGCGTTCTCGTAAGCAAGCCGAACATTGGTTACGAGTCGTTCAACTCGGTGACCGATATGATGCCGAGATACACGAACTGTCTGGTGGCGAACAACAACGGGTCAGTCTTGCCCGAGCTTTAGCTGCTGAACCAGAACTACTGTTATTAGATGAACCCTTTACAAACCTTGATCCCAAACTCAAGCTCGACTTGCAGCGTTTTATCCGGGACTTAGTGAAAGAACTCAACTTGACGGCGGTATTGGTCACTCATGATCGGGAAGAAGCGATGCTCATGGCAGACCAGGTGACGCTGATTGATGAAGGCAAGGTGACACGTACGGGGACGGTTGCGGAGTTATACGATACGGCCCCTGGATTTGGTGACTTTGTCATGCTCGATGGAGAACTGCGACCGTTGTCTGAAGTGGAGGTATCCGAAGCGACTGGTGTGTCGGTTCAGTTGATGAAGAAAATTTATCGATTCGGTCAATGTTTCGGGGAATATCAGTTCAAGGATGGACGATCCGTCATGTTACCGACGTGTGAAACGTACCAAACTGGAATGATTTATCGAATTAAACGAAAGGAGGAATAGTATGCTCGATACTTACGGAAGTCGTTACGTTCAACCGGTCATCGAACGTGGAGCGAATCGATTGCTCAAATGGAATTTCACGCCGAACGAAGTGACAGTACTTGGAGGAATCATCGGAATCTCGACCGGAATCTTTATCTATAATGATATGCACTGGACTGCCGTCATCTTACTGTGGCTATCTGGCTTGTTTGATGTTTTAGATGGGACGATGGCTCGAAAGTCGAAAACGAGTGGGTTTGGAACGGTGCTTGACCTCGTCCTGGACCGATTCGTCGAATTGTCGGTCGTGATTGCCCTTGCCCTTCGTTACCCGGAATATATGCCTATTTTTCTCATTCTGATTGCTTCATTTGTGATCGCCATGACACTGTTCCTAGCTGTCGGTGCGAGTAGTTCAAAGCGCTCAGAGAAGACGTTTTACTATCAGCCAGGAATTATCGAGCGAACAGAGTGCTTCATTTTGTTCACGTTGATGATTCTCTTCCCGAACTGGGTCGGCGGGGTTGCTCTTATCTTTTTATTGCTTGAAGTCATGACAATCACACAACGATTCATTGAGGCGCGGAGGATTTTGCGATGAAACCGAAGTTGGTGTTGGCCGGACTTGGACACGGACAGCTAGAAATTCTCGATCGTATTGAGGAGATATGCAAACATTATGATGTTCGCTTCATTGGAGACTGCCAGACGATTTATACAGGTGCGTTTCCACAAGTGATTGCCGGGCTCATGGATTCAGCTACGGTCCGATCACCTCAACTAGAGCCGGTCGCAAAGCGGGTGCTCTCGATTGACCCGATTCAGCAGACGGTTCAAACAGAAAACGGAATGTTTGAATACGATCAACTCGTTTTAGCCACCGGTGCGAAAAGTCGGGGAATCGGCACGCCACTTAAACCGATGTCACAAGCTTTACTCGACCAAATCGAATCGAGTTCACAAGTGACCATCGTCGGAGGCGGGAAGGCCGGCGTAGAATTGGCGTTCACGTGTGCTCGCACAAAAAATGTGACACTGTATGCAAAAGAGATATTACCAGACGTCTCGGTCCATACTAGAAAGCACATCGAGCGATTGTTGGTCAGAACAGGGGTCATGGTCGTCAAACAGGCGTTTCATGGCGACGCATCGGAAGGGCTTTTATTGGATGCGACGGGGGTTGTTCCCGTGGAATGGTGGACTGAATCAGGGCTTGCAAAACCTGAGAGTTTTATAGAGGTAGACAAATATTTACGTCATCATCATTTTACAAATATATATGTAACAGGAGATATGGCATCCTCCTTAAATGGAGGCGTCGATGCTGTTAGGTCAGGGCGCTATGTCGGCAAACGGTTACTCGAGGAAACAAGTCGACCATTTCGGAGACGTCAATCGATGAATATCTTACTGACGACACCAGGGCGCGCCTTGCTAACATATGGAAAGTTTACATGGCATGGTCGGATTCCATCTTATATGAAGCGGTGGATTGACTCGCGGTATGTTCGGCATTACAAGTAGTCGGAGGTTCACGTTATTCGCTTAAAAGATGACCAATCACGTCGTTCGATTCCGATTCAACGAGTACTTGTGGAATCTCGACCGTACGCTGTGGATCAGGGGGGAACGTGACGAGCCAGGCACGTGTTCCTTCAAACCGATCATCGACTAAGTCATAACGATCATCGACTGTAATGGATTGAATCGTAGCCTGTTTCCCGTTTTCATCGGTTGGTAGCCAATTCTTATTGTGTAGATAGGTAACAGCACTTTTTATGATAGCCGTCTCGTCATCAGACGGCATGGATGATGACGTGGATGGTTGTATGCAGCCGACCAACATCAACATGGTAAAACAGAGTGGAGTGAAAAGGCGTGTAAACGTCATGATTGTTTCCCTTTCTCATTTGGTTATTTCTTACAGTATAATCGAGGATGACAGAGGTGTGTACAAAAAAATCCTGCAGTCGAATGGGCTGCAGGAATCAGGTCATGCTTGGATCGTATCGAGGAAAGAACGGATTTGCATCTCCGTCTTGGCGTTCGCCGAGTGGAGGTGTTCTTGTTTTACCCCGTCTTTATAGTAAAGAAGTGAAGGGATGCCGCGAACTTCTTGTGCATCAGATAGCTCTGGGAGTTCGTCGCGGTCGACGACGTGCCAGTTAAATTGTGGATAGTCTTTGACAAGCTCATCGACATACATGTCCAGACGTTTACAGTCCGGGCACCATGATGTAGTGAAGACCACCATTCCATGATCTTTTGTGGCTTCGTCAAATTGTTGTGATGAATGAATCGGTTGCATAGACAACTCTCCTTTCTTCTATCTATTTTGTCGGGTTTTTAACGGGTCGTCAACAGATTGGCATTCTCGAAACCATTTGAGAATGTGATACACTATTAAAAATAGCATGAGAAGGAAAAGGTGATGGATATGGCGTTACGTCACGCATTGCTCGGGTTATTGACCCATCAGCCTGCGACCGGGTACGCCTTGAACGCGACGTTCAAGGCGCAGATGATTCATTTTTGGAACGCCCATCATACACAGATTTATCGGGAACTGTTAAAGATGGAAGAAGAGGCACTCGTTTCGGCGGAACATGTCTCTCAACAAGAGTTGCCAGACAAAAAAATATACTCCATCACGGATCGAGGACGAGAAGAGTTAATCAATTGGTTACGTCAACCAACGTCGTTCCAACCGAAAATGAAGGATGAAAACCTCCTGCGTGTCAGTCTGCTCCAATTGTTGCCGGTTGAAGAAGCGGTCCGATATATCGAAGAGACAAAGGCACACCATGAGCAGGTCGCACAACAGATTCGTATGTTTCAAGAAGAACATCAATCGGACGAGGATACACTTGGCTATTTGCTGACGAGCGAGTATGCGATCCGAATGATGGAGAACTATGCCGGATGGGCGGATTGGGCGATCGAACAGATTCAAGCACGCAACGAAAAACACGTGACCTGAGCGGATCAGGTCACGTGTTTTGTGTATGGGTGAACCGGTAAACGAGCGAGTAAGCGATCAAGCACTTCATCATCGGTTTTGGTCTCAAATGAACGAATCGTTTCGTTCAATTGCTTGACTGAAGAGGCGCCTGGTAAGACGACGTCACAGAACCGTTTTGCAGCTTCGAGTGCATAGGCTTGAATCGGTGTCGGCATCATCGCCAATTCACTTGCGAGTTCCTCTTTTCGCCACGTCTCAAATCCCTTATCTCCGAGACGAGTCTCCCATTCATCCGTTAATAGGCCTTTGGCAAGAACCCCTCGACCGACGATGGGGATTGAAATGTTGAGCGTCTCTGCCCGGCGGTCGAGTAGGGAATACGGTGTCATGAGAACATCGAGGGCACCGGATTTGACCCAATGGTTGATGACGTTCGGACGAATCGACGAGAGTCCGATTTGTCGGATTAGACCATCTCGTTTTTGTTTTTGTGCCCATTCAATCGTTGCGTCGAGGTCATCCTCGAGCGTGCCGCCATGTATATAATATAAATCCAGATAATCGGTTTTCAATCGCTCGAGCGATCCGTGCAATGCTTCCTCTAAATAGAACGGATCAGGATTCCAACGCATGCCCTCCTCAGTCAATTCATTGCCACCTTTACTCGCCAAAAACAAGTGTTGTCGCTCTTGACCCAACGTTTCCCCAATCACACGCTCGACAGCTTGTCGTTCATAGACGTCTGCCGTATCGATATGGCGAATCCCCGATTGAATGGCCGTTTCCAGGATATTCTTTGCCTCTTTCTCCCCATGTTTCAAAATCGTCATCGTTCCGAGTCCGAGTTCACTCATTTGGATTCCTCCTTGTTCGAAATGTAGGTTTGACTCATAATCAGAGTATATCGAAAAGTGAGGAGTAATCATATGGAAGAAAAAACGATTGAGCGGGAAGTCATTTATCAAGGCAAAATCTTCGATGTGGAAAAGCATGTCGTTTCCCTTCCGAACGGAAACACGTCTGTACGTGAACTCGTCTATCATAACGGAGCCGTCGCTGTACTCGTCATTGATGAATCGGACAACATCGTCATGGTGGAGCAGTACCGAAAAGCGTTTGAATCGATGTCGCTTGAGATTCCAGCCGGTAAGTTGGAAAAAGGCGAAGAGCCGATGGCGAGTGCCGAGCGCGAGCTCGAAGAGGAGACGGGCTACACGGCGGAATCGCTTGAAAAGATTTTTTCTTTCTACGGGGCACCTGGGTTCTGCAGTGAGCGGGTCGATGTATATGTCGCAAAAGGGTTATCTGCCGGTGAGATGAATTTAGACGAAGATGAATTTTTAAATGTGAAACGATACTCATTTGATAAAGCCGTCGATTTACTGGACCGAGGCATCATTACCGACGCCAAGACAATTATGGCAATCCAATGGTGGCAATTGTCTAGATTGAAATAATTCTAATCTAAGTACTTATATGATAAACTTACATAGTAATGATTTTAAATTGAAAATTGAGTAAAACTTCGGTATGCTTTCAGTAGTGAACTATGTAAAGAGGGGGCGCCTTATGGAAACGCGAATTGAACGAATTAAACAGCAATTGAGCGCCAAAGGATATAAATTAACACCACAACGTGAATCGACGGTACGTATCTTACTTGAGAATGAGAGTGACCATTTAAGTGCGGAGAACGTCTTCATGCTCGTGAAAAGCATCGCACCAGAAATTGGACTCGCAACGGTTTATCGCACATTAGAATTATTGACAGAGCTCGGCGTGGTCGATAAAGTCAACTTCGGTGACGGAGTTGCACGCTTTGACTTACGTCCAGAAGGGGCGAACCATTCGCACCACCATCTCGTCTGTGTCGAATGCGGCTCGGTCGAGGAAATCATGGAAGACTTGCTCGTCGATGTTGAGAAAAAAGTCGAGAGTAAATACGAATTTTTGATTAAAGACCATCGCTTGACGTTTCACGGTATCTGTAAAGTATGCCAAGCAAAAGGCGTCACACTCGAAGGTCATAAAGCAGTCATCAACGGTTAATGCAGAAAGGACAGACGACCCCAACAGGTCATCTGTCCTTTTTCAATGTGTGATATATCGCTCAAGAATCTTCGAAATCCCATCGTCGTTGTTTGATGTCGTGACCTCACTCGCAATGTCGATCAATGCATCGACGGCATTTCCCATGGCAATCCCAATTCCTGCGTATTCAATGATTGAACGGTCGTTATGACCATCTCCGAAAGCGATGACGCGGTCACGATTGATACACAAGTCCTCGAAGACGTGACGCAGCGCCTTCGCCTTATCAATGCCGAAATCGGTGAATTCATAATACATCGCCGCTGTGAACATACTCGTGACCCGACCTGTGAAAGGGCCAGCTAATGCAGTTGCATTCTCTCGTAAGTATGAAGGCTCGCCAGCAACGAGAATCTTATGGACGGGGAAGTCGATAATCTCGATTAAGTTCGGTTCTTCTCGCAATTGGAACTGACCGCCTCTCGATTCATATTCGATGATGTTAATCAATTTTCCATTCACTTCAAGTTGTCCCTCGAAAACGTCGCGCACATACATATACGTATCATCGTTAATCATTGGGATGACCTCGTAGTGCTCTAAGTGCTTTAAGATTGAGCGAACATCCTCGATTTGCATTGCTTGTTCAAAAAGCGTGTCGCCTGTAGAAGCGTCCGTGACACATGCTCCATTAGAAGAGACAATCAACCCGCCGAACTCGTTCAATTTCAACTCTTGTGCATAGCGAATCATCCCTCGCTTTGGACGTCCTGACGCAAGCACCACTTTGACACCTTGCTCTTGCAATGCAAGTAGCGTGCGCTTCGTCTGTTCCGTGATGATTTTCTCGTCATTTAACAGCGTTCCGTCTAAATCAAGTAAAATTGCCTGGATCATGTGTGTTGTCTCCTTCTGTTTAGATTGTCAATTCGATGATGTTGCCTTCCGGATCAAGGATGACGCTTTCGTAATAACCATCACCGGTCGTCCGTGGACCGTCAACGTGTGTGTATCCATCAAGTTGAAAGCGTTCCGTCAAGGCATCTACCGCGTGTTTACTTCCTAGTGAAAAGGCGAGATGTGCATACCCGGCCGATTCTTTCGGATGTTCTTTAAGGTGAGGTCGTCTCATCAGTTCGAGTCGGCAACGTGAACCTCGAAACGTTAAAAAGTACGATTCAAACTGTTTCTTCTCGTTTTCATATTTATCATTTGACTGTGCATCAAAATAGACTTCGTAAAACCTGCGCATGTTTTCGATATCGTTTACCCAAAGGGCGACATGTTCAATTCTCATATAGAATCCTCCTCTGATGTTCGTCTAATCATTTGATTCAACCGTTCTGTATTGAAGAGCATCCCGGTCATGATTAGGATGATCACAAACGGTAAAAAACGGAGTGAAGTCATAGACACGATTAATCCGAATAACGGGGGGAGAAACGTACTCCCTGAGTAGGCGAATGCCATTTGAAACCCCATCAAACGTTTCGATTGTGCCGAGCCAAACCGATTCGGCGTATCGTGAAGCATACTTGGATAAATCGGAGCCAATCCGAAGCCAATCAGCATCAAGCCGACGAGCATCGTCGCGGAGATTGGGATGAAGAAGAGGATGCTTCCGACAAGGGCGAGTATTTGTCCCATCCGAATCATCTGTTTGTTCGTGAAACGGAACGAGAGGAATCCGCTCACAAACCGTCCAATTGTGATACTACCGTAGTAGATGGACACCCATGCCGCAGCCGTCGCAATGGAAAACTGTTTCATCTGCACAAGATAACTGCTCGTCCATAACCCAATCAACGCTTCGACCCCGCAGTAAAGTAGAAATGTGGCCAATGCATAGGACACTCCGGTCGGTAGCTTGCGATCGAGTGTCGTGACGGCTGTTTCTTGAGGATGTGCAGTGGAATCCTCTTTCTGTTTCCAAAGTGGGAAAGACAACCACAATACGAGAGCTAAACTGAACTGAACGGCGGCGATAATCAAATAGCCGTCACGCCATCCATCCTCTGTTAATACACCCGCCATGACGAGTGGTCCCCCGGTCGCGCCGATTCCCCAAAAGCAGTGTAGCCAGTTCATATGATGTGCTTCGTAATGTTCGGCAACGTAATGATTCAGAGCGGCATCGACGGCACCGGCGCCTAGACCGAGCGGGATGGCGAATACGAATAGCCAACCGATTGAAGGAGCATAGTAGAATCCGAACAGACAGAGCGCTGTGAGTAATGTCGAACCGAACGTGACTTGTTTCGTGTCAAAATGTTTCAATAGTTTACCGCTCAGTAGACTCGAAAGAATCGTTCCACCAGCAATCGTCATAAAAATCCATCCGACCATCGATACGGGTGCGGAGAATTCTTGATGCATAAGTGGCCACCCGACACCGATGAGGGCATCCGGAAGACCAAGGCTGATAAATGCGAGATAGATCACGGCCAACAAAACAATCGTCATACGTCACCTCGCGGAATCGTTTCGAGCATCAATTCAATGCCGAGGCGAGCCAGTCCGGAAAAGTAATCCTCTTCCCATTCCCCAATCCGTAGACGAGGAAGGTGACGAGAGGGAAGATATCGTTCGCATGCGCGGTCGATGTGAGACAGATCGTCAGTAATGAGGTCGACGTCTGAAAAGATGAATGTGTGTGGGTTTAGTGTCGCAGCAAATGTAGCGACGAGCCGTCCTAATGCATCGATTTCTTCTTTTTTCAGAACATGTGGTCCATAAGGCTTGTTTTTTATGCGGTCAAAGAAAGTTGCATCATCATAAAGCGGAAGAAATGAAACTTCACCACTAAACCCGGATTGTCCGCGAGCGACATGTCCATCGAGCAAGATACCAGCACCTGGACCATTCTTTCCGAGGCCGAGATAGACGATGGACTGATGTGTTGTGGTCTCATCTCGTATGGAAAATCCATAGACGGCGGCATTCATATCATTTTCAATGACGACCGGAAGTCCAGTTCGTTCCATCAACCAGTTCTTCAAATCTAAATGCGCCAGTGATGGATATTCTGGGGCGAAAACAATTCGACCCGTATCGACTGCAGCGGCGACGCCGACAGAGATGGCACCGATTTTTATTGTGTGCTCATCGAATGTATCGACGAGTTTGCCTAACGTCTCTAAATGCGTGCCTGAGACTAAAGTTACACCTTCTTCAACATTCTGAGTTTTACAGTCAATCAAGCGATAGTGAATCTCGCTCGCTTCGATATATAGGGTCAGGCAACATCGGAATGTTGGATTGTATTTATAACTTTTTGCGGGTCTTCCTCCTTTTGGGGCAAGTTGACCGTGTTCGATGACTTCACCGTGTTCAATCATGTCATCAATCATCTTCTTAACGGTAGGGAATGAAACGTGTGTGGCCTTACTCAACTCGGAAATTGTCGAAACGTTGTGTAGGGCAATTTGCTTTCGGATGTCGACTAGTAATTCATGTTGTGGATCTTTCATCACGATTCAACTCCTATCCACTTTTTAAAATACTTTAATAAGTTATTTGTAGTATAACGTTTCTCATTTGAAGATGCCAGAAAAATAAGAATTCTGAGATGTATTTTTATCACGTAAACGTTCACAAAAAAGTGAATAAAAAATGAGGTCAGACATCTTCACAACAGTTTACATAAGTGATATGCTGTAAGCGTATTCAGGTGAAACAAGGAAGGAGGAGGGTATGATGCGTTCGCATATCGAGTCATTTCTTCAATACATGACAGTTGAAAAGCGGATGTCCGCGAATACGAGACAGGCGTATGCGAGCGATTTGACGCAGTACGCATCGACCTTGACCCAACTTGGGGTAGAAGAGTGGAATGAAGTGACACGTTCGCATATCGTCAAACATATCGAAGAACTGTCACAGGCGGGGCGTGCCTCGTCCTCATTAAGACGAGCTGTCAGTTCGATCCGGATGTTTCATCATCATCTCAAAATGACCGGAGTCACGACGACCGATCCGTCTCTTTACCTAGAATCTCCAAAAGCAGAAAAGCAACTTCCGGATACATGGTCACAAGCGGAAGTTGAACGTCTGTTGGACAGCGTCCCGACGTCGGACCCGCTCTCGTTACGAGACCGAGCCATGCTTGAATTGCTTTACGGGACAGGGATGCGGGTCAGTGAACTTTTAGGTTTGGATTTGGATGATTTGCAGTTCGAATTGGGGTATCTACAATGTGAAGGGAAAGGCGAGCGCGCAAGAATCATTCCGGTATCCTCGGTTGCCCAAAGTTTTGTCGAGCGTTACATCCAACAAGCTCGTAACGGACTTGGCGGCAGAGAGACCGAAGCGCTCTTTTTAAACGGCAGAGGAGGACGGCTCAGTCGCCAAGGATTTTGGAAGATGATCAAACGACGAGCCAAACTTGCTGGAATTGACAAAGAAATCACACCGCACGTACTCCGTCATTCTTTTGCGACACACCTTCTCGAGAACGGTGCGGATTTACGCGCCATTCAACAGATGCTCGGTCATGCGGATTTAGCGACGACGCAAGTGTATACACACGTCAACAAATCACGATTGCATGATGTGTATCGTAAGCATCACCCTCGTGCCTAGACACCGAAAAGGAGGAATTTTTTGTGAAGAAGTTTAAACGTATTTTCTTAGTCGTCATGGACTCGGTCGGTATCGGTGAAGCACCAGATGCTGAACAGTTCGGTGACAAAGGGGCCGACACGCTCGGGCATATCGCGCGTGAACATAACGGATTGAACATGCCGAACATGGGTAAACTTGGACTTTCGAACATCAAGCCGATTCAAGGCATCGATGCATCGGATGCACCGAGTGCGTATGGTCGCATGGAAGAAATCTCAGCTGGTAAGGATACGATGACAGGACATTGGGAAATCATGGGTCTTCATATCGATACACCATTCCGAGTATTCGAGGAGTTCCCTGATGACTTGATTCACCGCCTCGAAGAGTTCAGCGGACGTAAAATCATCGGGAACAAACCGGCGTCAGGAACAGAAATTTTGGACGAACTCGGTGAAGAGCATGTCGAGACTGGCGCTCTGATTGTCTATACATCAGCCGACTCAGTCCTTCAAATCGCAGCACACGAGGACATCGTGCCGGTTGATGAGTTGTACCGAATCTGCGAATACGCTCGTGAAATCACACGTGAAGATCCATACATGCTCGGACGAATCATCGCTCGCCCGTTCATCGGGACACCAGGAGCATGGGTCCGTACGGCAAACCGTCACGATTACGCCTTGAAACCATTCGGCAAGACCGTCATGAACACGCTTGAGGAAGCTGGGAAAGACGTCATCGCATTAGGGAAAATCAGCGATATTTACGATGGTGAAGGTGTGACAAAAGCGGTCCGCACGAAATCGAACATGGATGGCATGGACAAATTGGTCGAGTCGCTCGAGGAAGACTTCGAAGGGCTCTGCTTCTTGAATTTAGTTGACTTCGACGCATTATTCGGTCATCGTCGTGACCCGGAAGGCTATGCGGTCGCGCTTGAAGAGTATGACGCTCGCTTACCGGAAGTGATGGAGCGCCTTCGTGAAGATGACTTGCTCATCATCACGGCTGACCACGGAAATGACCCTGTTCATGCCGGTACAGATCACACGCGTGAATACGTTCCGCTCATCGTTCATCACAACGGAGCGAAGGCGGTTGATTTAGGCATTCGTGGTACGTTCGCAGATATCGGTGCGACCGTCGCTGACAACTTTAACGTTGCGGCACCATCAAACGGAAAGAGTTTCTTAAACGAAATTTGAGGAGGCAATATTCATGGTAAATTGGAACGAAACAAAAGCGTTTTTGCAGGAGCGTATGGGCAGTACACCAGAAATCGGACTCATTCTAGGGTCGGGACTTGGAGTCCTCGCGGACGAGATTGAGAACCCGGTAGCGATTCCTTATGAGGAGATTCCACACTTCCCGGTATCGACTGTCGAAGGACATGCGGGTCAACTCGTGTTCGGTGAACTTGAAGGAAAACGAGTCGTCGCCATGCAAGGACGGTTCCACTTCTATGAAGGATACTCGATGGAACAAGTGACGTTCCCGGTTCGTGTCCTCAAATTGATCGGTGTCGAGACTCTCATCGTCACAAACGCGGCAGGAGCGTGTAACGAGTCATTCAACCCAGGCGACTTGATGATCATCACAGATCATATTAACTTCTTTGGTACGAGCCCGCTCATCGGGAAGAACGCGAGTGAATTCGGGACACGTTTCCCTGACATGTCAGAAGCGTACGATAAAGAGCTCGTGAAATTGACAGAACGTGTCGCTTCAGACCTTGGACTTTCTGTACAAAAAGGGGTTTACTTCGGTAACACAGGTCCTACGTACGAAACACCAGCTGAAGTCAAAATGGCCCGTCTTCTCGGTGGCGACGTCGTCGGTATGTCGACCGTTCCAGAAGTCATTGTCGCGCGTCATTCGGATATGCGTGTCCTCGGGATCTCGTGTGTCTCGAACATGGCAGCAGGCATCTTAGATCAACCACTCAACCATGAAGAAGTCATCGAAACGACAGAGCGCGTTCGTCAAGACTTCCTCTCTCTCGTACGTGGCACGATTAAAAGCATGTAAGTAACTTAATTTTAGGAGGACGACAGTTATGCGTATGGTCGATTTGATTTTAAAGAAACGTAACGGTGGAGAATTGAACGAAGAGGAGATTCGCTTCGTTGTCGAAGGTTTCACGAACGAATCAATCCCTGACTATCAGATGTCAGCCTTATCGATGGCCATCTACTTCAATGGGATGACTGAAAACGAGACGGCTGCATTGACAATGGAAATGGTGAAGTCTGGTGATACGATTGACCTTTCCAACATCGAAGGGAAAAAAGTTGACAAGCACTCGACGGGCGGCGTCGGGGACAAAATCAGCTTGATCGTGGCACCACTCGTTGCTTCAATCGGCATCCCCGTTGCGAAGATGAGCGGTCGTGGTCTCGGTCACACGGGTGGTACGATTGATAAGCTCGAATCATTCCCGGGGTTCAACGTTGAATTGACGGAAGAACAATTCACGAAACAAGTAAATGATATCAAAATGTCGATCATCGGTCAGACAGGGAACTTGACGCCTGCCGATAAGCGCTTGTATGCGCTCCGCGACGTTACGGCTACGGTCGAATCGATCCCGCTCATCGCAAGTTCAATCATGTCGAAGAAGATTGCAGCAGGCGCGGACAGTATCGTTCTTGACGTCAAGACAGGTTCTGGCGCGTTCATGAAATCGTTTGATGATGCGAAAGCCCTCGCGGAAGAAATGGTCGCAATCGGGAAAAACGTCGGACGTAAGACGGTCGCGGTCATCACAGACATGGACCAACCGCTCGGCTTTGAAATCGGGAACGCGAACGAAGTGAAAGAAGCGATTGAAGTCCTCTCAGGTAAAGAAGTCGAAGATTTGAAAACAATCGCTCTCACGATCGCTGGACATATGGCTGTCCTCGGTGAATTCTATCCAACGTTTGAAGAAGCATATGCCGACCTTGAGAAGCGCATTGCAGATGGACACGCCCTCGAGGTGTTCCGCAAGTTCGTCGAAGCACAAGGTGGCGACGCATCACTCGTCGATGATGTGACGAAATTACCACAAGCTTCATATGAGACGACATTCGTCGCAAAAGAAGCAGGTTATGTCGAGTCGATCATCGCAGACGAAGTAGGTGTTGCGGCGATGCTTCTCGGTGCAGGACGCGCGACAAAAGAAGACAAAATCGACTTTGCGGCAGGCATCACGCTTGAGAAAAAAGTCGGCGACCGTGTCGAGGTAGGCGATGTGATCGCGGTACTCCGTTCGAACATCGAAGACATGTCTTCAGCCATCGAGCGTTTAGACCATGCGTATACGATCGGTGCAACGAAACCAGAGGCCCGTCCACTCGTTCACGCGGTGATTCAATAAGGCAGAACGTCTGTTTCCACAAAAAAGTGGAGACAGACGTGTTTTTTTGATAAGATGGGTAATGTGAGTGTCAAACAGCAGGATACATATTATGAAAAAGGGGTTGCTTGAAACATGAAAAAAGGTTCTATGAAACTTGAAAATGGCGAAATGATTGAATTTGATTTATTCCACGGTGAAGCACCAATCACGGTCGAAAACTTCGAAAAACTTGCGAACAGCGGGTTTTACAACGGATTGACGTTCCACCGTGTCATCCCTGGTTTCGTCAGCCAAGGTGGTTGCCCACAAGGAACTGGAATGGGTGGCGCAGGCTATACGATTCCTTGTGAGACATCGACATCGTTCCCACACAAACACGAAGCGGGTTCACTCTCAATGGCCCACGCAGGTCGTGACACAGGGTCTTCACAGTTCTTCATCGTCCATGAGCCACAACCGCATTTGGATGGTGTCCATACGGTATTCGGTAAAGTGACATCTGGTCTTGAGCATGCCGTCAAACTTCGTCAAGGTACGAAGATGGCAGAAGTGAAGGTTTGGGACGAGAATTGATTTTTGCCTGAAGGGTATGGCACAATGAACCATGTCTCTCACGTGTTCACGTCGTGAAACTTGAATGACAAAAGGTGGTGAACCCAGCAATGCTGGTCAAATATAAACGTTCTTATGAAAAGACGGCGATGGGTCTACTCGCATTCTCATGCAGTGACAAATCTCCGCTAAGCTTGCTTGAACTCGTCCGATCGTATGACGAGGAGGAGTCGAAGTTCCTCTATTTGTGGAAAGTCGGTGAAGACTTCGTTGGTATCATTGGTATGGAGCAACAAGAAACGACAATGGTCATCGACCATATCGCCTTGTCGCCATCATTCCGTGGCGAGAAACGTTCTTACGAGCTTCTAGACGAGGTAAGAAACGTCCTTCCACTTGATTTGACGCTAACCGGTACAGGCAAGACGGGCGATTTATTGGATAAATGGAATCAATTAGTCGTCTGACGATAAAAACCCCTGCAATCACGACCCTGTGACTGCGGGGGTTTTGCATGTGGTTCAGGAATGGCTAGCGGAATTCCTCGCTCGTTGACGTTCGAGAAGGGCAGATTTCCGTTCCATAATCACTTCGCTCCGGTCACGGTGTAGATGTTTATGAACGAGTTCCTCGAACGCCAGGTCCGTCGATGGAAACGTCGATTTTAGGGATTCGACCGTCTCACGGACATCTGATTGCAATGGAAGCGTCGCGCGAAGCGGCCATTCCTCGAGTTGTGCGATGAAGGAGTCGACATCTAGACCGAGTTTATTCAAATAGGGAGAAGCGATGTCAATCTTTCGACGTAAGAGTCGCAAGCTCTTTTTTGCACCGACCAAATTGTCGCGCCGGAGGTGATAGTGGATGACAGCATATTGGATGAGCGCTGCATAGCCGTGGTGACGGCGTCCGTCTGCCTGCCACGCCTCTTCTAATACCTCATGACATTCGAAATAATCGGCATGACATTCAAAAAGCAACGTATAATGAATAAAAGGGGTCATGAATCAATTTTCTCCTTTCGTGTCCACGGTGTTATAAAACATGTTATACTAAAGCGCAAAAATGTAAAATGGCAGGTGTCTCTATGGAAGCCTATAACGTTAAAATTGATACGTTCGAAGGTCCACTCGACCTGTTGCTCCATTTGATTGGAAAAATGGAGATTGATATCGTCGACATTTCCGTGGCAGAAGTCACTGACCAGTATGTCGGCTATATTCGCACGATGCAAAAATTTGAACTCGATGTGGCCAGTGAATACTTGGTCATGGCGGCGACGTTGCTCCAATTGAAGAGCAAACAATTGTTACCGCCAGTTTCGGTCGAGGATGAAGAGGTTCCAGACTTCAGTGAGGAACCGACGCGTGAAGGTCTCATTCGTCAATTGATTGAATACAAAGCATATAAAGAAGCGGTCGTCTTCATGCGTGAACAAGAAGAACACCGGCTTGAATTGTATACGCGACCGGGTGAAGATTTGACGACTTATATGTCTGAAGAGGTGTCTAAGTATGACGGACCACTCAACTTCTCGGATCTTCTCCACGCCTATTCGAAGATGATTGAACGGAAACGTTGGAAAGAACGACGCAAAAAGACGATCAAGCGGGAAGAGCGTACGCTTGAAGAGCAGATGACGCGTCTTCATGAACACGTATCGTCGACGAGACAAACGTCGTTTTTCGCCTTTTTTGTTGAGCAACCGAACGTCTCGGATCTCGTGGTAACGTTTATGGCGCTTCTTGAGCTGATCAAGCTACGGGTCGTCGTAACAAAACAACTCGACCAAGATATTCAAATCTCATTCATTGAACCATCAAAGAAAGGGGATGAAGCGGTTGCTGTCTTATGAGACGATTATTGAAGGATTGCTGTTCGTCGTCGGTGATGAAGGGATGGAAGTACGCGCGCTCGCCGAGACGCTCGATATCTCAGAAGCTGCGGCACGAGAACAGCTCAGTAAGCTAGAGACATCGTTCAAATCATCGAATCGGCCGTTTCAGCTCATGGAATCGGCAGGTGTCTACAAGCTCGTGACCGTTCCGGACGTCTCTCCGTACATTCAAAAATATGTCGGGACGATGGCTGAGCAGGCGCTCTCACGTGCAGCGATGGAGACGCTTGTTATCATCGCCTACAAACAGCCGGTCACACGAGCGGATATCGAAGAGATTCGCGGGGTCAAAGTCGAACGGGTCATCCATACGTTGTTATCGAAAGGATTGATCGAATCGGCTGGTCGTGCGAAGACGATTGGTCGTGCCAAGCTGTATCGTACGACAGAGCACTTCCTCGACCATTTCGGGTTCAACTCGCTCGAAGAATTGCCACCATTAACATTTGAGGATGAACTGACAGACGAAGGCGATTTGTTCTTCGGTCAGGAATCACCGAAGCAAGAAGAGAGATTGGAGAAGGATTAATCATATGGAACGTTTGCAAAAAGTAATCGCACAAGCGGGGGTCGCCTCGCGTCGGAAAGCGGAAGAAATGATTTTGGATGGTCGCGTCCGCGTGAACGGAAAAGTCGTCCGTGAACTCGGGACGAAAGTTGGACCGAAGTCAGAGATTGAAGTCGATGGCGTCAAAATCGAACAAGAAGAACATGTCTACTATTTGCTTTATAAACCGAGTGGCTACGTATCGACGGTCGATGACGACAAAGGACGTAAAGTCATCACAGACCTCGTCCCACCAGGAGCACGTGTATTCCCGGTCGGTCGTCTTGACTACAACACGACGGGTCTCATCATCTTGACGAACGATGGCGAGTTCTCGAACATGATGACACACCCGAAATATAAAATTCAAAAGCGTTATGTGGCAAAAGTGAAGAACATCCCATCTTACTTGGCCATCAAACAGCTTGAGTCTGGTGTCGAACTCGATGACGGATTCAAAACGGGAAGTGCGAAAGTGAAGATGAAGTCTGTAGACCAGAAGAAGAACACAGCCATCCTCGAAATCGTCATCTCGGAAGGTCACAATCGTCAAATCCGTCGGATGGTGGAAGCCATTGGTTCAGAGGTCATCAAACTGAAGCGTGAACAGTTCGGTTTCTTGACGCTCGACGGTCTGAACACGGGCGACTGGCGTGAACTTTCACACAAAGAAATCAGTAAGCTTCGGGAACTTGCGAACCCTACCGTTCCACCGAAACCACGAGGCAAAAAGAAGAAAAAATAACAACAAAAAATCGTCCTGAAATAGGATGATTTTTTTGATTGTGTAGATTGTGTGACAAAAAAATGAAAAAAGTCTGTTAATGTGCGTTTTTAATGTTTTTTCAGTACAATAGCAACTGAAGGATGGTGTGAAAACGATGACAAAAGATCAACAAAAAGACGACCGGATGGAACAAGCGGTCGCAAAAAAGAAAAAGAGGTCATTTTGGCGGATGATGATCATGACGGTCGTTCTCTTCGCGGGAGCGGTTACGATTATGCAAACATTCGACCAAGCGGGTAACGATGGACGCATCGAGGCGGGCGACGAGGCACCGAACTTCAAGCTCGTCACACTCGACGGTTCGACCTTGTATGAGCGAGATAACTACGAAGGGAAAGGGATGCTCTTGAATTTCTGGGGTACGTTCTGTGAACCGTGTAAGAAAGAGATGCCGGTCGTACAAGAAAACTATGCGACACTTCAAGACATGGGTGTCGATTTTTGGGCCGTGAACGTCGGAGAGACACCGCTTCGTGTCGATAATTTCATCAACGACCTTGGTGTCGGGCTCGACTATCCGATTTTGATGGATACCCAGAGCGAAGTCGAAGGAGCGTATGGCATTTATAACCTACCCGTCACATTCGTCATCGATGGTGAAGGGAACGTAATTGAAAAGTATGAAGGTGAACTCACGAAAGAGAAATTGATGGAGCTAGCCGAGAAGTCATTGTAAGCGAACGGGGGACGCACAGATGCTAGATATGAAATACGAAGGCGCTGATTTACGGTCGAAGCGTCGTCCGAAATCGATCATTGACCGTGTGTGGAACTTCTTTGCATCGGTCAAAGTGGGGTTGTGGTTAATTGCATTGATTATTGTCGGTTCGGCAATCGGAACAATCTTTCCTCAAGAGATGTACATCCCACAACAATTACCGCCTGAACAATATTATATGGAGGAGTATGGAACACCGGGTTCTATTTATTACGCCCTCGGATTCCATAACCTATACACATCGTGGTGGTACATCGGTCTGATTGTCATGTTGACGCTCTCACTCGTCGTCGTGTCGATTGACCGTGGGGTTCCGCTCTATAAGGCGCTTAAAAAACAACCGGTCAGACGGACAGAACGTTTTATGAAGGGGCAACGTCTCTTCGGACAAGGTGATGGGACGGAGGCTCAAATTGATGAGATCGCAGTCGCACTTAAAAAGAAACGATATACCGTCAAACGGGACGGCGATGCTCTGTTAGCAGAGAAACACCGGTTTGGTCGTTGGGGTCCGTACGTCAACCACCTCGGACTTGTCATCTTCTTCCTAGGGGCGATGCTGCGAGTGTTCCCTGCATTCCATACGGATACGCTCGAATGGGTGCGTGAAGGCGACACGGTGTCGCTAGAGGCGACTGACGGCGAGTACTACTTACGGAACGACCAGTTCATTCTTGAAATGTACGACCCTGAGAACAATGAAGAGGACGCGAAGTTCGCGGCCGCCATTGAAAAAGCAGGAGCCGTTCCTAAAAATTATGAGACAGAGTTGACGTTATTCAAAAAGACGGGAACGAACGAGGACGGATCGCCGCAACTCGAGCAAGTCGATGTCGGTTCGACGAAAGTCAACCACCCGTTTAAGTTCGATAAATTTGAAGTGTATCAGGAACAATATTCAAGTCGTCCAGAGTTCTTATCGATGTCGTTCATGTTGGCAGATAAAGAAACCGGCGACGAATATGGTCCGTTCAAAGTTGATTTGGAGAATCCGGAAAAGTCTTATGAGCTCGATGGGGTCACCGTCACGTTGAAAGATTTGTATCCAGACTTTGAAGTGAAAGATGGACAACCGAATACGAAATCACCACGTGCACTGAATCCTGCCTTCTTCTTCAACGTTGAATCACCTGAAGGAGAAACGGAGTCGAATTTAATCGGCATTCGTCTGAATGTCGCTGATGAAGAGAACCGCTACGATGTCCAGTTTGCAGGTACAGAGATGGCGAGCACGAGTGGTTTACGTGTGAAGAGTGACTCCACCTATCCGATTTTGATCGTCGGTGCCACGATCTTTATGATCGGTATTGCGATGGGCATGTACTGGCCACACCGTCGCGTTTGGATCCGTCGTCATGAAGAGGGCGTGCTTGTAGCCGGTTTTACGAATAAAAACCCGTCCTCGCTCCGTCGTGAAGTGTCGCCGCTATTAGAACAAACTGGCTTACCGATGTGGGAAGACCAGGCGAGATTCACAGAGAAGTCGGAGAACGAGTCAACAGATGAAAGAGGGGAATCTTGATGGAATGGATTGAATGGAGCAGCCGAATGCTGTTTATCGCGTTCTTCCTGTACGCAATCTCGACGGTTCTCTTTACGATTGCCGTCAGTGGTATGCGTAAAGATCGAAACGTCAACCGTGTTGCCTATGGGAAATACGCCTTTATCTTGGCAATCATCGGCTTTGTCGCTCAAATGACATATTTCTTTATGCGCTGGGCAGGTGTCGGCTATGCGCCGGTATCAAACTTGTACGAATATACGACGTTCTTCGGTATGATGATGGTACTTGGGTTCCTCGTCGTATATGGAATTTATAAAAATGATGTACTCGGCTTGTTCGCGATGCCGGTGGCGTTACTCGTCATCGCCTTCGCTTCAATGTTCTCGAGTGAGGTCGCACCGCTCATCCCGGCACTCAACAGTGTATGGCTGAAAATTCACGTTACGACGGCTGCGCTCGGACAAGGGATTTTGGCCATTAGTTTTGCATCGGGACTCATTTTCTTATTGAACGAAACATCGATGAAAGAACAGTCTAAGTCACGGACGTGGCTCGAAGTGACGATGTTTGTCCTCATGTGCACGCTCGGCTTCATCATCGTCTCGATGTTATTCAAGGGGATTGGTGCCGGAGGTGTCGTCGAGTTCACGAACGACCGCGGTCAAGCGGAGACGTATGAATATTTCATGCCGATCTTGTTCGTCCCAGAAGGGGCACAACTCGTGTCTGGCGCGAGTGGCTTGTCACTCGAGCTCCCGAACTGGATCAATACACTCAAGTTGAACACGCTCATCTGGTCGGTCATCGGCGGAATTGTAATCTATGTGTTGCTCCGCTTTGTCATCTTGCGTAAACGCGTCGCTGAAGCGCTCCAACCCCTTGCAAAAAAAGTCGATCTCGACCTTGCTGATGAAATCAGCTATCGCTCGGTCGCGATTGGATTACCGGTCTTTATCCTTGGTGGTCTGATCTTTGCGATGATTTGGGCACAGATTGCCTGGAACCGTTTCTGGGGATGGGACCCGAAAGAAGTTTGGGCCCTCATCACGATGCTGATCTATATTTACTACTTGCATATGCGCATTCAGCGTGGCTGGACAGGAACGAAAGCGGCCTGGTTATGTGTCGGTGGATTTGCCATCATCATGTTCAACCTCGTCTTCGTCAACCTGGTCATTGCCGGTCTGCATTCGTATGCCTGACATAAAAGAAGTCACAATTGTGACTTCTTTTTCATTTGGTCCATCAAATCATCGTTGTGAAGCGAAATAATAGAGTGGTATAGTTATGGCAGAGAGTGGAATGTTCACAATTGTGCAACATTCGCTACAACTCGTAATGGGTCTTAGGAGGGTTTCAGGTATGGCTGAGAAAACGAAGATTTTAGTAGTCGACGACGAGGAGAGAATTCGCCGACTTTTGAAAATGTACTTAGAACGTGAACAGTATGTGATTGAAGAAGCGGTCAATGGCGAAGAGGCGCTCGCGCTTGCCCTTGATAACGAATACGACGTGATCTTGCTTGATTTGATGATGCCAAAGATGGATGGGGTTGAAGTATGTACAGAACTCCGGAAGACGAAAGCGACTCCGGTCATCATGCTCACGGCGAAAGGTGAAGAAATCGACCGTGTCCAAGGATTCGAAGTCGGGGCGGATGATTATATCGTCAAGCCGTTCAGTCCGCGTGAAGTCGTGCTCCGCGTCAAAGCATTGCTTCGCCGCTCTGGTTCGACGAAGTTCATGCACACGAGTGAGAAGTCGAAGGATTTGATCGTCTTCCCACATCTGACAATCGATAATGATGCACACCGCGTCACGGTGGACGGCGAGGAAATCGCCCTCACACCAAAAGAATATGAGTTATTGTTCTTCCTCGCAAAACAGGTGGATAAAGTCTTTTCACGAGAGCAGTTGTTAAAAGAAGTATGGAACTACGAATTTTTCGGAGACCTTCGGACCGTCGATACGCATGTGAAACGTCTTCGTGAGAAATTGAATCGTGTCTCACCGGACGCGGCGCATATGATCACGACCGTATGGGGTGTCGGGTACAAGTTCGAAGCTGCCAGTGAATGATGATTCGTCGAAACAGCATCGTCACGAAACTGTGGCTGACGATTCTCGTTTTGGTCAGTGTCATCTTATTCATCGTCTCGGTGTTGATGCTTGAATTTTTTAATTCCTTTCATATCGACCAGGAACGAGGCCATCTTGCCAAGCTCGGTGGACAGGTCCAATCGGTTTTGTTGAATGAAGGTGACACGTCCCAGACGATTGATCAAATCATCGAAGTGTACGGGGCTAACTATATCTTAGAGAACGGGACGACCCGATCGAATTTTGGAAATCAAGTGGATGGTTTGATGGTGGAACTTGAACGACAGGATTGGGAAACCTATCAGGCGGTCGGTGAGACGGCCATCGGGAATTTCTCATCTTTTGACGACCAGGCCGCACTAGCGTATCGGACGACCTTCTCCTTATCGACAGGACAGTATACGCTCTACCTGCTCGAACCGCTCGATGCGATCTCGAGTGCGAACGCGGGAGCACGGACCATCATTCTTTGGACCGTCGCTTCGGCCATCATCGTCACGACCGTCTTCGCTTTCTTCTTGTCGACACGAATCACGGCACCGCTCCGAGCGATGCGGGATGCAGTCAATAAGACGGGAGAGGGGCAATTTGATTTGCGTTTGGAGACGAAGACACGGGATGAGATTGGAGAACTCGCTGCTTCTTTCAACGCAATGAGCAGTCAGCTTTCGAAGTATGTGAATGCCCTTGACCGGGAACGGCTGCAACTTGCGTCGATTCTTCGTTCGATGGCAGACGGTGTCATTACACTCGATCGTCATGCGAACGTGATTGTCACGAACCCGCAAGCGAGTCCATTACTTCAAGATGGGCAACCACATGAAGTCGTATTGTCTCTTTATGAGGAAGTGATGGAGGGGACGTCTGAAAAGACGATCGAAGTGAAACAGGATGAGCGGTACTATACACTGACAGTCACACCACTCGTCGGAGAAGACGATTTCGAGGGTGCTGTCGTTGTCATCCGGGATACGTCAGAAAGTCATCGACTCGATAAGATGCGGACCGATTTTGTGGCGAACATTAGCCATGAACTCCGGACACCGCTCGTGACGCTTCAAGGGTATTCAGAGGCAATCATCGATGGCATCACTGAGAGTGACGAGGCGACGAAAGAGTTCGCCTCCATCATCTATGATGAATCGCTCCGCTTGGCAAGACTCGTCAATGATTTGTTGGATTTGGCACGCATCGAATCGGGTAAAGAGACGATGCATTTCACTTCGTTTGATATCGGTGATTTCTTGCCCCGAGTCATGCGAAAGTTCAATCAGATGGCATCTGAAAAAGAGATTCGTTTACAGACCGACGCCCCGCACCGTCTCATCGAGGCGGATGGCGATCGTCTCGAGCAAGTGTTCACCAACTTGATTGGCAATGCTATCGCGCATACCGATTCTGGAGAAATTCGGATTGAGGCCACAGAAGAGACGGACGGGCTACGGATTCAGTTGACGGATACAGGTCATGGAATTCCAAAAGAGGATTTGCCGTTCGTTTTCGAGCGATTCTATAAAGCCGATAAAGCCCGGACCAGTGGTTCGAAGACAGGGACAGGCATCGGACTCGCGATCGTGAAGAATGTGGTCGATGCCCATCACGGAAAAGTGAGCGTATCGAGTACACTCGGGGTCGGAACCACCTTCGAGATTTACTTACCATTTGAACAACCACACAACTCGTAATGGTGACTCGCTTGAGTCACCATTTGTGGCATTTTAAGGGGGGAGTCGAATGAAACGTTATACACGAACGGGCGACAAGGGTGAAACATCATTAATCGGTAGTCGTGTCGAGAAATCCCATCCTCAGATTGAAGCGATGGGTCATCTCGATGAGTTGAATAGTCAGATTGGACTCGCCATCGCGCATCAAGAGGATGAGACGCTCCGAATACAGCTGACGAAGATTCAGCACGACTTGTTCGACCTCGGTTCGGAGCTGATGTATGCTGAGGCACCGCCAAAAATGGTCGATTTGTCAATCGTGACGGAACTAGAACGATGGATGGATGAGTGGGAGGAGTCCTGTCCGGAACTTGTGCGCTTCATCCTTCCGGGCGGCAGCGTTGCCGCAGCTAGCTTACATGTGGCTCGTGCCGTCTGTCGACGGGTCGAGCGTGACTTAGCGGCTCTCGGAGTCGCAGACCGGCAATTGCCTTACTTTAACCGCTTGAGTGATTATTTATTTACGGTTGCCCGTTACGCGAACGTCGTGGCAGGGGTGCCGGATCAAGAATATGCGCGCGGCGCTGCCGTGTTTCAACCAAAACGAAAAAAGGAGTGATCGGCAGATGAAAGGAATCGAACAGTTCCAACATCAATTGCACTACTCGGTCTATCCGACCAAAAAATTTAAAACGACGACTTGTCTCGTGTCATTCGCCGCTCCATTATCGGCGGAGACGGTCGCAGATCGGGCATTGCTCCCGTTCATTATGGAGAAATCGACGGCAACGTATCCATCCATTGAGTTATTTCACACACCGCTAGAGGAGTTGTATGACACAAACTTATATGCTGGTGCATCTAAGATCGGAAAGGAGCACGTCATCCAATTCCAACTCGAAGTCGTCAACGATCATCTTGTCGGAGAAGACGTATTGAGTCAGGCAATCGAGTTACTCGAAGACGTTCTCCTTCGTCCGAACGCATACGATGGGGCGTTCCAGCCACTCATCGTCGAGCAGGAACGTCGATTGCAACGTCAGCGTATCGAATCGGTCTATGATGACAAAATGCGTTTCGCCCAACAGCGTCTACAAGAAATGCTCGGAGGAGAACTTGCGATTCCGTCACTCGGTACGCTTGAGCAACTCGACCATGTCACACCGAAATCATTATATGAGGCATATCAATCGATGATTCAACATGACCGTGTGGACATCTATGTTGTCGGGGATGTCAATCGTGAGCAAGTCGAACAGGCTTTCAATCCATTGGAATCCCTTGGGACACGTCGACCACGCCTGTTACCAGAAGCGAGTCGAGGAGAGTTCAAGCGTTTGGAAGAACACCAAGACATTAAACAAAGCAAGCTCCATCTCGCTTATTCACTCAATGTCGACCCAAGAACGGAAGCGGCGATTCGTATGCAAGTCGTGAATGGATTGTTCGGAGGATTCCCTCACTCGAAACTGTTCATGAACGTGCGTGAAAAAGAGAGCCTGGCGTACTATGCCGCTTCACAATATAGTTCCCTCAGTCGGAAGTTGTTCGTCTATGCCGGCATCGATGCGTCGAACCAGCAAAAAACCGAACAGATCATCGAAGAGCAATTGAACGCTTTACAAGCGGGCGAGTTTGAGGATGAGACGTTGCAACAGACGAAAGAGTTGTTGTTCTATCAACGTCGACAACTTGGAGACAGTCCACGTCAATTGATTGCTTGGATGAGTGGAGCAGACGTTCGTCCGTTCTCGTTAGACGAAGAGATGGCAATCATTGAAAACACGACACGAGATCATGTCGTTGCGCTTGCGAAAGAAATGGAACTCGAAGCGGTTTATTGCTTGAAAGGAGGAGAAGCATGAAATTAGACTTTCCTAACGTCGGAGAGACGTTACATCATCACGTTCTCGACAATGGCCTCTCCGTTTACTTGTTGAAAAAGACTGGATATGAAAAAACATTCGCGACGTTCACGACTAAATATGGATCGATTGACCGACGCTTCAAACTAGAAGACTGGATCGAGGTTCCTGATGGTATCGCACATTTCTTAGAACATAAGATGTTCGAGAAAGAAGATGGTGACGTCTTCCAACAATTCGGTCGTCAAGGAGCGTCAGCGAACGCTTTCACTTCCTTCACACGGACGGCTTATTTGTTCGGTGCCACGTCCAAGATTTCGGAAAACGTACAAACGCTACTTGATTTCGTCCAGACTCCTTATTTTACGAAAGAGTCGGTCGAGAAAGAGAAAGGCATCATCGGTCAAGAGATTCAAATGTATCAAGACAATCCCGGATGGCGCTTGTATTTTGGTTTAATTGAGGCGATGTACGAGACACATCCCGTCAAGATTGATATCGCAGGTACAATCGAATCGATTTCAAAGATCACGGCGGAAGACTTGTACACCTGTCATCAAGCGTTCTATCATCCGAGCAACATGGCATTGTTCGTCGTCGGGAACATCGAACCGGATGAGATGCTTGCCTTGATTCGAGATAACCAAGCAGGTAAATCTTTTGAGACACCACGATTGAGTGCTCGTGAGACAGTATATGAACCGACCACGGTTCGTCTGTCAGAACGGGTCATCGAGATGGACGTCTCTGTACCGAAAGTCATGATTGGGTATAAGGATGTACCACAAGCTGGGGAAGCAGGTCTGAAGCAAGAATTGACAGTAGAATTGCTCATGCATGCGCTCTTCGACACGACAGCTCCTCTTTATACAGAACTTTATGCTGAAGGATTGATTGACGATGCCTTCTCGTTTGACTATACGTCAGAGGAAACGTTTGCCTTTGCCGCCTTGTCGATGGAGACGTCGGAAGTAGATGCGTTTGTCGACCGTGTGACGGAGGCGTTAGAACGTCCACTTCAGTTGAGTCAAGAGACGCTCGACCGGAAGAAACGCATGATGCAAGGACAGTTCTTGAAAGCATTGAACTCACCGGAATTCATCGCAAATCAGTTCTCTCGATATGCACTCAATGATGGGAATTTGTTTGAAATCCCGACTTTGATTGATGCCATCACACTCGACGAACTATACGAAGCATACGAGCGCTTGTTCCGCCATGAACAACGAACGGTATGCATCGTCAAAAAACGATGAAGACATTGATTGTTGGAGCGAGCGGTACCATCGGACGTGCCGTCTCGCTCGCTTTTCGTGAAGATGAACTGATTTTGCATGCGAACGAGAGTAGTGATAGACTCCGTCATTTGATAGATGAAGAGAATCTTTCGGCAGAAATTCTCCCTTGTGACCTAACAGACCGTGACGCTGTTGAGTCGTGGGTGCAGGATATGCTGGACATCGACCGAATTGTATATGTGGCCGGACATGCGCTCCATGGTCTCGTCGTCGACCAGTCGATGGATGAGCTCGACCGGCTGTACGATGTACATGTTCGGGCAATGATCCGACTCATCCAGTCCGTCGTTGCAAGGAAGCCTTACGATCATCACGTGGATATCGTGATTGTCTCGAGTGTATGGGGAGAGGTCGGTGCGGCGGCTGAGGTGTTTTATTCAACCGTCAAAGCGGCACAGCTCGGCTTCGTCAAGGCGTTCGCACGAGAAGCCGGACCGTTCAATGTTCGAGTCAATGCGGTGACCCCGGGGTGGATTGATACGCCAATGAATGATACGGTAGAAGAGTCGAAACAATCCGTGATCGATGACATTCCACTTGGACGTCTCGGTGCGGCAGAGGACGTGGCCAACACGATCCGTTTCTTGTGCTCACCGGACGCCTCGTATATGACGGGCACGGTGATACGCGTCGACGGCGGTTGGCAATGATCCGATTCATGTAAATAAACCTGTTCTTTTCAATTCTTCTAAAATAATTTAAAATAGGCAAGGTAGCGAACTCGCTCGAAAGGATGGTTGGGGATGGAACATAAATTCGAAGAGTGGTATCTCGAATATGAATTGTGTCAGAATCGACCGGGTATCCTCGGAGACATCGCATCTCTCATGGGGATGCTTCAAATCTCCATCGTCACCATCAATGGGGTCGATTTGCAGCGACGGGGAATGTTGCTCAAAGCACCTGCCGCCGATCATGTGCATCGACTCGAGCATATTTTAAAGCGGATGGAAGCTATTGCCGTCATCAAGTTGCGCCGTCCGAAGTTACGAGACCGGATTGCAATCCGTCACGGTCGTTATATCGACCATGATAGTGATGACAAAAAAACGTTTCGCTTCGTCCGTGAAGATTTGGGCATTCTCGTCGATTTCGTTGCGGAACTGATGAAGGAAGAACGCCATTTGTTAATCGGTGTTCGTGGAAATCCACGCGTCGGAAAGACGGAGTCCATCGTAGCAGCGAGTGTGTGTGCGAACAAACGATGGTTGTTTCTTTCCTCGACACTGATGAAACAGACCGTTCGGACCTCATTATTTGAAGAGGAACGGGAAGGCGATCACGTATACATAATCGATGGTGCCGTCTCTACCCGAACGATGGATGAACGACATCGCCAGCTCATTCGTGAAGTCATGCGGTTGCCGGCCGTGAAAGTCATCGAACACCCTGACCTGTACGTCCGAAACACCGATTGCGTGTATGAAGACTTTGATTATATTATTGAATTGAGAAACAATCCGGATGAGACGATCATCATCCCACAAGAAACGCATCGTGAGTCAGAATGGTTTGAATAATTATGTGAATGGAAGGTGTGGACCCCTGTGACAGAACTAGGGACTTTTTTGAAACAAAAGCGTGAGGAGAGCGGATTGACGCTCGACCAAATCCAGCAGACGACGAAGATTCAAAAGCGCTATATCATCGCAATCGAGGAAGGTGATTACAAAAATCTCCCTGGCTCTTTTTATGCACGGGCGTTCATTAAGACGTATGCGGAGTCGCTCGGCCTAGATGTGGATGAATTATACGAGACATATGCAAAAGATTTACCGGTCATCGAGGCACAGCCGTCTGTTCAACTCTCTCGGAAGAAAACGTATTCGAAGGCTTCCGAGTCGACAAGTCGGGTCTCGAGATGGGTTCCGAAAGTTCTCCTCGTTCTCACGGTCTTCTTGCTCATCACCGCGATTTATTTCGCAGTGAGAAGCATCGACTTCGGTGGTCAGGATGCAAGTCCTGCCGAACCGCCAAGTTCTGGTGTCACAGTCGACCAGAATGAGGATGTCCCGGCTGATGAACCGGTCGAGGAGGAACCGACTGAAGAGGAGCCGACCGAAGAAGAACCGCCAGCGGAATCTGGTCCGATTGCGGTGAAGGAGTCGAATGGGGCAGATATCACTTATGAACTCGCGACGAACGAGAAACTGTCGACCGAGATTTATGTGAAGGAGTCACCTGCCTCTTACGTGGGTGTTCGTGATACGTCGTTAGAAGGAGCCTTTCTCGCACCGGAGTATCCGAACCAGTCGAAACAGAATCCGATTGTCATTGAAGATGCCGAGACGGACACATTGCGTATTCGAATCGGACTCATCGCAGGCGTTGAGAAAATCGTCGTCAACGGTCGTGAGCTCGAGCTTCAAGAGTCTCCGGTCACACAAAATATTTTTGTAAAGAGAGTCGACGCCGAATAAGTCGACTCTCCTTCTAAGAGGAGGCGTTCTATATGAACCTACCTAACCGATTGACGATGCTACGCGTGGTCTTGATCCCCGTATTCGTCGTCTTACTCGCTGTTGATTTTGATTGGGGAAACATCGCTTTTTTAGGCGCTGATATCCCGATGCACCAATTTATCGCTGGTGTGATTTTTACGATTGCGGCCATTACAGACTGGTTAGACGGACATTTGGCCCGTAAGCATAACTTAGTCACGAACTTTGGTAAATTTATGGACCCGCTCGCAGATAAACTGCTCGTCACGGCGGCCCTTGTGTTGCTCGTTGAGATGGATCTCGTCGCGGCGTGGGTCGTCGTCGTGATTCTATCACGTGAATTTGCGGTTACAGGCTTACGTCTCGTCGCTGCCGATGAAGGGATTGTCGTCGCGGCCGGGAAATCTGGAAAAGCGAAGACGTGGGTGCAGCTCTTTGCCATCATCTTCTTACTGTTCGGTAACCCGATCTTTAGCTATGTCGGGATCCCGTTTGGCGAATGGGCGATGTGGTTGGCGCTCGTACTTACAATTTACTCAGGTGCCGAATATTTCGCACAAAACTATAAGATTATTGTGAAGTCGATGTAAGTCGACAGAGACGAGTTGGTTGATCTAGCTCGTCTTTTTTTTGAAGTTGAGGAGGAAATGAGATGAAACGAGCCGAAATCATTGCGGTAGGAAGCGAGTTGCTCTTAGGGGAAATCGTCAATACGAATGCGAGTTACATATCAGAACAACTGTCGAAGTACGGTGTGCCGGTCTTGTATCATCAAGTTGTCGGGGATAACGCGGTACGAATGCGAGAGACGTTTGAAATCGCCCGTCGTCGTTCCGACTTTGTCATCGTCACGGGTGGACTCGGTCCGACGGCGGATGATGTCACAAAGACAGTCCTTTCCGACTTACTAGACCGTCCGATCGTTCGGGATGAGGAAGCGTATGAGACGATTCAACGATTCCTCGTGTCACGAAATCGATTGATGAATGATGGGGACGCTCGCCAAGCCGACGTGCTCAGCGGAGCAGACGTATTACCAAATCCGGTCGGGCTTGCCCCGGGCATGTGGATTGCCGGAGACACGACGTGGTTGCTTTTACCGGGTGTGCCACGTGAAATGAAAGCTTTGGTCGAGGCGACGTTTCCGCAGAAACTATCAGGAGCGACGCTCGTCTCAGAGTCATTACGGTTTTATGAGATTGGAGAATCCGCTCTCGACGATGCCGTGAAGGACTTATTGGACGGCTCGAATCCGACCGTTGCCCCCTATGCCGAGACGGGAGAGGCAAGACTTCGGATCAGTGCTCGAGCGACGGACGAGGTGACCGCGCGTCAGATGATTGAAGAAGTGAAGACTGAGATTATGAAACGGGTCGGTTCGTACTACTTCGGCTCTGACGATGAAACGATCGCATCACATCTTGTCCAATCATTGTCTAGATTGAATCGTACGTTCGCTGTGGCTGAGTCGTTGACCGGCGGCGAGGTACAATCGATGATTACATCAACACCTGGCGCTTCAGTCGTCTTTCTAGGTGGAGTCGTGACCTATTCGGATGAGCTAAAAAATAGGTATTTAGGGGTCTCGCTTGATACAATTGAACAGCACTCAGTCGTCTCAAAAGAAGTTGCCTATGAGATGGTGGACGGATTGTCAAAGACCACCCATGCCGACTATGTCCTCTCTTTCACGGGAGAGGCAGGACCGACATCGAATTCGGGTCGTCCGATCGGTACGGTCTATATCGGAGTGAAGACACCAAACGGAATAGAAGTCATCGAGCGGACGTATCCCCATCAAGAACGGAATATCATCCGCATGCGAGCCGCGAAGGACGGATTATGGGCTCTCATTCAACGAATCAAAAAAGGCGAATAAATGTTCGTAAAAAACTTGTGTATCGTACAGTGTTCACGTATAATAAGAGTATCAATTAAAGGAGGCTCATTTATCTATGAGTGATCGTAAACAAGCGTTAGAAATGGCATTACGCCAGATTGAAAAACAATTCGGTAAAGGCTCAATCATGCGCCTTGGTGAAAATACAGACCAACAAGTATCGGTCATCCCTTCAGGGTCAATCGCCCTCGACGTCGCGCTCGGTGCGGGTGGATATCCACGCGGTCGTGTCATCGAAGTATACGGACCAGAATCTTCAGGTAAGACGACGGTTGCCCTTCATGCGATTGCAGAAGTCCAAAAGCGTGGCGGTCAAGCAGCATTCGTTGATGCCGAGCACGCACTCGATCCGAAGTATGCTAAAAATCTTGGGGTCAACATCGATGAGTTGCTCCTTTCACAGCCGGATACTGGGGAGCAAGCGCTCGAAATCGCTGAAGCGCTCGTTCGCTCGGGAGCAGTTGATATCCTCGTCGTCGACTCGGTTGCGGCACTCGTACCGAAAGCCGAAATCGAAGGGGAAATGGGAGACTCGCACGTCGGTCTTCAAGCTCGTTTGATGTCTCAAGCACTTCGTAAGTTGTCTGGTGCGACGAACAAGTCGAAAACGATTGTCATCTTCATCAACCAAATCCGTGAGAAGATCGGGATCATGTTCGGTAACCCGGAAACGACTCCAGGGGGCCGTGCCTTGAAATTCTACTCTTCTGTACGTCTTGAAGTTCGTCGTGCGGAGACGCTCAAACAAGGTCAAGATATGGTCGGGAACCGTACGAAGATCAAGATTGTAAAAAACAAGATTGCACCTCCGTTCAAAACAGCGGAAGTTGATATTATGTATGGTGAGGGGATCTCGCGTGAAGGGGAACTCATCGATATCGGTGCAGACCTCGACATCGTTCAAAAGAGCGGAGCTTGGTACTCGTTCAATGAAGAACGTCTTGGTCAAGGCCGTGAAAACGCCAAGCAATACATGAAAGAAAATCCAGCAATCGCAGCTGAGGTCGAACAACAGATTCGAGATCACTACGGATTGAATGGAGAAAAAACGGTCACGGTCGAAGGCGAAGACGACGAAGTCCTCTCACTTCTCGATGACGAATAAGCACATCGTCTCACTCGAATTCTTTCGAGTGAGATTTTTTTAGTATAATTTTTTAGGCAATTGGTAGTTCTATCCTGTCCGTGCATTGCATTCTCCCTATTAAATAAGTACAATAAAGTTATGCGTGGGCTTGCCCGTGTATCTCACTTATTAAAAAAATAAAATAACCTTGCGAAAGGGAGGTGAACATGATGGAATGGCTATACTGGCTTATTCTGATCCTCCTTTTGCCGATAGCTTTTGTTGCAGGTTTTTTTGTGCGTAAATCGATCGCCGAAGCGAAGATTCAAGGTGCCGAGACGGAAGCGACTAAGATTGTAGAGCAAGCAAAACAACAATCGGAAGCGATGCAAAAAGAAGCACGGCTTGAAGTAAAAGAAGAGATGATTCAACTTCGTAATGAGACGGAACAAGAATTGCGTGAACGTCGCGAAGAACAGAAAGTGAAAGAGAATCGCCTCGTTCAAAAGGAAGAGCTTCTTGACCGCAAAGCAGACATGCTCGAGCGGAAAGAAGACTCGCTAGATGAACAGGAACGAGGACTCGAAAAACGCAAGCGTGAAGCAGAAATGCTCGAAAGCAAAGTGGAGGAGTTATACGAAGAGGCACGCCGAGAACTTGTACGCGTGGCATCCCTCTCGAAAGATGAAGCACGTACCATCATCATGGACGAAGCGAAGCAGGAAGCGCTTCACGATGCTGCTCTCCTTCAAAAAGAAATCGAGCAAAAAGCAAAACAAGAAGCGGATAAAAAAGCGAAACACCTCTTATCTCTCACGATGCAACGATATGCAGCTGAACATGTCGCCGAGACGACGGTATCCGTTGTCAACTTACCGAGTGATGAGATGAAGGGTCGTATCATCGGGCGCGAAGGACGTAACATCCGGACGCTCGAAACGTTGACTGGGATTGACCTCATCATCGATGACACACCAGAAGCCGTCATCTTGTCAGGGTTCGACCCGGTTCGTCGTGAAATCGCGAAGATGACGCTTGAAAAACTCGTTCAAGACGGTCGGATTCACCCCGCTCGAATTGAAGAAATGGTAGAGAAGTCTCGCCGTGAAGTGGATGAACGCATTCGTGAATACGGGGAGGAAGCTACGTTTGAAGCCGGAATTCACGGACTCCATCCAGACCTTGTCAAGACGCTCGGTCGCATGCGTTATCGTACGAGTTATGGTCAGAACGTCTTGTCTCACTCGGTTGAGGTGGCACATCTTGCCGGGATGATGGCAGCCGAACTTGGTGAAGATGTCACGCTCGCGAAACGGGCAGGACTCTTACACGATATCGGGAAAGCAATCGACCACGAAGTCGAAGGTAGTCACGTTGAAATCGGTGTAGAACTCGCGACGAAATACAAAGAACATCCGGTCGTCATCAATTCGATCGCTTCCCACCACGGGGACGTCGAGGCGACATCGACGATTGCTGTACTTGTGGCAGCGGCTGATGCCTTGTCAGCAGCGCGTCCTGGAGCTCGCCAAGAGACACTTGAAAGCTACATCCGTCGTCTTGAACGACTCGAATCAATCTGTGAGTCGTTCGAAGGTGTCGAGAAATCGTATGCGATTCAAGCAGGACGTGAAGTTCGGATTATCGTTCGCCCTGATGTCGTTGACGATGTCGTCGCCGGTAAGATGGCACGTGATATTTGTAAGCGAATCGAGGACGAACTCGATTATCCTGGACAAATCAAAGTGACGGTCATTCGTGAAACACGTTCCGTCGATTATGCGAAGTAAACGAAGCGGAGAATTTCTCCGCTTTTTCTGTTTGAGGGAGGACTTTATATGAAAATTTTATTTATCGGTGATGTGGTCGGGAAACCAGGTCGTGATATATTGACGAAACAAATCGGACGCTTGAAAGACAAATACAACCCGACGTTCATGCTCGTCAACGGTGAGAATGCAGCAAATGGACGTGGTCTTACGAAAAAGATTTACCAACAGTTTTTGGAGCTCGGCTTTCATGGGGTAACGATGGGAAACCACACGTGGGACAACCGTGACATCTTTGATTGGATCGACGACGCCGATCGGATCGTCCGTCCGGCCAACTATCCGGACGGGACACCTGGGGTTGGCATGATGAAGTTGAAACAAAATGGGAAGAAATTGGCCGTGATCAATGTCATGGGAAATGTCTTCTTGCCGTCTCTTGACTGTCCGTTCCGTACCGTCGACCGTCTCGTCGAAGAAGTGCGCGATGAGGTCGATGCGATTTTTGTAGATGTCCATGCTGAGGCGACAAGCGAGAAAATCGCTATGGGCTATCATCTCGACGGTCGCGCTCAAGCCGTTGTCGGGACACATACACACGTGCAGACAGCGGACGAGCGTGTCCTATCGAACGGCACGGCCTACATTACCGACGTCGGCATGACCGGTCCACTAGACGGGGTACTCGGAATGGATGCGTCGACTGTTTTAAAAAAATTTATGACACAACTCCCAGTTCGGTTTGAAGTTGCCGAGGGACGGGAACAACTTAATGGAGTTTTCATTACAATCGATGATCAGACGAAACGAGCGACAAAAATCGAACGAATACACCTAGATGATCAGACCGTCTGGTTTGATTGAACAACCTACCCGAGGGGGAAACAAGAATGGACGTACTCAAAGTTTCGGCAAAATCGAACCCTAACTCCGTTGCGGGTGCTTTAGCGGGTGTGCTACGTGAAAAAGGAACGTGTGAGATACAGGCGATCGGGGCAGGGGCACTGAATCAGTCCATCAAAGCCGTCGCGATTGCCCGAGGCTTCGTCGCGCCAAGCGGTCTCGATTTGATTTGCATTCCGGCCTTTACTGATATTATGATTGACGGAGAGGAACGTACTGCCATCAAGCTCATCATTGAGCCGCGATGAGCGGTCGGGACATAGGTCCTATTCTTGTGAAGAGGAGCCATCGGCGCGGATGGCTCCTCTTTTTTTGTGTAAATCGGACGTTCTATCTTCTCAGTTTCGTCATTTTATGACAAGATGATAAAGAACGTATCGTTCGATCATTAGAGACAAGAGGGGGACGTTTTCAATGGAACAACTTGTGTCAACCAAAGAGACGGAATCAACGACACCAGTAATGAAAGCGATTCAAAAACACACGGCCGGGTTTGGGGCAAAACTGGTCGACGTACCAGTTCCGACACCAGGACCTGGAGAAGTGCTCATTCAAGTCAAAGCGACATCGATTTGCGGGACCGATGTCCACATCTATGAGTGGGATGAATGGTCACAGAGCCGCGTCAAACCACCATACGTATTTGGTCATGAATTTTCGGGGGAAGTCGTGGCGCTCGGAGAAGGGACGAAGCGGATCAAAGTCGGACAGACGGTGTCTGCTGAAACGCATATCGTCTGTCATCAGTGTAAACAATGTTTGCGCGGGCAGTACCACATCTGTAAGAACACAAAAATCATCGGTGTGGACACACAAGGCTGCTTCGCAGAATATGTCGTCATGCCTGAAGAAAATCTATGGGTGAACCCGGAGTCGATGCCAGCGAAACTCGCCTCGATTCAAGAACCACTCGGGAATGCGGTGCACACGGTGTTGGCGAGTGACGTGTCAGCCAAATCGGTCGCCATCGTCGGTTGTGGCCCAATCGGACTCATGGCGGTCGGCGTCGCCAAAGCAGCAGGGGCGAGTCGTGTCTATGCGATTGACGTCAATCCATATCGTTTAAAACTCGCCGAAGCGATGGGGGCAGATGTCGTCATCAACAGTTTAGAAGAGAATCCGCTCGAGTTGATCGAGCGTGAGACCGACGGAGACGGAATCGATGTCGTCTGTGAGATGAGTGGACACCCGATTGCGATCGATCAGGCGTTCAAGATGGTCACGGCAGGTGGGGACGTCAACGTCTTGTCACTTCCGGCTCGTCCGGTCGCCATCGACCTCACACGGGACGTCGTCTTTAAAGGGGTCCGCGTCCAAGGGATCACAGGACGTAAGATGTATGAAACGTGGAGTCAAGTATCGACGATGCTTGCGACGGGTCAGTTGAACGTCGAACCGATCATCACGCACGTCTTCAAGCTCGAAGAGTTCGAAAAAGGGTTCGAACTCATGCGGGCAGGGAAATGTGGAAAGGTCGTCTTAATACCTTAAAGGGGGAAACAACATGGCATTTGAACATATTACAGAAGCAATCAATGAGATGAAAGAACAGGGGACGTTCCGTAAGCTCGTCCCGCTCGAATCGGCACAAGGGAATGAAGTGACAATCGATGGGAAGTCACTCGTCCAGCTGTCATCAAACAACTATCTCGGACTCGCGAATCACCCGCGTCTGAAGCAGGCGGCGATTGAAGCGGTCGAACAGTACGGTGCAGGAACAGGATCGGTCCGTACGATTGCCGGGACGTTCGAGATGCACGAAGCGTTCGAGCGTGAACTCGCGGAGTTCAAACATACGGAGGCCTCACTCGTCTTCCAATCAGGATTCGCGACGAACCTCGGGGTCTTGTCTGCACTTCTCGGGCCGGAAGATGTCGTCATCAGTGATGCCCTCAACCATGCATCAATCATCGATGGGATTCGTCTCACGAAAGCGGCACGTCGCATCTATAAACACGTCGACCTTGAAGATTTGGAGAAAGCGTTGAAAGAGACGCAGGACTATCGCACACGTCTCGTCGTGACGGACGGCGTCTTCTCGATGGATGGGAACATCGCACCGCTGCCTGCCATCGTCGAACTCGCAGAGAAGTATGACGCTGCGGTCATGGTCGATGATGCGCATGCATCCGGCGTCCTCGGGAAGAACGGACGGGGAACGGTCAACCACTTCGGATTAGACGGTCGCGTCGCGTTACAGGTCGGGACGCTCTCAAAAGCAATCGGTGTCTTAGGTGGCTATGTCGCCTGTTCACAAGACGTTCGTGATTACTTGATTCACAAAGGTCGTCCGTTCCTCTTCTCGACATCACATCCACCGGCAGTCGTAGCGGCGAACCGTGAAGCGATCCGTGTCATGAAAGAGGAAGAAGAGTTGTTCGACAAGCTATGGGCGAACACGGAGTTCTTCAAAAACGGTCTACGTGACCTCGGTTTCGATATCGGACATGCGACGACACCGATCACACCGGTCATGCTCGGCGAAGAGACGCTTGCGCATACATTCTCAGACAAGTTGAAGGACCATGGCGTATTCGCACAGAGTATCGCTTTCCCGACGGTCGAGCGTGGGAAAGCACGCATCCGGACCATCGTCACAGCGGAGCATACACGAGACGACCTCGAACGGGCACTCGAAGCGTTCAAGACGGTCGCGGAAGAGTTGAATGTGACATTACACGCATAAACGAGGACTGCAGACAATCTGTCTGCAGTTTTTTAGTGGATTGGTCTATGAAATCGAGTATATTCAAATAGAGCACAGATGGGGTAAAGCGAAATATAGCGCATTTCTTAATATTTCAATTACCGTATTTTGATTGAATCAGTACATATCAGAAATGAGGAAAGGCTATGTTTCAGCAAGGGATATTTCAAGTGGGGATAGTGTTAGATCGAGAGACGTTTTCGATCCTGACGATTTCACCACTATTCGTCATAAATGTGATCTTTAGTGTCTTGATTGTGATGTATGTCTTGTACTTTCGGAGTGAGGGTTGGAAAGAAAAATTGTGGAACGTTGCACTGATGTGCTACGCGCTCTTATTCATCTCTGTCTATATAGGAGCCTGGTTTGTGAGGCTGAAATACAACCTTACCCCAAGTTTCAGTGAGTCGTTCGCCCTCGAATCCTTTCCTGGATGGAAGGTTTTTTTCATGCAATGGATGGAGAACAAGATAGAAGAACCGAATTTGACAGCGAATGCGATTACGTTTGGTGCGTTGTTGTTCTACTTTAGGAAGTTCAAGGGTAAATATACGTGGATATTAAGGCTTTTCGCATTGATTCCTGTCGGTTTATTTTTCATCATCTACATTCCAAAAGTTTTGAGTTGGTTTTTGTAATAAAAAAAGCAAAGCGCAATGCCTTGCTTAAATCGTGATCATTCCTCTAAATCCTCGAGCGGCATAATAAGAATCTGCACCGTTATGGTAGACGAAGATGTGATCATAACGACGGTCGCAAAAAAGGGCGCCACCTTTTTGACGTATCACATCCGGTGTCTGAATCCAACTCGACGTTTTCAAGTCGAATGCCCCGAGCGTTTGTAAGTGTCGGTATGTTTCTTCATCGAGAAGGCTGATTCCCATCTGTTCAGATAAGGCGACCGCGCTTCCGGCAGGCTTATTCTTTTTACGTGCCTCAAGAGCTGGTTCGTCATAGCAGAGACTTCGTCGACCGCTCGGACTCTCGGCCGAACAGTCGCAAAAAGCGAGGTCTCCGTTAGGGAGACGAATCACGTCTGGTTCTCCGCCGGTCTCTTCCATCAAGGCGAGTGAGGTCAACTTATCCTGATCAATTTGAATACGCTCCAATATGTCTGACCAGACGACGTCAGAATGACGTTCAACGTTTTCAGTGAAACGAGACTCGAGGGTATTAAGTAATTTGAGGGTTTCTTCGTGTGAAAGCTTCGACATGAGAATCACTCCGATCATGTATTTCTTTCAGTATACGACATTATTTAGTTCAATTTACTTCATTCGTTACAAGAAAGGAGAATCTAGTTTGAACTTTGATGAAACAAACGTCGAACATTTACATGTTCAGTCATTTCAGACGATGGATTTGTTCACATTGAAACATGGCTATTTAAGTCGATTGCCAGTCGGTTCATATCGAGTCACAGATTATTGTGAACTTGACGTGATGGTCACGAGTTCACAATTAGGACGACTTCGGTACATTGATTTGACCTTGCCGTTAGGCGTTTACACAGAGGAACAACTTTTCTTGTTGTATGATCCGTATCGTCGTGAAATCTATTCAACTCAGACACGGATCGATCTCGATGAACGACGCATCTCGACAGTTGATTTTCTAAGTGCTTACAGTCGCGAGTTTCATGACCCTGATTCGTTTTCTCTAAAGAAAGAAAATCTATTTAACCTACCGTCGGATAGTAACTGGAGGGAATTTGGGTTACCAAAAGTGAAGTCGGCAGCGGCGTTCATATCTCAACTATTACATATATTAGATGTCACTTCGTTTCAGACAATTTTGAAGTATAATCGATTTTTATCTGATTTCAAGAGATGGGCAGATCAGACAAAGTGTGAGTACAGTATCGAACATCATGGGAGAAAGATATGGTCGAATGACTATATGGTGACATGCAATCTTTCAAATGTATCTGAAAGTGATCTCCTGCAATTGGTTACAATGATTGAGACAAGAGAAGAATTAGAAGAATTTCGATTTTTGATTGAGGCTGAAGCGTGTATACTTTCACTTTTCATTTTAGGAGATGTTAGGCGAGGCTATGGCGTCGGAGTATTTCAATACGAAAGTGACTAAAAGGAGGAGCGACAATGGAGTTTGAGGATCTATTCTTCTATCATGGGATGATTCATGTGTTTGATTTTCAGCATGATTTAGAATCGAGTTGCCTCACCTTTCAAGTGAAATTACTCGATCACCAGAGAAAGCGAAACACGACATTCCGTGAACGAGTCGAAGCGGGAGGCGTTCATTGCCAGAGAGAAGTGATCAATGTAAAACTATGTTTTGAAGACGTCATCTATATGGAGGTCATTCAAGAGTCATTTGCGGATGGAATCATGGATGAACCGTCAGATGAGTTCGAGGGTTCGCAAATCAAACGATTCGAGCAATCCGGATATTTGGATTTCTTGACACGAACGCGTTTCTCGTTTTGGGAAGTGATACATGACGATTCAACAATCTTCACGCACTATCGTATTTGCGGTCTGAACTCAGTTTTAGAAATCGTCACGCTTTCGGAACCGACCGTTGCATCTGTGATTTCACTCGATTGTAATCGAAAAGGAAGTCCAACCATATACTTCGGTGGAAAGTTCTATACATAAGGCGCCCTCTCTTAGAGAAGGCGCCTCTTGTTTATACAGATGATACGGTCAACATAGACTGTTCAGTCAATCGTCCGATCCAAATCAACGGAAGGGTCAAAAGTGTTCCGAGAAGGTAAACCGAATCGATCGGTAGTCCATCCGCAAGAAGACCGAAAAGCAAACTCCCCACACTGAATGCGAGGGCGTATCCCGTTTGTTGCACACTATATACATAGGGAAGTCGCGCAGTCGGGATCTGTTCTTGAATGACGGTATTCGCCTGGATGATCCGCATTTGTGTGGCTGCCCCTTGAATCACTAACGCCAAAATCGCAAACGCGAGATGCTCGGTCACGCCGAACAACATGGCGGCAACAATGGATAAGACGGCAGTCGAAGGTAGCGAGGGTGCTCGACGAGACCGATAAAGATAGGCACTCGCCGCAATCATACTAATCAAAAATGATGCGTTAAGAGTTCCCCACCAGCCTGTATCGACTTGCAGATGTCGCTCGAGATAGACGAGGAGCAACGCTGAAATCCAAAGCGTGCTGACAAATGATTCATACGTCACAAACCAAGTCACACGACGAGCGAATGGTGACGTTCTTACATAAGTAAGACTATCGCGTAAGGTAATCGATTCCTCCGTTCCATCATCGACGATGTCTTCCGTAAGCGATTGACAGAAGTAAATCGTCACAACCGTTGAAAGGCTGAAGAGAACGAGTGAAACGATTAATGCAAAGGCGCTAGACGAGAGAGAGACGAGCATCGTCCCGAGCGGCCACATCGCGAGTTGGATGAACTGATTGGAACCTTGAACTAGGCTGTTCGCTTGTTGACGATTCGTCGCCAAACTTGGGATGAACGAGGCTTGAATCGGACGTGCGAATCCATCGAGAAATGCAATCCACATGACGAGTCCGAGAATAAGAATCGAATCCGTGAAGAGAACGAGCACAAGGGTGATCGTCTTCATCAGTTGTGACAGGACGAGCGTTTTCCCGAGAGAGTAGCGACTGAGGATGCGGGCGAAAAAGAGTCCGCTGAGCGTCATACCGGCAGTCACGGCAATCGGGAAGCTGGCCGCCATGAGAGCGGATCCAGTTTGTTGATACAGCAAGGCAATGAGCGCGACGATGTACAGGACATCGCCAATGTTTGCGAGCCATTGGCTAACGAGCAGTGTGTAAAAGGATTTCATCACAAATCTCCTCCGAATCTATTCAATTTGGTGGGTTGGACGAATCGTTTTTACACATTTTCACCTCTTCATAAAATGATATAAAAATAATTATACAAAATTTGATTAATTCTGTAAACTTGTCATATGGGTGAAATTGTCATAGTAGGAGGATGGAATGATTCAACAAGCTTTGAAACTCGTAGGTAAAAAGAAGTTGGAGTGGGTTACAACACGAATACCTGCTCTTGAGGCTGATCAGGTTTTGATTAAAACCATTGCCACCGCCATTAGTGTTGGGGCAGAGCTTCCTCAATATGACGAAACGGATTTGACTGACTCGAGTCCGGTTTATCCCCGAAAAGTGGGATATGAGAGTTATGGGATCATTGTGGATAGAGGAGAAAGTGTGACTTCGCTCAATATCGGAGATCGGGTGCTCGCCTTCTATGGACAACAAACATATGGGATTGTCTCTGAACAAAAAGCGTTTTACGTTCCGCCGGAAGTGGATTATAAAACAGCGTTGTTAGCGATTTTGTCTTGCGATGCAGCAAAAGGGGTTAGAAAGTTAGCACCATCCTCTACCGATTCGGTCATTGTTTCCGGTCTAGGAACGATGGGGTTACTCGCAATCTATTATCTACGAACCTATTATGGTGTGACGATGATTGATGCGATCGATCCGGATTCGAATCGGAAAGAACTGGCTCATACGTTTGGAGTTGGCCGTGTATATACCCCGAATGAAGTGAAGGAGAGCTTCTATGATTACGGCATTGAATGTTCGGCTCGTAATGATGGTTTCATGAACCTTCAACAAGCTGTTAAGCCGAATAAATCTATCTGTATTTTGTCAGATGGCAATCGAGAAGGGTTGATGTTGCAACCGCATTTTTTTGAAAAAGAGTTACATATCGTCGGATCGAGTGATGGATGGGATTATAAAGAACATTTCAGGTGGTATTTTGAAGTGAGCCGACATACACCATACGTAAGAAAGATTTTTGAATTGGACATTGACCAATATAGATTGATTGATACGTTTGAAAAACTAAATAAACGCGTCATAAATCCAATTAAGGTTGCAGTGACATATGAGGACAAATGAATAAATAATGAGGATGGGACTATATGCTTGAATATAAACTAAATGACGATGTCACACTGAGAATGTTCAATACAGACGATGCGGACGAGTTATTTAAGCTGACGATTGCATCGAAGCCTTATTTGCGAGAGTGGCTTGGCTGGCTCGACTATATTGAGACGGTGGAAGACTCGAAGCAGAACATAGAGGGACGAATCAAAGGGTTGATTGAAACGGGCGGGCGCCCAAAATCGTTCGCTTTGATGTATAAAGGAGCACTGGCCGGAACAATTGGATTTAACGAAATCGATCGTGGTATTCAATGTGGCACAATCGGATACTGGCTCGGACAAGAGTTTCAAGGGAAAGGCATCATGAGTCAAGCGCTCGAGACCATCATCGAGTATGGGTTTCAAGATTTGAAACTAAATAAAATTGAGATCCGAGTCGCGACAGAGAATGTGAAGAGTCGGGCACTTCCGGAACGATTCGGCTTTAAGGAAGAAGGGGTCATTCGAGATGCGGAGTGGCTGTATGACCGTTACGTCGATCATGTCGTCTACGGGTTGTTGCGACATGAATTTTTGCAGCTAAACCATCATTCTAAAGCTTATGATGAGGCTGGACATCGTATGTAAACAACGACGAGACATTATAAAAGGGGACTACTGAATGACAACTATATATTTTGTCAGACATGCACATTCTACCTATACACCAGACGAATTCGCCAGACCGTTATCTGAGAAAGGAATGCATGATGTTGCTGAAATTACAAACCTTCTAATCGATGAGGGGATCGATATCGTGACTTCGAGTCCATATAAACGAGCCGTTCAAACCGTAAAAGGCATCGCGGATTATCTTGGACAGGACGTTGTAGTGTCGGATGATTTGAGAGAGCGAACCTTGACTTCAGAACCGGCTAAAGACTTTACAAGCGCGATGGAGACCGTTTGGAAAAATCCTGCGTTCGCATGGGAAGGGGGAGAGTCGAACGATCAGGCTCAATCTAGAGGGGTAGAGGCTCTCATATCACTGCTCCGTACGTACGAAGGGAAAAAAGTGGTGCTCGGCACACATGGAAATATTATGGTTCTCATGCTGAATTATTTTGATGCGCGATATGGATATGAATTTTGGAAAGAACTCGACATGCCGGATATCTATAAGGCGACTTTTGAGAACAACACATTGATGAGTGTCGAGAAGTTATATAAACCTCAAGGTTAGAAATCGATTGACTATAGATGGTAAGGATCAAGTTGTCTTCGCACCATTGGATAACCTGAAATCGTACAGACCAAGACCCGCCCTTCACGAGAGGGCGGGTCTTTCGTCTGACTCAAATAACTCAGTTCCGAACTCTTCATACGCCTGTTCATACCGGCGGAGGGAAGATTCCTTATGCATACAGGTGATATTCATCCGCTCGGATGGTGTCAGATCGACCGCATATGTCTTCAACACATGGGCGTTTCGAAGCATCGATGGCGTGACGGAGCGCGCGAGTCCACTTCGTTCGTTCAACTGCCGCATCATTTTCGTAATCATGACGATCGTCAATTGCTTCGGTTGATTCTTCGCATACACCCAGCGGAACGTCATCCGGGCAAAATCGAATGAGACGAAGACCGGGTCTTCTGAATACCAACGTGGTCGTACCGGGGTCGGGATATCAGCCAGGTAATTCATGAGCAACGATTGATCTTCTTGTGACAGCTTCAACGTGAAACGGTTTCCGAGACGATCATACACGTCGAAGGTGTGATCGGCCAGATGCAAGTCGCTCATTCGCAAACGGATGATGTGATGGACACGCAATCCATATTTATAGAAAAGCGTCACAATCAGTTCGTTCCGATTGACGAGATAAGGATGAGCTTGGAGCTGATTCTCACTCAGTCCTCTTGTCGAACGAATCGTTTGAACGAGTCGGTCGAATTCAGATTCGAGTGCGACTTGGTCGACTGTCAACGTATGTGCCGGTTGGGAATAGGCAAGCATCTTTTTACGAAGCGGATTTAAAAATTGGGTCAGGCTATTGATGACCGTGACGATTCTTGCGACGGTCGCCTGTTGATAGTGCTTCTCTTCGATTAAGAAGTCATTCACGAATGTCTTCCACGATTCGAGCGGAACGTCTAACCAGTCCGTCGGTTCGTTCAGTTCGACATTGTGGTCGTGAAAGTATTTATGCACGTCAATCAAGTCGTAGCGATATCGCTTAAGCGTCGAGGGTTGACGACCGCTGGCGCCGAGATGATAGAGGTACGTTTCAATAAATTCCGGGAGCGGGTAGTCTTTTCTTCGTTTCGTCATGGTCGAGCCTCCTTCTTCCTTTATCCTACCACAAACGGACGTTCTCTATACGCTGATTCGTGGTAAGATGGAAGGTGAGACTTTATGGAATGAGGGATTACATGATTGAACGTGAAAAAGTTGTCATCGTCGGTTGTCAGTTGCCTAGTACCGATGATTGGACATATGAACAGTCGATGGGCGAGCTCGTCGAACTCGTGGACACGGCGCAAGGCGAAGTCGTTGCCAGACTCGACCAAAAGCGTCAACAAATCGACCGTCGTACCTTTATCGGGAAAGGGAAAATCGAGGAACTCGCGATGCTCGTCGAACAGTTCGAGCCGGACTTATTGATTTTCAACGCCGAATTGACACCGGCACAGTCGAAAAACATTCGCATCGCCTTGAACGACCCAGATGAGATGAAGTTGATTGACCGCACACAGCTCATCTTGGACATCTTTGCGAGCCGTGCGCAATCGCGCGAAGGGAAATTGCAGGTCGAACTCGCGCAGATGAACTATTTGCTGCCGCGTCTCATCGGTCAAGGCACACAGCTTTCGCGACTCGGTGGTGGAATCGGGACGCGTGGTCCTGGTGAGACGAAACTTGAATCGGATCGTCGTCACATCAAGCGCCGCATCGATGAAATCACGAAACAGCTCGAGGGAACAGTCGCACACCGTGGACGTTACCGAGAACGCCGAAAAGAAAACAGGGTATTCCAAGTCGCGCTCGTCGGGTATACGAATGCTGGGAAGTCGACAATCTTTAACCGATTGACCGATGCCGACACGTACGAGCAGGATGAATTGTTTGCGACGCTCGACCCGTTGACGCGCGAGCTCGAACTTCCGCGAGGTGGGAAAGTACTGATCACAGATACGGTCGGATTCATCCGTGATTTGCCGACGAAACTCGTTGCCGCGTTTCGTTCGACATTAGAAGAAGTTGTCGGTGCCGACTTGATCCTTCATGTCATCGATGCATCGAACCCACATTATCTGAATCAAATCGATACGACGAATGCGGTATTAGAGGAACTCGGTGCGAGTGAGGTGCCTCAGCTCGAGGTATATAATAAGAAAGACCGTCTCACGGAAGACTTCGTCGGCGGACCGTTATTGATCTCGGCAATCGCCTCGGAAGATATCGTGACGTTGACAGGTGCTCTCGAGGATAAGATTGCGGACATTTTGACAAAAGTCCATGTCATTCTCCCGGTGACGGCGTTTGAACACTACCACCCGGCCAAAGAGGCGATGTATCGTCTCGAAGAGAGCTTTTTAGATGACGGTTCTGTCGAATTAGTAGGTTATATGAGAGAAGACACGCGTCTATATGCGACGCTAAAACAATTTGAGGTGTAAGTATGTGGCAAGAAAAGATTGAACATTATGATGCGCTCGCGCCGTTCGTAAAAAAAGCGGAGGCACGGGTCAAACCGTTTTTCGAAAGGATTGACGAGACGGCCGAATTCAACCAGTATCGCGTCCTAGAATCGTTTAAAAAGCATAAAGTGTCGGATTTTCATTTTAATCCGACGACGGGATATGGATATGACGATATCGGTCGAGACACCCTCGAGTCGATTTATGCGGATGTTTTTGGAGCCGAGCTCGCGCTATGCCGACCACAAATCATCTCCGGTACCCATGCAATCGGGATTGCCTTGTTTGGTGTCCTTCTACCAGGTGATGAGCTACTCTATATCACTGGGAAGCCTTATGACACGCTTGAGGAGATTGTCGGCATCCGTGGCGATGGTCGCGGTTCGTTAAAAGAACTCGGTGTCCATTACGATACTGTCGAATTAAAAGAGGAACGTGAAATCGACATCGACCGCGTCCTCGAACGGATTCGTCCTGAGACGAAGCTCGTTGGGATTCAGCGATCGAAAGGGTATGCGAACCGTCGCAGTATTCCAGTCGATGAAATCAAAGTGGCCATCGAACGGATTAAAGCGGAACATCCGCATGTGTATGTGTTCGTGGACAATTGTTACGGTGAGTTTGTCGAGACGATCGAACCGACGCACGTCGGGGCTGACTTGATGGCTGGTTCTCTCATCAAAAACCCAGGCGGTGGATTGGCGAAGACGGGCGGTTATATCGCTGGTACGAAAGAGTTAATTGAACGGTGTTCGTTCCGTATGACGACCCCAGGTATCGGAAGTGAAGCCGGACCATCACTCTACTCGCTTCAAGAGATGTATCAAGGCTTCTATATGGCACCTCATACAGTCGCACAGGCATTAAAAGGGGCCCATTTGACGGCAAGTCTATTGTCTTTGATCGGATTCGAGACAGATCCCCACTATACGACTCCACGAACGGACTTGATTCAGTCGGTGACGTTCCGTGACCGCGACAAGATGATTGCGTTTTGTCAGAGCATCCAAATGGCATCGCCGGTCAATGCCCATGCGTTACCGGTGCCGGCCTATATGCCGGGTTATGAAGATGACGTCATCATGGCAGCTGGGACGTTCATTCAGGGTTCTTCCATCGAGCTGTCTGCCGATGGTCCGCTTCGGGCACCGTACACGGCGTACGTTCAAGGTGGTCTGACGTATGCTCACGTAAAAGTCGCGCTCATGTTGGCGTTGAGCCAATTACACGGTAAAGAATTGGTCGAATTCAATGACCAAAATCAGCCGACACATTTGTAACTAATCTGTCATGTTAACTTTCTTAACATCTATTGACAGGATTGTTGTCATATATTATTCTCACATTGTGAGACAGAAAAGGAGGGGTAAGGATGGCCGATCAATTTCGTCGCTCCAACCCGTTGTTTCCGATTGGAATCGTCCAAGATTTGACGCAACTGACAGGTAGACAGATTCGGTATTACGAAGAACAGGGTCTGATTTCGCCTAGTCGGACGGAATCGAAACGACGACTTTATTCCTTTAATGATGTCGAACGTCTACTCGCAATCAAGGATTACATTGATCAAGGCTTTAACTTGGCGGCGATTCGCCACATGTTAGAGCAAGAAGGTGAAAAAGAAGCGGAAGCATCTGCTCCGGCCGCACCGGTCAGTGAAGCACCGAAGGTTTCGGAAAAAGAGTTACATCATTTGTTGAAAACACAGCTTCAAGAAGCCGGTCGTTTCAATAAGACGTCGCTCATTCAAGGTGAGCTTTCACGTTTCTATCGATAACGCCGCACACATCAACCATTACGCAATGTGAGAGGGGACATTTTACCATGGCCAGAAAAACGTTCACAAAAGAAGACATTAAACGCATCGCACAAGAGGAAGACGTACGCTTTATTCGTCTTCAATTCACGGACATCCTCGGAACAATCAAAAACGTCGAGGTGCCGATCAGCCAATTGGACAAAGCACTTGATAACAAGATGATGTTTGACGGATCGTCAATCGAAGGATTCGTCCGCATCGAGGAATCAGACATGTACTTGTATCCAGACCTCAACACGTGGGTTGTCTTCCCGTGGACAGATGGCAGCGGAAAAGTTGCTCGCTTAATTTGCGATATTTATAACCCAGACGGTACACCATTCAGCGGTGACCCGCGCGGTACACTCAAGCGTAACCTTGAGAAGATGCAAAAACTTGGTTTCACAGCGTTCAACGTTGGACCAGAGCCAGAGTTCTTCTTGTTCAAAAAAGACGCATCAGGTCGTCCGACTCTTGAACTCAACGACCAAGGTGGATACTTCGACTTGGCACCAGTTGACCTCGGTGAGAACTGTCGTAAAGAGATCGTCATCGAACTTGAAAACATGGGCTTTGAAATCGAAGCATCACACCACGAAGTAGCACCAGGACAACACGAAATCGATTTCAAATACGCAGATGCTGTCACGACGGCAGATAACATCCAAACGTTCAAACTCGTCGTTAAGACGATCGCAGCGAAGTATGGTCTTCACGCGACTTTCATGCCGAAGCCGCTCTTCGGGGTAAACGGTTCAGGGATGCATGCGAACATGTCACTCTTCAAAGGCGACACAAACGTCTTCTACGATCCAAACGGCGACATGGAACTTTCAGACACAGCTCGCGCGTTCACAGCCGGTATCTTGGAGCACGCTCGTGCCTTCACGGCAGTATGTAACTCGACTGTCAACTCATACAAGCGTCTCGTACCAGGCTACGAAGCACCTTGCTATGTTGCATGGAGCGCACGTAACCGTTCGCCACTCGTACGTGTACCAGCGGCACGTGGTCTCTCGACTCGTATCGAAGTACGTTCGGTTGACCCAGCGGCGAACCCGTACCTTGCACTTGCTGCCCTCTTGGCTTCGGGTCTTGACGGGGTCGAAAAAGATTTGAATGCACCTAAACCAATCGATAGCAACATCTACGTGATGGACAAGCCAGAGCGTGTAGCGAACGGAATCGACGATCTCCCGGCGACACTCTTCGACGCACTCGAAGTCCTTCGTGCGGACAAAGTCGTGATGGACTCACTTGGTGAGCATATCGGTGAACACTTCCTCGAGTTGAAAGAAATCGAGTGGGATATGTTCCGTATGCAAGTAACAGAGTGGGAACGCGATCAGTACATGACGCTCTACTAAATAGAAGAGATACATTAAAGAGTATGGAGCATCCCTCAATTTGGGTTGCTCCATACTCTTTTTGATAAATCATAATTGCGGAGATATCTTTATGATTCCGGCTCTTCTCTAACCTTCACAGGGACCCAAACCTCGCTATATACGTTGTCATATCCTGTTTCTATTTTGCTAAATGAAATGCTTGGCAAGTCTTGAAGTGCGTATCCCGAAGAAGGTAACCATTCTGCATAGGTTCTTGCCATCGTCTCTTGTAGAGTGCTTGGGAATGGTCCAGTGTTCGGGAAGATTGCCCATAAACTTTTTGGGATTGAGATCACTTCGAGATCGTCATACTTAATTTCTCTTGTCGTGGCGAAACCGATCATATGTGTCAAATAACCTTCTTCTTCTAAGTGACCGTCATCAAAATTGAACGATGCGTTCAAGGCACGATGCGGATATAAATTGCCCAATTCATGCATGTGAGCCCGTTGCTCTTCCGTAATCGACTTCGCTAGTTCCATGATTTCTTCGTTGACTCCCTCGAATTGAATAGGGACACGCTTTGAAACTCCAACGATTTGAAAAGCTTCTTTCTCTTCTAACTTGAACTCCATTGATGTTCCTCCTTTTATATCGATATAAAACGTGAAGCGAGGGAACGACTTTTGAATGTGATTCTTCATGACTTCAGAAGGCAAATGACCAGACCAATCTCGAAACGCTCTGGAAAACCCTTCGACCGATTGATATCCATAGAGATATGCGATTTCTGTTACGCTTGAACCATGAACCAATTTTTCATTTGCGATAGAAAACCGTCGATTTCGTATATAAGTGTGAAGTGTCATTCCTGACATATACGAAAACATCCTCTTAAAATGGTGAGCAGATAGTCCGGTGATTTTTGTGATCTCTGAATCTAAAAGTTCTTCCGTTAAGTGCTGTTCGATAAAGTCCATCAGCTCATTTAATGCTTTTACCATCAAGTTCTCCTCCTTCATAGTTTGACCATATCGGATTTCTTCCAACTCATCTCGATAATTTGCGTGCGGGAAAGATCGGGTCGTATTAGTTTAAGCATTTCATTCATAAAATGGATACCCTATAACACGTTATCATTCCAATTAAAACAAAGGACCACCTTCTGTACTTCACGAAGGTGGTCCTTTGTTGGTTAAAACGCTTTTTTGAAAAACGTTGAAGTATAGTCGAGCGTCGTATGCAGTGTCGTCGCAAACACGAGCCCTAAAAAGAAGGACATGCCATGAATGTCGACCCATGAGCGGATTTCCTCTTCGTAAGCCGTGAAGGGCAGAAGCAGCACGAGCGGGAACCCGATATATGCAATCCGAATCATATCACTCAAAGCAGGTAAGTGCGAGAAGAGCGAACGGTGCGGCATGAGCTTTACGTAAGGGAGCCAAATCAGTTTGAGAGGTCCCCATCGATAATAGGCGTCTGATTTCAAATCGAGGTCCGGGGAGAGCCAGAGTGTACCGATGATGGCACCGATGATCAATGAGAACGGAACATCGATTTCAAGAAAAGGCGTGGCAACCGCGAGTGCTCCGGTTGCCACGAGATTCGTACGGGTATGGGTCTTGCCACTAGCCATTAATGAATCGTCCGGTATACACCGATAACCTTCCCTAAAATCGAGACGTTGTCAAAATACATCGCTTCTAACTCGTCGTTCTCCGGTTGAAGGCGGACCTTCGAAGCTTCTTTGTAAATTCGCTTCACGGTCGCTTCGCCTTCTTCCGTCATGGCGACGACAATCTCTCCATTGTCGGCCGTGCTCTGCTGGCGGACGAGCACCCGGTCTCCGTCTAAAATTCCTGCATTGATCATCGAATCCCCAGAGACAGACAACATATATACATTATCTGACCCGACGATATGTGCTGGAAGAGGGAAGTGCTCTTCCACGTTCTCGATGGCGGTGATCGGTGTCCCGGCAGTGACCTTCCCGATGACCGGTACGTACATGACGGACTCTTGCTCTTCCATTGTCGGCATATCTTCAGTCAAAATTTCAATTGCGCGAGGCTTCGTCTTATCTCGACGAATCAATCCACGCTTCTCTAAACGATCTAGATGACCGTGTACGGTCGAACTAGATGCAAGACCGACGGCTTCTCCAATTTCACGAACAGAAGGCGGATAACCTTTTGCCCGTACTTCGTCTTTGATGAAATCAAGAATCTGCTGTTGTCGCGCTGACATTTTTTTCATTATGTTCACCTCGATATAATCGAATAACCTGCAATCGCATCCTATTCTTTATGTGTCTAGTGTAACACAAGAACACATGAGCGTACAAACATTCGTTCGTTTTTTTGTATTGACCGAACACGGGTTCTTGTTTTATGATGAGAACAGATAAACGAACAAACGTTCTAACGAACATATATTCTTATACAGGAGGCAATGTAATCATGAAAGATACACTCAACGGAATCATTTTAGTCGGGATGCTCTTAGTCGGGATGTTCGCTTTTTATTTGGCTGGTGAAATGCGAGGGGAACCAAAAGTTGTCGATCCGGTCGTCACGTCAGAGCGGACAATCGAAGAAGAGGTTGCGTACGTCGAAGCAGAATCACTCGAAGCACAGATCATGGCAGAGCGTGAAGAGCATAACGAACGAAAAATGAAATGGTATGCCGCTGAGTGATCTTTCTTCATTGCGAACCAATCTTAAACTGTGTATCGTAACAAATGAATGCAATGAAAGGGAGTGGTGCGATGCGGGTCGTCATCTATTGCCGGGTATCGACGAACAAGTCTACCCAAGAGACATCACTCAGTCGGCAAGTCGAAGAATTACAGCAGCTGGCTTCGGGATTAGGGGCCGACGTCATAGATGTCATCACAGAGCAAGAGAGCGGTTATGAAGTCAATCGACAAGGGCTACTTGATTTACTGGACCATGTATCCACTTCTCAGCTCGATGCCGTGCTCGTCACGGACGACAGTCGCTTAGGACGAGGGAATGCTAAGATTGCGATCTTGCATACTTTAATGAAGCATGACGTGCGATTGCTGACGATGCAGTCTACGTCGGACTATGTCGTTTCCGATGCAGAGAAGATGGTATTGGAGATTGTCAGTGTTGTCGAAGAATATCAACGAAAAATTCACAATGCGAAAATCTCGCGTGGGATGCGTCGTGCGGTCGCTAACGGATTTAACCCACAGCGCAACATTCAAAATCATGATCAAGGTGGGCGACATCGAATTGAAGTGCCAATCGAAGAGATTATCCAATTGCGTGAACGTGGCTTGACGTTCGCTGAGATTGCGGCGACGCTACGTGGATTTGGCTATGAGGTCTCGAAGGCAACGGTCAATCGACGATATCTTGAGCACCAGTCGGTTGCTGAAACTTGATTCTTCCTCTCTGATTTTGTAAAGTATAAGAACAAATTCACTAGAGAGGGGGCGAGTCATATGTTAGCACCAGGACAATTGGAGCGAATCAACTTCCTCGCCAACAAAGCGAAGACAGAAGGACTGTCTGAAGAAGAAATGAACGAGCAACAAGACTTGCGTCAAGAATATTTGAAGGCGTTTCGTCAATCGTTCAAATCACAAATGATGGGTATGAAAGTCGTCGATCCAGATGGAAATGACGTTACACCAGAGAAGTTGAAAGAAGATCAAAAACGCTATCGCGGTGAGTGATACCGAATGCACATCCTATTTCGCATAGGATGTGCATTTTTGTTATACACGAACACGCATCAGACGAACGGATTACATGCTATTTCATGCAATAGAAGGAAACGATTTCATCAAATGTGTTATACTAATTAATTAGTTGTGACACACGATTGAGTATGATAAAATATGACGGGTAGAAAACCTTCTTAACACAGAGAGGATGAAATTAGTGGAAACAACTACTAAAGAATTATTAGCGATTAACTCGATTCGGACGCTCTCAATTGATGCAGTCCAAAAAGCGAACTCTGGTCACCCAGGGATGCCAATGGGCGCTGCCCCGATGGCGTTTACACTTTGGACAGATAAAATGCGTCACAACCCGAAAAACCCGAACTGGTTCAACCGTGACCGTTTCGTGCTCTCAGCGGGTCATGGATCGATGCTCTTGTATTCGCTCCTTCACTTGTCTGGCTATGATTTGTCGATGGACGATTTGAAATCATTCCGTCAAATGGACTCGAAGACACCTGGTCACCCTGAGTACCGCCACACGGCTGGGGTAGATGCGACAACGGGCCCACTTGGACAAGGGATTGCGATGGCTGTCGGGATGGCCATGGCAGAGAAACACTTAGAAGCGACTTACAACCGCGACGAGTTCAACGTCGTTGACCACTACACGTTCGGCATTTGCGGTGACGGAGACTTGATGGAAGGTGTATCTGCGGAGGCGGCTTCCCTCGCAGGTCACTTGAAGCTCGGTAAACTCGTCGTTCTTTACGATTCAAACGATATCTCTCTCGATGGCGACCTTCATAAGTCGTTCTCTGAAAGCGTAGAAGACCGTTTCAACGCTTACGGATGGCAAGTCATTCGTGTCGAAGACGGAACGGACATCGATTCAATTGCAAAAGCGATCGATGCTGCGAAAGCAGAGACGTCGAAGCCGACATTGATCGAAGTCAAGACGGTCATCGGATTCGGTTCACCGAACAAGTCGGGTAAATCGGCATCACACGGTGCGCCACTTGGAGACGCTGAAATCGAATTGACGAAACAGTTCTACAAATGGGAAGGCGAGTCATTCTACGTTCCAAACGAAGTATATGACTTATTCAACGAGAAAGTTGTCGAGCCTGGCGCGAAATATGAGTCAGACTGGAACGAACTCGTTGAAGCGTATAAAGCGGCACACCCTGAGCTCGGAGCACAGTTCGAGCGCGCGATGAACAATGACCTTCCTGAAGGTTGGGATAGCGAGTTGCCGACTTTCGAAATCGGTTCGAAAAAAGCAACACGTCAAACGAGCGGTGAAGTGTTGAACGCAATCGCAAAAGCAGTACCGACACTCTTTGGTGGTTCGGCTGACCTTGCTGGATCGAACAACTCGATGATCAAAGGTGCGGTAGACTTCGATGAAGACCCAGCTGGTCGTAACATCTGGTTCGGTGTTCGTGAGTTCGCGATGGCGGCAGCTGTGAACGGTATGGCCCTTCACGGTGGTGTTCTTCCTTACGGTGCGACGTTCTTCGTCTTCTCGGATTACCTCCGTCCTGCAGTCCGTCTCGCAGCACTTATGGGACTTCCATCGACGTTCATCTTGACGCACGACTCAATCGCAGTCGGTGAAGATGGTCCAACGCACGAGCCGGTCGAACATTTGATGAGCTTCCGCGCGATGCCGAACCTCTCTGTTCTTCGTCCTGCTGACGGCAAAGAAACGATTGCAGCTTGGAAACAAGCGGTGACATCGAAAACGACTCCTTCACTTCTCGTCTTGACTCGTCAAGCGTTACCAGAACTCGAAGGTACATCTATTGAAACGGCAGCAAAAGGAGCTTACGTCGTTGCAGGTGAATCGAAAGATGCAGACGTTCTCTTGCTCGGTACAGGTTCTGAAGTACACGTTCTCGTTGAAGCGCGTGAACAGCTCGCGTCAGAAGGCGTGAAAGCGGCAGTCGTCTCGATGCCATCATGGGAACTCTTCGAAGCGCAATCTGCAGAGTACAAAGAATCTGTCCTTCCATCTTCAGTCACGAAACGTGTATCACTTGAAGCGGGTGCGACACTTGGATGGTACAAATATGTAGGATTCGGTGGTAAGGTACTCGGAATCGACAAGTTCGGAGCATCTGCACCTGGTGACCTCCTCATGAAAGAATACGGCATGTCAGTCGACAACGTCGTCAATGCAGTAAAATCACTTTAATCTCTAGTTAGATTGTTGTGACGGCCAATCGTTTGGCCGTCACTTTTTTTCTGGACGACTAGCGAAGTTGTTCAATTTAGTGTATAGTAAAAAACGATGTTTCATATGGTAGAGGAGGTAAAGCCTTGAGTACATTATTCTGGATTCTTCTTGTCGTGGCAGCACTCATCGGGGGTATCGCGATTGGATTCTTTATCGCGCGTAAATACATGATGAACTACCTTGAACAGAACCCGCCAATCAATGAAGATATGATTCGTACGTTGATGATGCAGATGGGTCAAAAGCCATCACAGAAGAAAGTCAACCAAGTGATGCGCGCCATGAACGTGCAGATGAAAAACGAAAAGAAATCATAATCAATCACGAAAGCACTTCGGTTCCCGAAGTGCTTTTTTGTTTCCTCTTTTTGTTAGACAATCGAACAAACTTTCGCTACGATTAATGAATAATCTTCATCTAAAGACAAAGGGGGGCGTTTCACATTCGTGTATTCAAACAATTATCTTGGTTTTTGCGTCTTGAGTGGAAGACGTACGCGCTCGGCATCGTCTTACTGATCTTCGTGGCTGGTCTAGAACTGATTCCACCACGCATCATCGGACGGATTGTCGATGAGATTAACCGTGGTTCGCTTTCGTCCGACACACTCTGGCTGTTATTAGGGGGACTTGCTGCTGTTGGGATTGGAAATTATGTCGCCCGCTTCTTTTGGCGCTATTTTATCTTCGGCGCATCGATTCGTCTAGGAAGAATGCTTCGTAGCCAACTATATCGGCATTTCACAGATCTTGATCAGCGATTTTATAAAAAGTCACGGGTCGGTGATTTGATGGCCCATGCGACAAATGATGTACAAGCCGTATCGATGACGGCCGGTGCGGGGATTTTAACACTCGTCGATAGCGTGACACTTGGGACGTTCGTCATCATCACGATGATTACAACAATCAGCTGGAAATTGACGCTCGTCGCCTTACTACCGTTACCAATCATGGTCGCTTTGACAACGCGATATGGAAAGATGTTACATAGCCGATTCGGGGTCGCCCAAGCGGCATTTTCAGAATTGAATGACAAAGTGCAGGAAAGCGTCAGTGGCGTCCGTGTCTTAAAGTCGACGGGGGAAGTCGATCGGGATGTGGAATCGTTTGAGAACTTATCGAGTGAAGTCATGGCGAAAAACGTACGAGTCGCGAAGATTGATGCCTTATACGACCCGACCATCTTCGGAATTGTCGGATTGTCTTATATCCTTTCGGTCGGGTATGGAGCCGTCTTGATTGAACAAGGCGAATTGACGATTGGACAGATTGTCAGCTTCACAGCTTATTTGGCACTGTTGACATGGCCGATGTTAGCCTTTGGATGGTTGTTCAATATCGTGGAGCGTGGACGCGCGTCTTACGACCGAATTGAGCGAATGCTCGCCGTCAAACCTGAGATTCAAGACGACCGCATGGCTGCGACGACCCTTTCTCATTCAGAGGTGGAGGTCGATATTCGAAACTTCGCCTATGACGAGACCGTTGTGCTCCACAATGTCCATTTTCGGATTGAACGTGGAAAAACAATCGGGATTGTCGGCAGAACAGGTGCAGGGAAGACGACGATTGTCCGTCTATTGACGCGTGAGTATGATGTGAAAGATGGAAAGATTAAAATCGGTGGGATCAACATCCGCCAAGTGAAAAAATCACTTCTGATGGATAAAATTGCGGTCGTTCCACAAGATCATTTCTTGTTCTCGGATTCGATTGCGAACAATATCGCGTTCGGAAGGCCTGAAGCGAGCATGGAAGAAATCATCGAAGCAGCTAAGGTTGCTGAGGTGCATGAAGATATTGTCCGTCTTCCGGAAGGATATGCGACACTCGTCGGTGAACGTGGAGTCACATTATCAGGAGGGCAAAAACAACGGATTTCCATCGCGCGGGCGCTTATGACAGCGGCGGATGTATTGATATTAGATGATGCGCTATCTGCGGTCGATGCGAAAACGGAAGAGTCGATTATCGAGCATTTTCGAGTCGGTAATCCAGATCAGGCGCGCGTCATTGTCGCACATCGTCTTTCGGCTGTAGAACACGCTGACGAGATTCTCGTGATTGAGGACGGAAACATCATTCAAAGAGGTCGCCATGAGGCATTGCTTCAAGAGACGGGCTGGTATCGTGAGACATATGATCGTCAGCAACTTGAAGCGATTGTAGAAGGGGGGGGACACGATGAAACATGATGTCCAAGAATGGCAAGTCATCAAGCGCCTGCTCAGTTACGCGAAACGGTACGGAAAACCGCTAAGTGTTGCCTTCGTATTTCTCTTGATTGCGACAGGTGCAAAGTTGGCAGGACCGTTTCTAATCAAAGTGTTTATCGATGAATTCGTCACACCAGGTGTCTACCCGACGAACTGGGTCATCGCTCTTTTTGCTGTCTATATGGTGCTTCATTTGTCGGCGATTGTATTTGACTATCTGCAATCCATATCTTTTCAAAAAATCGCCTTAAAAATTGTGCAAAACATTCGGATGGACATCTTCCGTCACGTTATGGGGATGCGACTTGCCTACTTTGACCGCACACCAGCGGGAGTCCTTGTATCGCGTATCACGAATGATACGGAGGCCGTAAAAGAGCTCTATGTCGGGGTGATGAGTACGTTCGTTCAGTCTGCCGTTCAGTTGATTGGGACGTATATCTTCCTCTACATCTTGGAGCCCCCGCTCGCGACGATGGGACTCATCTTGTTGCCTCTCTTCTGGCTTATCATTTGGGCGTATCGTCGTTTCTCGACGAAATATTTCGCGCAAGTGCGGGATTTGTTGTCACAACTCAACGCCCAGTTGAACGAATCCATCAATGGGATGGGCATCATTCAACAATTTCGTCAAGAAGAGCGTCTCATTCGTCAGTTCGAAGAGACGAACGAAGCGCATCAGGAGGCACGATATCGGAACTTAAAACTCGATAGCATGTTACTCCGCCCGATTATCGAATTGCTTCTCGCCTTCTCCATCATCGGTCTGCTCGGTTATTACGGGGTACTCTCGATGAGTGAACAAGTTCAAGTAGGGGTCGTGTATGCTTTCATCAGCTATATTGAACGTATTTTCCGTCCCGTGCTTGATATCATGCAACGATTAAGCGAATTTCAACAAGCCGTCGTATCAGCCGACCGTGTCTTCAAAATTTTAGATACGGATGAGCCGGCTCCAGGTAAACAGATGCCTGGTGAAGCACGAATCACTGATGGGGAAGTTCGGTTCGAAAATGTGACATTCAGTTACGACGGAGAAGTTGACGTGTTGAAACAGATTTCTTTCGTTGCTAAACCAGGTGAGACGGTTGCGCTCGTTGGTCATACTGGGAGCGGTAAGAGTTCAATCATCAATTTGTTGACACGTTTTTATCCATATGAATCTGGTCGCATCACGATTGACGGGCAACCGCTCGAACAGTTCGAGGAGCAAGAGCTTCGTCAACAAGTCGGGCTTGTCCTACAAGACCCATTCTTATTTACGGGAACAATCGAAGAGAATTTGAAGCTGTTCAATCCAGTCATCGATTCTGAGCGCGCGCGTGAAGCTGCTGAATTCGTCCAAGCTCATACATTCATTGAAAAGTTGGACGCTGGCTATGGCCATGTCGTCGGAGAGCGTGGAGCGACGTTCTCAAGCGGGGAGCGTCAATTGCTCGCATTTGCCCGTACGGTCGCACGTAATCCAAAAGTGCTTATTCTCGATGAAGCGACGAGCTCGATCGATACCGAAACAGAGGAGCGTGTACAAACCGCGCTCGATCGGATGCGTCGCGGTCGGACGACAATCGCAATCGCCCACCGCCTGTCGACGATTCAAGATGCAGATTTAATTTTGGTTTTGCATCGTGGTGAAATCGTGGAACGCGGCAATCATCAACAGTTATTGAAACAAGACGGACTGTACAAAAAGATGTATGAACTGCAATCCGGACAACGTCTGATGTCTTGATTTGGAAAGGATACCTATTCAGGTGTCCTTTTTTCCATGGAAAAAGCTCGCCACACAAGGTGACGAGCTGTCAAGTTTCAAGAATGAAGTTTCTCTTTATTATGCTTTGATAGGACATGACGAGTGATTAAAGAGTCAAGTTCTTGGCTTACTGAAATGACTTCGGGTGAGGTCCAAGAATGCTTTGACGCGATTTTATACAGTTCATCACGTTTTTGTTCAATGGCCTGGTGTAGTGTATCTGCTGCGGTGACTGCCACGTTCGTTCCCCCATCATGTAAATTAGAATTTTGTGAACTGGAATATCCAAATCTTAGCACCTCCGTTTACAGATGACAAGTTTCATTTCCATTTCAAAAATTACAAAATGATGTTGCGGTTTGAAAGAAAAGATTCGAGCAATTTAAATAGGTTTTCGCTATAATGGTCGTGAAAGGTGGAAATCGTCATGGAAGTCACATTATGGCTCGCATTTGGGGCGGGCGTCTTATCGTTCTTGTCACCATGTACGCTCCCGTTGTATCCGGTCTTTCTCTCGTATATTACTGGGGTTTCCGTATCTGAGTTAAAAAATGAAGGATTAAAACAGCGTACAGCTTGGTTCCACACATTTTCGTTCTTATTCGGTTTTTCGATTGTCTTTCTCGTACTAGGATTGTCGACTTCATTGATTGCAGACGTCTTCATCCAATACAAGGACAGTCTACGCATGTTCGGCGCCATTTTGATTTTCGTGTTCGGCGTCTTTTTGGCGGGCTTATGGCAACCGCAATTTATGATGCGTGAAAAGAAAATGGATATCGGCGAACGAAAGAGCGGTTATTTTGGAACCGTTTTAATTGGTATTGGATTTGCGGCAGGCTGGACACCGTGCACAGGTCCGATTTTAGCTGGTGTGATCGCACTAGCCGCCACGAACCCGAGTCAAGGACTCGGCTATATGTTGGCGTATGTCATCGGGTTTGCAATTCCATTTTTGGTAATGGTCGCATTCGTTGGCAAGATCAAGTACTTAGCACGCAACAGTGCAAAAGTAGCAAAAGTCGGAGGCTATTTGATGATGGCGTTCGGCGTACTATTATATTTTGACGGAATGAATCGGTTCGCTGCATGGATGAGCGAGCTTGTCGGATTCACCGGATTTTAAGGGGTTGACCGAGATGTCAATGTTATGGGGGTCGACTCTCGTCGCGTTGTTAATGGGTATCGTAGCGAGCTTTGTTCGTGTAAAAGCATCGGCAAAGCCGACGAATGCGAAGAAAATTTTAATTCCACCACTTGCGATGACGACCGGGATGATTCAGTTTTTGATTCCCGCGTTTCGCTTATCATGGGTCGAAGTGGCTGAGGCCCTTGCGGTCGGACTCATCTTCAGTCTGTTTTTGATTAAGACATCCAATTTTGAAAAACGGGACGGCGAAGTGTATCTCTCGCGATCGAAAGCATTTTTTGTGGTCGTGTTCGCACTCCTTGCCATCCGTACAGCAATGAAGGTTTGGGTCGGTCATGAGGTCGATTTATTCTCTACAGGCGGATTGTTCTATTTGATTGCTTGGGGGATGATTGTCCCGTGGCGAATCGCCATGTATCAAAAATATAAACGAATCGCAATCACGTAATAATGGAGTGGCGTTGAGCCACTCCATTTTTATTTAATCTGCTTTCGTAGCGGCGACTTCTGTCTCCGCGTCGATTCCGGTGTTCGCCTTGACGAGTACACGTTCATAGTTGCCAGCAACTTCATCTGATTTCGTGACCAGTGTACCAATCACGGCAGCGATGAAACCAAGGGGGATTGATACAATCCCGGGATTGGATAGCGGGAAAAGGGCTTCACCGAGAAAAATGGCCGAACCGTCCGGAGCCCACAGGTTCGGACTGAGTGCGACTAGAATCAGTGAGGAGAACAAGCCGACGACCATTCCCCAAATGGCGCCACCTGTATTGAAGCGTCTCCAGAAAATCGTAAAGAGGATAACAGGTAAGTTCGCACTCGCCGCAACGGCGAAAGCGAGCGAGACAAGAAATGCAACGTTCATCGACTGGGCGAAAAAGGCTAGTCCCATTGAGACGAGGGCGACCGCAACTGAAGCGATTCGCGCGGCTTTCACTTGTTCAGTTTCTGTCGCTTCCCCTTTACGAATGATATGTCCGTAGAAGTCATGGGCGAAGGCGGAAGCAGCTGACAGTACGAGTCCAGCGACAACGGCAAGAATTGTCGCGAACGCGATTGCGGCAACGAAAGCGAACAAGAGGTCACCACCGAGCACTTGCGCGAGAAGAGGGGCCGCCATGTTGCCGGCAGGGTTTGCAGCGAGAATGGCATCACGTCCGACGAATGCTGCGGCACCGAAACCTAGGAAAATGGTCAAGATATAAAATGCACCGATGATCCATGTCGCATAGACGACGGATTGCCGAGCAGTCGGTGCATCTTTGACGGTGAAGAAGCGAATCAGAATATGAGGGAGCCCTGCCGTACCGAGCACGAGCGCCATGTTTAATGAAATGGTATCGAGCGGTAGCTTGAACTTGTTCCCAGGGTTCAAGAAGTCACTTCCGAGTGGGGTCGCTTTGCTGACTTCATTAAACATCGTCGTGACGGAGAAATCAAAACGAGCGAACACGAGAAATGAAATGATTGCCGTCCCAATCATCAGAAGTACGGCTTTTGTGATTTGTACCCAAGAAGTGGCCGTCATGCCACCGAAAACGACGTAGACTGTCATTAAGATTCCGACGACGACGACACTTGTCGTATAAGGGATTCCGAGTAACAGTTCAATCAAAGCACCCGCTCCGACGAGTTGCGCAATCATGTAAAAAATGGAGATGACAATCGCATTCATCGCTGCGACACCACGTACGCGAGGCTTGTTAAAACGTGCCGCAATCATGTCTGCCATCGTATATTTCCCAAGATTTCGCAATGGTTCGGCGACGAGATAGAGGACAACGAGATAGGCAACGAGGAAACCGATTGAATAGAAAAAACCATCGAATCCCGCAAGCGCAATCATACCTGCAATTCCGAGAAACGATGCGGCAGACATATAGTCGCCTGCAATGGCAAGACCGTTTTGAAATCCGGTCAATCCACCATCTGCCGTATAAAAATCGCTGGCAGTTTTTGTTTTTCTTGCTGCAAAGTATGTAATCACTAGCGTGAGTCCGACAATGGCGATAAAGAGGGCGATCGCGGTCCAATTCATGATCTCACCTCGTCTTTCAATTGTTCGACGAGTGCGTCAAAGCGACGGGCACGTCGACTATAAAGTACACAAAGTGTCCAGGTCATAATGAACTGGGAAAAGGCGAACGCCCAAGCCCAAGTGATGTCCCCGATGAGTGGTGTATTCAAGATCGTCGTATAGCTCGTCAGAATCGGGAGTGTGAAATAAAAGATGAGTGAGAAGATGATAGCTGGAACGATGAAGCGATTTTTTTCCCGCATTAACCGATGAAATGTCTCATGTTCGGTAATCATGTGGGCAGATTGATGGCTTGTCGCTTGTGAAACTTGTGTCACATCATGCATAATAGACCCTCCTTGACTGTAAGATAAATCCATTATGCGTTGTGAAAAACAATTCAGTCATTCCTTTTTTTCGTGTCGAAATGAAAGACGTTATATTAATATTGGTCATACCAATTTACTGTAAGCGTTTTCAATATTGTCTAATTCGTGAACGTTATTTCGATGTAATATAAAGCTCGAGAAAAGGTACTTTTGACCCATTAGGCGAATCGCACAATTCGACAAATAAAAAACTCTATCTGAATGAGATAGAGTCTACTGCTGAAAATAGTGTTCATATGGCGTCCAATCAATCTGTTCTTCGGTTAGCGCTTTCTTTAAGAACTTGTGATCGCGCTTCGGCGTTGCGGCGATGTAACCCTTTACCACAAGTTCGGTCGTCATTTTTTTTGCACGCGATTCAAGCGCGAATTGACCGATTTTACCTGCGATTTTTCGGATCGCGACGTCGCGGAACAACTCGGGTACCGGTGTGACGAGACGATCTAATAGCGTCCGCGTCTCCGGAGTCCAGAGATGACGCGTTCTTTCTATATAATCATCTTCGATGTCAAGTAGGGAACGTCCATCTTCTTTTGGCATTCGTTTTAAAAACTTACGAAACATGAAGTACCCGCCAATCGTCATGAGTCCAATCATGACGAATCCCCAGAATACAATGAAATACATCATCAAGTTTTCTGGCATCGTCTTTCCCCCGTTCTATACATTCACTTGCTTTCATCGTTAGTATACAAAAAAGAATCCATTTGCAAAAGGCGTACGTCCCATTAGGATAGACGAACCGAATTGATTTCGTTAGAATAGATAGCGTTGCTACGAGAATAAGCATGAACTGAGACGAGAAAGGAAAGGTCTATCCTATATGAGCCAATTGAAACAGGAAGTCGAGAGACGTCGGATATTCGGCATTATCTCTCACCCGGATGCGGGGAAAACAACATTAACAGAAAAATTACTTTTGCACGGTGGTGCGATTCGCGAGGCAGGTACGGTCAAGGCGCGCAAAAACTCAAAACACGCAAAATCTGACTGGATGGAAATCGAGAAACAACGTGGGATCTCGGTCACATCGTCTGTCATGCAATTCATCTATCAAGACAAGGTTGTATCGATCATGGATACACCAGGACACAATGACTTCGGTGAAGACACGTATCGCGTGTTGACATCAGTCGATAGCGCGGTCATGGTCATTGATGCTGCGAAAGGGATTGAAACACAGACGAAAAAACTATTCCAAGTTTGTCGGATGCGTGGGATTCCAATCTTCACATTTATGAACAAGTTGGATCGTCAGGCAAAAGATCCGCTTGAATTGATGGAAGAGCTCGAAGAAGTGTTAGGCATGCCTTCTGTCGCGATTACATGGCCAATCGGAAGTGGAATGCAGTTTGAAGGTGTCTACGACCGAATGAAAAATGAGGTCCACTTGTTTCGTGGGGAGAAGTCGACACTTCAACTGGGTGAGGACGGAGTGAACGATCCGATTCTCGCCGATCATTTGTCGGAAGAGAACTTGATGAACCTCCGCGATGAGATCGACCTTCTCGATGGAGCGGGGAACGAGATTGATGTCGAGGCGATCCAGAGCGGTAAATTGACACCGGTATTTTTCGGAACAGCGCTCGTCGACTTTGGGGTGACTGCGTTCTTGAATCACTATTTAGAGATGTCTCCGGCTCCTGAGGCACGTAAGTCGAACGTCGGTCCAATCAATCCGACATCAGAAGACTTCAGTGGATTCGTCTTCAAGATTCAGGCGAACATGAATCCGGCACACCGCGATCGCATCGCCTTTGTACGCATCTGTTCAGGTGTGTTTGAGCGTGGGATGGATGTGACGCTCACTCGTACTGGGAAAAAGATAAAATTGAGCCAATCGACACAATTGATGGCGAACGATCGAGAAACAGTCGACCAAGCGTTTGCTGGTGATGTCATCGGGATCTATGATTCTGGGACGTATCAAATTGGAGATACCATCACCACATCGAAGCAGAAGATTGCGTTTGAGGCGCTGCCAACTTTCCCACCGGAATTGTTCATGCGCGTTTCGCCGGTCAACTCGCTCAAGTCGAAACACTTCCACAAAGGGGTAGAACAGCTTGCGCAAGAAGGGGCGATTCAAGTGTATCGCAACGAATATAACGAGATTTATCTTGGCGCGGTCGGACAACTTCAATTCGAGGTATTCGAATATCGTTTAAACAATGAATATGGCGTCGATATTCGAATGGAACCAGTCTCATATAGCGTTGCTCGTTGGGTCAAAGATAAAGAGTTGAAGGCATTGAAACCGTTCCAAGATTCACGGAACATGCTCGTTACAGACCGTTGGGAACGTCCGGTCTTCCTGTTCGCGAACGAGTTCACATATGAACGGTTCGCTGAGCGTCACGCAGATGACTTGACGCTTGTTGAGGCACTTGACGTCAACGAAGAGATCGGTACGGAAGAATAAGATGTAAACACCTCGTTTCTGAGGTGTTTTTTTGTTGTGAAGTAAGTCGTTTTAGTTTTGATAAGTTTTACTTATGACTAATTTGTGACGGAATGTATTTTACGTCACGCTATACTTGTATTATGATAAATATGTGAAAAGTAAGCGATTACGCATTGTCGTGTGGTCGGCGCTTTCAAAAAGGGGGAAATTGCAATGGAACAGACGAATGTTTTAGACGCCTTCGCATCTCGGACAAAGTTCGAAGCGAACGGGCAATCGTATGATTTTTATCGTTTGAAAAAATTGGAAGAAGAAGGATTGACGGACATCAGCCGTCTTCCGTATTCGATTCGCGTTCTTCTTGAATCGGTTCTCCGTCAACAAGACGGGCGTGCCATCACGAAAGAACATGTCGAGAACTTGGCAAAATGGGGCACTGCCGACGTCTCGAAAGACATTGACGTACCGTTCAAACCGGCACGTGTCGTACTTCAAGACTTCACGGGTGTACCGACGGTCGTAGACCTTGCCTCACTTCGTAAAGCGATGGCAGACCTCGGTGGAGACCCAAACAAAATCAACCCAGAAATTCCTGTCGATCTCGTCGTCGACCACTCAGTTCAAGTAGATGCATATGGTTTCGCTGGTGCATTGATGAAAAACATGGACATCGAATTTGAACGTAACGAAGAACGATATAAGTTCTTACGTTGGGCTCAGACGGCATTTGACAACTATCGTGCCGTACCACCTGCAACGGGGATTGTTCACCAAGTAAACTTGGAGTACTTGGCATCTGTCGTCCTCGAGAAGAATGATGCAGAAGGTACAGTTGCTTATCCAGATTCACTCGTCGGAACGGATTCGCACACAACGATGATCAACGGACTCGGTGTTCTTGGCTGGGGTGTCGGAGGAATCGAGGCGGAAGCAAGCATGCTCGGTCAACCATCATACTTCCCAGTGCCAGACGTCGTGGGTGTCAAAATCATCGGTGAAGTAAACCCTGGTGTGACAGCGACAGATGTGGCGCTCGTCGTGACAGAGATGCTCCGTCATGAAAAAGTTGTCGGGAAATTCGTTGAATTCTTCGGACCGTCGCTCCACACGATGCCACTTTCAGACCGTGCGACGATTGCAAACATGGCGCCTGAATATGGTGCGACATGTGGATTCTTCCCGGTCGATACGGAAACATTGAACTACATGCGTACGACTGGTCGCTCTGAAGAGTTGATTTCACTCGTCGAAGAATACTCTAAAGCGAATGATCTCTTCTATACACCAGATCAAGCTGATCCAACGTTCACAAAAGTGTTGACACTCGACTTGTCGAAAGTCCAGCCTTCACTTGCGGGTCCGAAACGTCCACAAGACCGAATCAACCTCTCAGACGTTCAAACATCGTTCATCGATAGCTTGAGTGCTCCTGCAGGAAACAGTGGCTTCGGACTTGACCGTTCTGAACTCGACAAAACGGCGACAGTCAAGTACGAGGACGGCGCAGTCGACATGAGTACGGGAGATGTTGCGATTGCAGCCATCACAAGCTGTACGAACACGTCGAACCCATACGTCATGGTCGGTGCTGGACTCGTTGCGAAGAAAGCCGTTGAACGTGGCTTAACCGTTCCGAAATACGTGAAGACATCACTCGCACCAGGTTCGAAAGTCGTAACGGACTACTTGGATAAGGCTGGTTTGACTTCTTACTTGGACGAACTTGGCTTCAACACGGTCGGATACGGCTGTACGACATGTATCGGAAACTCTGGTCCGCTTGACCGTGAAGTCGAAGATACGATCACAGAAAACGACTTGCTCGTGTCGTCAGTCCTCTCTGGTAACCGTAACTTTGAAGGGCGCGTTCACCCGCTCGTGAAGGCAAACTTCTTGGCATCACCACCGCTCGTCGTCGCTTACGCTCTTGCCGGGTCAGTCAACTTCGACATCATTAATGATTCGTTCGGTACAGACAAAGATGGAAATGAAGTATACTTCAAAGACATCTGGCCATCAAACGATGAAATCAAAATGGTTGTCCAAGACGTCGTATCACCAGAAGCATTCCGTAAAGAGTACGAAACGGTCTTCACTGGTAACGAGCGTTGGAACGCACTCGATGTTCCGGAAGGAAACTTGTATGACTTCTCAGATGAGTCGACATACATCCAAAACCCACCGTTCTTCGAACAACTCGAACCAGAAGCGGGCGAGGTTCATGCATTGAATGGCTTACGTGTCATCGGGAAGTTTGCGGATTCGGTTACGACCGACCACATCTCGCCAGCTGGATCATTCTCGAAGACGACACCAGCCGGTCAATACCTCCTTTCTAAAGGGGTAGAGCCAATCGACTTCAACTCATATGGTTCTCGCCGTGGTAACCATGAAGTCATGATGCGTGGTACGTTCGCAAACATTCGTATCCGCAACCAAGTTGCTCCAGGAACTGAAGGTGGCTTTACGACGTACTGGCCAACTGGTGAAATCATGCCAATGTATGATGCGGCTATGAAGTACAAGGAACAGGGAACAGGTCTTGTTGTCCTTGCAGGAAATGATTACGGAATGGGATCATCTCGTGACTGGGCAGCGAAAGGGACGAATCTTCTTGGAATCCGTGCGGTCATCGCACAAAGTTTCGAGCGGATTCACCGTTCGAACCTTGTTATGATGGGTGTGCTCCCGCTTCAGTTCTTAGACGGTGAATCGGCTGAATCACTCGGATTGACTGGTGAAGAAGCAATTGATATTCAAGTCGATGAGTCTGTACGTCCGCGCGATATTTTGAACGCAAAAGCGACACATGAAAACGGAACGGTGACAGAGTTCAAAGTCATCGCTCGTTTCGACTCTGAAGTTGAAATTGATTACTACCGTCACGGTGGAATCCTGCAAATGGTTCTCCGTAACAAATTGAAATAAGTGCTAGTCCATGACCTTCCTTTGAAAAAAGGAAGGTTTTTTTCATGAATATGCAATTTTAAGGTGAAAGTTTTAAAAGATTCGGGAACAGGAAGACAGGGAGGGGTGCGCTTATGGATAAGGAAGTGAAGCTCGGAAAGAGTTGGTGGAAAAGATTGACGCAACAAAAAGAGGTGGAACCGGATCGAGAAATTGATATCACCCTTTCAGAATTGCGTCAGGCGATTCACGAATATGAACAGACACTGCCAAAAGGTGTGAATCGCACTGTCCTACTGGATGACTCGCAAGAAATCGACACCAAACGCTTGAAACATCACCTTTCGGGAATCCCGAAACAACGTTTCTTCATGTCAAAAGAGACGTTTCATATCGTACCGGAAGATGAACGCGACCTCATTTATGAAATGGATCAAGTGCAACGGGCACTCGATCTGTATATGGACCAGGAGAAGAAATTACCGTTACAAAAATTTCAGAACGCGCTTCAACTCGATTTGACCCGTTTACGAGAGGGGGGTTATTTAAAAACGTTGCCAAAAAGACCTTACTATGTGGTCGATGAAACATTGATTGTTTCACTGGAGCCCAAAGAAACAACTTGATGACAAGACACCTATCTATTGGACGGTAAACAACACATTTATGTACACATAGGGTTGTGACTTGTTTCAAAAGTATGTTAGGGTGGAAAACGTATATGAAAATAGAAAATTAAATAGGAGTGATTTTATGGAACGAAAAAGCCGTGTGACGACCGTATTCGTCGTATCTGCAATCATAACTGGCTTATTTACGATTTGGGGACTTTTCCCCGAGAGTTTATTAGGTAATGCCAGTCTATTAAACGTGACGAGTACGTTACAAGGCTGGCTCTCAAACGGGATGGGTTGGTTCTATCTCTTGAGCGCCACCGGGTTTTTACTGGTTGCCATCTTTTTAATCTTTTCAAGATATGGTTCGATTCGACTTGGAAAGGATACAGATCGTCCAGAATTTAGTTATTTATCATGGTTTGCCATGTTATTCAGTGCCGGGATGGGAATTGGACTCATCTTCTGGGGAGCGGCTGAACCGTTGCTCCACTTCCACTCACCACCATTCGCTTCCCCCACACCTGAAGGAGATGCACGGACTGCTATGCGTTATGCATTTTTCCATTGGGGCTTCCATCCATGGGCGATTTACGCAATGATTGCGCTCGCCATCGCATATTCGACGTTTAGAAAAGGTCGTCCCGCGACGATTGGGGAGACGATCGGTTCGCTCGTCCATAACCGCTACGAACAACCCGTGAAGCAAACGGTCGATATCCTTGCGGTCATTGCGACGGCATTCGGGGTAGCGACTTCACTTGGTTTTGGTGCTCAACAAATTGCCGGTGGCCTTCATTACCTCATCCCTGGGGTACCGAACGCTTTCGTGACACAGTTGATCATCATTGCCGTCGTAACGGTGCTCTACATGATCAGTGCTTCGACAGGTCTTGACAAAGGAATTCGAATCTTAAGTAATACGAATATTTTCTTGGCAATTGTCCTACTTGTAGCGACGATGTTTGCGGGACCGACAGCTTTCATTTTCGACTTGTTCACACAAACGGTCGGAACTTATTTGCAGCAGCTCCCGAGCATGAGTTTCCGTACAGCCGCTTTTGAACCCGTTGAACGTGAATGGGTAAACGGTTGGACCATCTTCTACTGGGCTTGGTGGATTTCTTGGTCACCATTCGTCGGAACGTTTATCGCACGTGTATCGAAAGGGCGTACGATTCGGGAATTTATCATCGGAATCTTACTTGTCCCGACATCATTCGGATTATTATGGTTCTCCGTCTTCGGCGGTTCGGCCATCTGGGCTGATTTGTTCGGAGGATATAGCTTAATTGATCAAGTAAACGAAATCGGTACTGAAGTCGGGCTGTTCGCACTGTTTGAAACGTTCGGTGGTTTTGGGACGCTTCTCAGTGTAATCGCCATCTTCTTGATTTCGACATTCTTTATTACATCGGCCGACTCTGCGACATACGTCCTCGGTATGCTTACATCGAACGGGAAGCTCGTCCCGCCGATGGGGATTAAAATGACTTGGGGAATCATCCAATCGTCAATCGCAGCCGTATTGTTGTATGCTGGTGGATTAGATGCTCTACAAGCTGTTGCGATTCTCGCAGCCTTCCCATTCATCTTCGTGCTCATCTTTATGATGATTGCCTTATTCAAGGATCTTACCGACGAACCGGATGAACGAGATAAATGGCTAGAGATGCAAAAGAAAGATGAAGATAAACTAGGTTAATTCGAAAGGGTCTCAGATGAGGCCCTTTTTCGGTCAAAAATATTTTGCTTGTCCTTCTCGCTAGTGTAGGATAGTAAGTGAAGAAACGAGGAGGATAGGCTATGAAACAACAGATAAAAAAACGGTTGAGCTGGGTGATATTGGCCGGCATCCTCATTGTCGGGGCATTACTCGCTTATAACTTCTATGTGCTCATGGATTTGAGCGGGGAAGAGGAAGAGAAAGTCGAACCATTCTACTCGAATGTCGTGATCGGATATCAAGAACGCAAACTTCCAAAAGAAGGCGAAGAGCTCGAAGAACGAGAGTATCTTGTCACGTATGATGAGGACGGATATTTTGTATCTGAAGTCGTGACGGGTCCAAATGTTGGCGCGAAAGCTGAATGGGATGGAGAGACCTACTTAGAGTTCAATCCGGACGGGGAAGAAGTTCTTCGACAGGAGACGAACTCCGGAGCAGTCGCACCTCATCCATTCTTGTCACGTGCAACGAACGAACAGATTCGTAAATGGCTCGATGACGGGACGCTCGGTTCAAGTGAAGGCGAAACCGATTTGGTCGGACGTACCGCGCAAGCGTATGTGAAATCAGAATCGGCTGAGACCGTTCCGAAAGAGTGGATTGAAAACTATCCATCGATTTTTAGTGAAGAAGAAAATAAAGAGACTGTCACATATTATGTCGATGCGCATGAACGAATCTTGCTCGCGGCAGAATCGCGGAATAACGGAAAGTTATTCCATTCGATTCGGATGACATCGTTTGAATCAAGATAATCCGATGGGGAGCAGACATGATGTCGGCTCCCTTGTCGTCTGAAAGGGAGAACAAGATGAAACAAATTCAAGTGGAACAAGTTCAAACGGACTTGACGAACTGGGAAGCTGGAGAAAAAGTAAACGAGGCGGCTTTGTTATCTTACGCACATTGGTCTCGTGCGACTCAGCACCAAGAAGAATTAATTCGTTCCTTGCGGCTGCTCGCAACACATCGGCTCAAACAAAAGGAAACGATGGACCCGTTACTCAACCGCTGGGTAAAAGAGTTGGAGGCGATGAACGCACTTCCTCCAGAGCTTCGTCTGTTTCAACTGAATGAGCAGTTGCGTCGTTCGAAACAGGCGCTTCAAATCGACTGGCCAACCTTACGAGAGGCCGATTACGCCTCGATGAAGGTTCAAATCTTAACAGAGTACGAGTCAAAAACGTCAGCGTTGCTCGATCAACTTGACCAACTCCATGATGAGGTGGAGACTGCGAAGTCTGATTTACGTGATTCTGAATGGCGCGGACAATTGGAAAACCTGTTTGAAGCGATCATCGAAGCGATGCAAGAGGTCGCATCTCTTGAAGATGATACCGCCTCCTTGCTCGCATCCATGCAAGGGAACTATTTCAGTCGTGAAGCGTTTCATCGTTTCGGGGAGCGCGTTTCCCTTGTGAAAGAACGGCTACACACGATTTGTGAGCTACTACCAGACCGTCCGACCGAGGCACGTTCAAGTGCGATTGAATCACTTGAAGACATGATTGGGCTCGATGACATCAAAGCGCGTGTAAAAGCGTGGTATCGCTTCCTCCTTTTCCAAAAAGAACGAGAGAAGGCCGGTTTTTCTTCAAAACATCAACCATCCCTTCATCTCGTCTTTACAGGGAATCCAGGAACCGGGAAGACGACATTAGCAAGACTCATGGCCGAGATTTACTTTGAACTCGGCTTATTAGGACGCCCGGACCTTGTCGAGGCTGACCGTTCGAGCCTTGTCGGTGCCTATGTTGGGCAAACGGAAGAGCAGGTAATGAACAAGGTGAAAGAGGCAGAGGGTGGTGTCTTATTCATCGATGAAGCATACGCATTGAAGCGTCAGGATGCGAGTGGCAGTGATTACGGACAAGCGGCCATCGATACGCTCGTCGCCGCGATGACGAGTGGCGAATATGCTGGCAAGTTCGTCGTCATTCTAGCTGGCTATCCAGAAGAAATGCGTCATTTCCTCTTGGCGAACCCCGGTTTACGTTCACGATTCCCTGAGTCGAATCACTACGAGTTACCGAACTACCGTGACGAAGAATTGGTCGCCATCGGTGAGAAAGTGGCACAAGAGAACAATTACGTGCTGACGGAAGAGGCGAAACGATCACTTCTTGCTCGAATCGACAGAGAACGGGTCGACTCGACGTTCGGAAATGCCCGGACTGTCCATAACATTTTACTTGATGCGATGTTTAAGAAGGGTTCCCGCTTCGGTGCAGATGCTCCGTTAGACGAAATGGCGCTCTTGACTGAAGAAGACTTTGATCAGCCAGATGATGAATCGAGTCCGACATCGTTAGATGACCTTGTCGGCATGGAAGATGCAAAAGCACAACTGGCTGAAATTGAAGCACTCATCAAGATACAGAAGAAACGAAAAGCGCTCGGTTTGAAGACGGCGCCGGTCCAGCTCCATGTGACACTTACCGGAAACAGCGGTACCGGTAAAACGACATTTGCCTATCTGTATGCACAGATGTTGAAACGGACAGGTTATTTGAAGCGAGGCCATGTCAATGTCGTCAGTCGTGCAGATTTAGTTAGTGGCTATGTGGGACAGACAGCTCAAAAAACGAAAGCGGCGATCCGTGACGCCCTTGGCGGCGTCTTACTAATTGACGAGGCCTATAGTTTGAACGGCGGGGCGAACGACTATGGCCGGGAGGCAATCGATACACTCGTTGATGAAATGCCGAAACATGGCGAGAATCTTGTCGTCGTCCTTGCCGGTTACGAAGGTCCGATGCGCCGATTAATTGAATCCAACCCTGGTCTTAGTAGCCGAATGAAACGGACGATTCATTTTGCTGACTATACGCAAGAACAGTTAGTGGACATCGCAAAAAATTACGCAAGTCAGTTCGGATATGTGATGGAGGAAGATGCGCTTGAAGCATTAGCTACTCGCTTACATGAAATCAAACATGCGAACGCGCGCACCGCTCTATCTGTTATCGATGAATCGATTGCTCGTCAGTCCTATCGTTTGGTGTCGACGGAGGATGAGAATGTGTCACTCCAGCAATTATTAGTAGTAGATATTAAGAGTAAGTTATAATATACTTGTCGTAGGAAAGAAGGATGATTCAATGCACACGGTTCAAATCCCAGTAAGGTATCAAGAGACGGACATGATGGGCATCGTCTATCATGCCAACTATTTAGTTTATTTAGAGATTGCGCGCACGGAATTGTTACGACAACTAGGTGTCGAGTATAAAGATATGGAAGAAGCGGGATTTGTCTCTCCTGTGACAAATGTATCCATGGACTATAAGCGTAGCGTGACGTATGGTGATACGGTTCATGTTCGTGTATGGGTCGATCAATATTCAAAAATCAGAACGATTTACGGCTATGAGTTGACGAATCAACATGGAGAACTTGTTGGCACAGCCACTACAACGCATGTCGTCGTCAAACGAGGCGACTTCAAACCGATTCGACTTGATCGAGAGTTCCCGAAATGGCATGAAATGTATTTGAACGTCATGAACCCTGTTTAAGAATCTTCTGTCTTCGTACCGTCAGTGTGGTATCATATCTTGACGGTACTTTTTGTTATCTAGAAAGGGGAAGATCGCATGCGTTATCCATCGATTTTGATGGTTTGCGGCGCCTTGACGTTCATGTTAGCCGGTTGTACGACAAACGAGCAAGTTGAACCGAAAGAACCAACAACACAGTCATCAACAGTAGATGAACCAGAGACAGAACCAAATGAACCGACTTCGGATCGTGAAGATGAGACAGTCACCGAGTCACCTTCTGAGGAGGAGACGTCGGACGAGTCTGAACAGCAGACCGAACCAGTAGAGGAAGAACCTGTGGCACCTAGTCAACCGATTGAAACGGATGGTGTGGCCAATTTGGAATTAGATGAATTGATTCTTGTAAACAAGAAAATTGCATTACCCGCCGACTATCAGCCGAGTGATTTGGTAGAGGCGAACATTGATTTTGTCGACTCGACAGTCGGTGAACGTCGAATGTTACGTAAAGAAGCTGCTCAGGCGATTGAAGGTCTAATGAAAGGTGCAAAAGCAGCAGGAATTGATTTGAAAGGGACGAGTGCGTTCCGTTCATACGCCTATCAAGTCAATCTCTTCAATGCTTATGTCGAACGAGATGGCAAAGAACAAGCCATGAAATATTCCGCACCACCAGGTCATTCTGAACATCAAACAGGACTTGCGATTGACGTATCGAGCGCCTCGGTCAACTATCAACTGACTCAAAGTCTCGGTGAAACGGTTGAAGGAAAATGGCTGGCAGATCATGCTCACGAGTATGGATTTATCATCCGTTACCAAAAAGCCTTTGAGGAAGAAACCGGATATATGTACGAACCATGGCACTTACGCTATATCGGTATTGAGCATGCGAAACAGGTACATGCATTGAATCAGCCATATGATCGCTATATTGCGGAATTTGTGAAATAAGGGGAATTGCGATGCCATATGTGACAGAAATCATGATTATTATTTTAAGTTATTTACTTGGTGCCATTCCGTTTGCCCTCATCATCGGCAAGCTCGGCTATCGCGTAGACGTTCGAGAACATGGGAGCGGCAATCTGGGAACGACGAACACGTTTCGTGTATTAGGGAAGAAGGCAGGAATCCTCGTCTTACTCGGTGACATGGGGAAAGGTCTTGTCGCTGCATTGCTGCCTCTACTGTTCGGAAGCGAGATGAGCCTGCTTCTTGCCGGGATTCCGGCAGTGATTGGACACTCTTATCCTGTCTTTGCGAAATTCAAAGGTGGAAAATCGGTTGCGACGAGCGGTGGTGTTTTGTTGGCAGCCTTCCCATGGTTCTTCTTTGTCGTCGTCGGTACATTCATCGTGACTCTCCTCACCTCGCGCATGGTATCCCTCTCCTCGATGGCTGCCGCCGTGGTAGGACTGGTGACGGCAACGACTTATAGCATCGTGACGAAAGATTGGTTACCCCTGATCGTCATCGTGCCACTCGCATTGTTCATTATTATTAAGCATCGTACCAATTGGCAACGTATACGTGCTGGAAAAGAACCAAAAGTTCCGCTGTTTCAACACAAGCCGAAATCATGACTCATGCAGGTACGTCCGTGAAGGGCGTGCCTTTTTTTGTGTATTGTCGTTGATTTACACAAAAAAGAAACAAAAACATGTTGGATTTGCTCGTTCTTTACTTTCAATTTACGTTAAATTTACATGCGTTCGTTACACTAGAAAAGGAAAGATTATTGTGGAGGAGGCAGGGACGTGTCTTTAATCGGTGAAGAGCGTAAACAGAAAATTGTAGAATGGATCGAAAGAGAAGGCAAAGTAAAAACAAGCGAGTTGATCGAGCGTTTGAACGTATCGGGGGAATCGATTCGCCGTTATTTAGAAGAATTAGAAAAAGAACATCGAATCAAACGTGTATACGGGGGAGCGGTCCTTCATCAGAGCATGTCCTTTCAGCCTATCGTGATTGCAAACATGGATGGAATTCGTCGGATTGCCTATACCGCATTTCAGTTGATTCCAGATGATACATTATTATATATCGGACACGGGGTCGCGGCAGAGCAAGTGGCTTCCCGGTTACGTGGTCGCAATGTGACGGTCGTGACGCCATCGTTGACGGTGGCGAAGGCGTTGTTTGAACAGCGGGCGAAAGGTGTGCTTGGTGGCGAAATTCAGCTATTAGGTGGTACAATCGACCCGAAACATCTCGTGACGACAGGTGAGCAGGTCCTGGCGCAACTACAGACATACATGTTCGACCTTGCCATTTTGTCCGTCGAAGGGGTCGACGCATCACTAGGTTTAACATGTGACGCTTTCGGCCTCGCCAGTATCACCCAGTCGGTGATGTCACAAAGTCGCGAGACGTTCTTACTGACGGACCATACCCAACTAAATCAACAAAAACGGTATCGCGTCTGTGATTTTTCGAAGGTGACGGCGATTATCTCTGATTTTCCGGAGCCTCAAGATTTCAAAGGCGTCTTAGCCGAACATGGTGTGGACTGGAAGTTCGCACCGTAAAGGGAGCGATTTAATGAATGTAGAAGTGATTGTCACTACACTAACGGAAGCTATTCAGGCTGAGCAACTCGGTGCGAAACGACTCGAACTGATTGCGGATATGGAAAACGGGGGCATCACACCAAGTTTTGGAACGATTCGAAATGTGGTCGAACATGTGTCGATTCCGGTGCATGTGATGATAAGACCCCATACACATTCGTTCCATTTCAATGAGGATGATGTCGAGACTATGCTTGCGGATATCGGTCTATGCCGTGAGCTAGGTGTCGATGGAATCGTATTCGGTGCATTGACACAGGATGGCGCGATTGACGAGCGGATCTTAGGGGAAGTGATCAAGCACAAAGGGGAAATGACGCTCACGTTCCACCGTGCCTTCGATGCATCACGTGATGTCTTTGAAGCGATGGATGTGTTGAATGAATATCCGGAAGTAGATATTCTCCTTACTTCAGGCGGTGCCAAAACTGTACTAGAAGGAATCGAAACCTTGATAGCCTTGAAGGAACAGGCCGAGATGACAATTTTGCCTGGTGCAGGGATCACGGTGGAAACGTTACCGATTCTTCAAGAACGTCTTGACGTAGCGATGGTACACATAGGAAATGGCGTACGAACGAATGGACAGCTCGATGAAGTGAAGTTCAAACAACTTCTTGGATGAGCCAATGCGGAAAACAGTCGGAAGACTGTTTTTTTGCTATAATGAGAGAAAACAATAAATGTAGGTGAATTCATGCAATCTTCCGTTTACAAACAATATGCGCTACGAATGCTATCAGGGAAGTGGGGCATTTCATTACTCGTCGTCTTAACTGTCATGGTCATTCAAGCGATGATCACGACCCGACTTGATCTCTCGGCGAACGACCCCGAAGTTCTTTTGACATCGGTGGCGCTTCTTTACGGGGCGACGGTTCTGCTCGCACCTATCGAGCTCGGGAAAAATTGGGTGTTTCTCCAGGTGGCGAAAGATGAAAAGCCAACGTTCGGATTGTTGATTGAATCGTTCGGGTCACTTAAAGACTATTCACGTGCCGTGGTCTATTATGCGGTATTCTATTTAGGTCTAAACGTTCTGATGCTTTTCCTGATTGTACCTGGTGTCTGGTTCTATTTGACGTATCGCATCGCGCCATTTATCATGCGAGATGAGCCGGACCTATCTGCATTCCAGGCGATGCGAAAAAGCCGCCAAATGATGAAAGGGCACAAACAGACGATGTTAAAGCTCTATGCGAGTTTTATCGGATGGTATGCGCTCGTCCTTCTTACTGGAGGCTTAGCTTATATCTTTGTCACACCATATCTTCAAACGGCGATTTCTGGACTCTATTTAGAGTTAAATGCCTCCTATCAAGCAAAACAACCGGTCGGATAACCCGACCGGTTGTTTTATGTTCCGTGCTGATCTGACTTTTTGGGGTTTGGGGCGTCTTCAAAATCTTGTTTTTCCTCTTCCGACGCATCCGCATGCCACTTTTTTGCTTGCTCGGTGGCAATGGGGATCGCTTTCGTCTCAGAGTAGCCTTGCGCGAGTAATGCGTTCGCGATATCAATGGCTTTCTTTTTTACAAGTGGATCGAAGTTTTTCAGTGATTCTGGATAGTCTTTCATATTCCATGGCACGAAAATCGCCTCCTTCACTCCTACTAATTCCACAAACATCCGGTTTCAAACGTCTTGATGAAGATAATACTCGATCAGTGCTTGCGTGCCATTCTCTCCGTATCCATTCTTTTCAAGAATTGAATAGAGGCGATGTGCGAGCTCGAGACCTGGTAATGTCACTTGTAGCTCGTGTGCGCTCTCGATGGCAAGTGTCATGTCTTTGATAAAGTGTTTGATGAAGAAGCCAGGTGCATAATCTTCGACAATCATGCGTGGAACCAAGTTTTCAAGCGTCCAGCTACCTGCTGCCCCACCACGAATCGTACGAACGAGTGCCTCTGGGTCAATTCCAGCTCGTTTACTGAACGCTAACATTTCGGCATTCCCCATCATGATTCCGGCAATGGCGATTTGATTGGCAAGTTTCGCATATTGACCGCTTCCTGCGTATCCCATTCGTTCTATCGATTGTCCCATCGCTTCAAATAAAGGCTTCGCTTTATTGAAGGCGAATTCACCCCCACCGACTAAAATCGATAGCGTTCCATTTTTGGCGCCGACATCGCCTCCAGTTACTGGTGCGTCAAGTGGGAGGAGACTCCGCTCAATGGCTGTCTCAGCTATCCGTTCAGCCAGTTTCGGTGAGGACGTCGTCATGTCGATCAATAATGTACCTGGTTCTGCCGAATCAAGAATGTTTCCTTCACCAAAATAGATGGATTCGACATCAGACGGATAGCCGACGATAGTGATGACGGCATCGGCGTCTCGGCAAACGTCCTGTACCGAATCACACCATGTCACACCTTCCTCTAACAGTGCAGCTGCCTTCTCTTTCGTCCGTGTGTATGCTTGTACTTCAAATCCGTGTTTCATCAAATTACGTACCATCGATTGGCCCATGACCCCGAGCCCGATAAATCCGATTGTTTTCATGTGGCTTGTCCCCCTAATAATTGTTGTGAAACGAGTCGCTGATATAGTGCGTTCTCTGTTAAAAGTTGCTCGTGTTTCCCGATTCCGCTGATTTGTCCGTCTTCTAAGACGACAATCTGGTCAGCATGTCTGACAGTCGAGAGTCGGTGGGCAATCACAAGCGTCGTTCGTCCGACCATCAGGCGGTCTAACGCTTCTTGGACCACGCGTTCTGATTCTGAATCTAGACTTGATGTTGCCTCGTCGAGCAATAAAATCTGTGGATTTCGTAACAATGCTCGCGCGATAGCAAGTCGTTGTCGCTGCCCGCCAGACAAACGGATACCTCGCTCACCAATCTCCGTATCGAGCTGTTCAGGCATCGTTTCAATAAACGACCATGCGTTGGCCATCTCACAGGCTTCTTTGATTTCATCATCGCTCGTTTCATGTCGAAGTCCGTACACAATGTTTGTCCGTACAGATCCCGAAAGGACGGGTGAATCTTGAGCGACATATCCGATGATTTGACGCCAAGTATCACGCCCGTATGTTTGAATCTCCCGATTTCCATATCGAATCGTCCCTGCCGTCGGTAAATAGAACTGTTCGACAAGTGAGAAAAGTGTCGTTTTCCCTGCACCACTCCGTCCGACGATGGCGGTTGTCGCCCCTGGTGAAACTTGAAGTGTCAATCCTTGGATGACGGGTTCAGTGCCATAATGGAAAGCAACGTCTTCAAATGAGAGTGCCGTCTGATGAATCATTTCTTCATGTGTGCTGTATGGTTCGGGACGGACTTCGAGCAACTCAGCAATCCGTTCCGTTGCTCCACGCGCCTTTTGAAGCCTTGTCAAAAATTCACTCATCGTGATGAGCGGCGTGATGATTTGGAAGAGATAGAGCATGAAGGCGAGTAGTTCGCCCGTTGATAAAGCTCCGGTCGAGACTCGATATGCGCCGAACCCGAGGATGGCAATCAACATCCCGGTCAAGGTCACATTGAGAAGGGGAATGAGGATCGCTTGAATTCGTCCTTCCTTCACCCCGTAATCGAACAGTGTCTCGATTTTTGCTTTGCCGGTTTTCACTTCCATCTGTTCCGTCGCTTGTGATTTGACGAGTCGAATCTCACCGAGCAGTTCGGCGAAGAAGCCGGAAAGATTTCCGAGTTCTTGTTGTGTCTCTTTTGCGATAATCCGAAGCTTCCGTCCGAGCGGTATGACAATGATGAGTGTGGTCGGAACAGAGAACAAGATGACGAGTGTCATTTGCCAATCGAGTGTGAACAAGATGGCGACGGCGCCGATGACCGAGACGAGGGAGGTCAACAACCTGACACTTTGTTCGGATAACAACTGTTGAAGCGTCGTCGTATCATTGTTCAACCGAGACACCAGTTCCCCCGACTTGATGCCGTCATAGTATGGAATCGGCAGTTTGACGAGATGGTCCCACAAGGTCGTGCGTAAATTGGCAACGACCCGTTGCCCCACAATATGTAACCAATAAATCGAAACGGCACTCGTGATGACCTGAATCAAAAATGCGATGACGAAATAGATGATCCATTCAGGTGTCAATAAGTCGCTGCTCCACCGGTCGACCACACGCTGCAAGATGAGCGGAATGGCCAGTGAGGCGACGGCTTGAAGGAGCGAGATCAGAATGGCTCCGACAAATAGATTTTTCGGAGGATTCGCGATTTTGAATAATTGAAAAAAAGTTTGCCATGTTGATGATTTCATTTTGAAGTCCTCCTCTCCTCTTACTTTCGCTGTTTCAAAAACGGGTGTCAAGACGTCGAATCATACGAATGACTCATGCTAGAATAGGAAAGAGAGGTGATACGTGATGAAATGGATTCACACGGCCGATTGGCATCTAGGTAAGATCGTCCACGGTCGACATATGACAGAAGATCAACGGAATATCTTATTCCATTCTTTTTTACAAATCGTAGATGAGGAACGACCCGATGCGGTCATCATCGCAGGGGATTTATATGACCGAGCCGTCCCTCCCGTCGAGGCGGTCGATTTACTCGATGAGATGTGGCGAGAGCTCGTCTTGAACCGCGGAATACCAGTCGTAGCCATCGCCGGAAACCATGATTCGGCAGAACGTCTCGAATATAGTTCGAAGTTATTGAGACAAGTAGGACTTCACATCGTCGGTAAGCTAGACCCGACATCTGGTCCCCTTGATGTAGCGGGAGTCCCATTTTATCCGATTCCATTCCTTGAGCCGGCTCGTGTACGGCATATCCTCGGTATCGACTCGATTCGAACGCATCATGATGCACTGGAGGCGGTCATTGAAGCTTTCGGTATGATCGAAAAAGATGCCGTGACGATTGGTCACAGTTTTGTAGCGGGAGGACTGGAGACGGATTCAGAACGTCAACTATCTGTTGGCACGGCAGGACAGGTCGCAAAAGGGTTATATGAGCCTTTTTCGTATACGGCATTAGGTCATTTACATAATCGTGATGCGATTCAATCAGAAAGAATTGCATATAGTGGGTCGCTCATGAAATATTCGTTTTCCGAGGTCAATCATGAAAAATCCGTCGACGTTCTGGAATGGGACGGTCAATGGACACGTCGTCGCCGTGCCTTGACACCAGAGCGGGATATGCGACAACTCACCGGAACATTGAACGAACTCCTTGCCCCAACTTATTATCAGCAACAAAAGACAGATGATTACCTTAAAATTGTATTGACCGATGATACGGCGCTTCATGATCCGATGGCGAAACTTCGGACTGTCTATCCGAATATCCTTCATCTTGAATTGGAACTGTTACGTCGCCAGGAGCAGACATCCACGTTTGAACGCGAGACGCTCGAAAGACAGTCAGTAGAAGAGGTATATCTCCAATTTTTTGAGGCCGTACATGATCGCACTGCCTCAGATGCCGTGAAGCAAATGATAGAAGAAGGTGATGACTAATGAGACCGGTTGAATTGATGATTCAAGCATTTGGACCGTATGCAGAACGTGAAACGATTGACTTCACCCAGTTGGTTGGTCGCTCGATGTTTGTCGTCAGCGGTCGGACGGGCGCCGGGAAGACGACCATTTTTGATGCGATGACGTTTGCCCTTTATGGCCGGGCGAGTGGGTCGCTTCGAAATGCTAGTGACTTCAGAAGCCAGTATGCACAACCTGAGTTGAAGACGGAAGTAGATTTTTCGTTCACGATTCGAGGTGACCGCTATCGGATCGTAAGACAGCCGCAACAACCTCATCCGAAAAATAAGACGCCAATTCCGCACGAGGCCATCCTCTATGAATGGGAGGACGGTTGGAAGCCGCTGGCGACGAAGGTGAACGAGGTACAAGAACGAATCGAATCGATTTTACAATTATCGTATGAACAGTTCAGTCAAATCTTGTTGCTCCCTCAAAACCAATTTAGACAATTACTCGACTCGAACTCGAATGAAAAACAACAAATCCTCCAATCCATTTTCAAAACAGAGGCATATCGTACGTTTCAGGAGAAGTGGGGTGAACGCTATAGCGCGTATCGAAAACAAGTGGAATGGGCGGTCGAGCGGACGCGACTCAAGTTATTAGAGCTCGAAGATGAAGCAATCGAAGAGGTGTCGACCCAGTCCATCGAGGAGATTCAACGTTGGCTTGACGAGCGTGAAGAATATCTGATGACAACATGTGATACGGCCAAAACCCAGAAACAACTGTATGCGACAGCACTGGAAGAGGCAAGAGAAGCGCTTGAGAAAGCAAAATCACTCGTCACGCTGTTCAAGGAGCGAGAAGAAACCGATCGAGCACTTGCAATCTTTTTAAACGGTGAATCGATTCGAAATGAAACACGTGAACTGCTAACAAATTTAGAGGTGGCGGCAAACATTCGTCCAGTCTTTGAACGGTTACAGGAGTTAGAGCAACTCGTGCGTCGGTTGACGATGGAAGAACAGACCTCTTCGACAAAATTAGAGCACTTGCAATCCTCTCAATCAAAGTTAATGGAGCAACAACCAACGATTGAAACGGACAAAGAAGAAGTCATCTCTCGTAAGGAGCGACTTCGGATCGTCGATGAGATGATGCCAAGAATCAAGGAGCGCGCCACACTCGTGACCCTTCGTGACCGATTGATGAATCGTGCAAAAGAATTGGCCATGTTTTCAAAAGAAGTTCGGTTACAAGAACTTCAAGAAAGAGAACGGCGATTGGTCGACAGCATAAAGTCTGAACCTAGCGAACGAGCAGTCGACGCCGAGCGTCATGTCGACCGATTGGTGCATCTGGCATCTCTTGAAACAAAGGCGCGTGAGTTATCGAAACAACTCGACGAATGTGAACGAACGGGCAAAGACGTTCAACGGCAGTACGTGACCCAACAAGAAGTGGTCACCACGTTTACACAGCAAGAACAATTAATACTAGCGAAACAACTGAGCGAGACGCTTGTAGACGGTGAGCCATGCCCGGTATGCGGTTCTCGTCATCATGATATCCCACAACACGAAGAAACCGTTACGAACATCACGGAGCGGGATGCGGCCGTGGCCCGTCTTGATGATTTGTCCACACGCTTAATCGAAGCGAGGGCGGATTATCGTTCGCTTCATCAACAACTTGAAGCAGTCCGAAAAGAACTAGATCAAGCTTCGAAAGACATTCAATTCAATGGCGATGTCACAGAAGAACTCAATAAGTGGCGAACACGTGCAGAACGATTGCAACGGGAAGAACGAATGCATCAAGAGAACGAACGGACACTTCGCCAACTGTCAGCAGAAATCCGACAGTTAGAGCAAGAGCGACGTCAACAGTTCGAAGAGCGGGAGCGTGTCGTATCCGAACTTGAAATGACGCAACAAAGTCTGTACGCACTCGGTCAAAGTGAAGAAACGACATTCGATGCGTTGCAGCGCGAGCGAGCCGACCTTGAGCACCGCATCTCGATGTTGATGAAACAAGTCGAAGCGTACGACCTTGAGTTTGAGACGGTGAAAAAAGCACTTTGGAAAGAGGAAGAACGACTGTCATTGATCCGTGAACAGTTGACTGAAGCATCGAAGCAGTATGATGCCCAGCAGACCATTTGGGTCAATCAGCTAGAAGCATCACATCTGACGCGTGAACGCTATGAATCATACGCCAATCAAATCGACAAGCGGACAATGATTCGTGAACAGTTGCAACGTGAGGAGGAAGAAGGTGTTCGACTCCGACACCATAAACAGATGATTGAAGAAAAACTGAAGAATCAGGAGCGACCAGACCTGCACGAGATGGAGATGAAAGTGAAGGAAGTGGCTGAATGCAGTGAGCAGGCGTCGAAACAGCTGATCACAGCCCAAGATGCCTTGTCTCGACATAGACACGTCATCTCGGAATGGAATACCCTTCGCGAACAGACGGCGCAAGAAGAGCAGAAATTAGAGACAATCAAATTGATTGCGGATACGGGGAAGGGAATCAACCCACAGAAAATGACGTTTGAGACATATGTTCAAACCGCCTTTTTTGATCAGATCCTTCATGCGGCCAACATTCATTTGGATCAGATGACGAGCGGTCAGTTCCGGCTTGAGCGGAAAGTCGAGACGGCGAAAGGGAATGCCAAATCTGGTCTTGAGCTTCTCGTCTTTGATGCCTATACCGGACGATCGCGTCGTGTACAAAATTTATCTGGCGGTGAAGGGTTTAAGGCGTCGCTGTCACTCGCTCTTGGACTTGCGGAGGTGGTCCAACAGTTGAGTGGGGGCATCAGTCTTGAAACGATGCTCATCGATGAAGGATTCGGTACGCTCGATGCCGAATCTCTAGACCAGGCGATTGAATTATTGATGTCTTTACAGGCGACCGGTCGGCTCGTCGGCGTCATCAGTCATGTCCAAGAATTGAAAGACCGTGTCGATGCACGGATTGAAGTGAAAAAATCTAGAAGCGGGTCGTCGATCCAGCTGATTGTGGAGTGATGGTTGTGAAAAAGATGGTGACGAAGTCGAGTCTCATCGAAAAGTTAAAAGAAGCCGGCGTTCGCTCGGGAGAGGCGTTGTTTGTCCATTCGTCGCTCTCAAAACTCGGTTGGGTATGTGGAGGGGCGCAGACCGTCATTGAAGCGATTCAGGAAGTGGTCGGTCCATCTGGGTTGATTATGATGGCGACCCAGACCGGAGACAATTCAGACCCAGCTGAATGGGAAGCGCCACCTGTCCCCGTGGAATGGTGGCAGACGATTCGCGCGGAGATGCCTCCGTACGAAGCTGATAAAACAGCGACACGTGGCATGGGACGTGTGCCGGAACTGTTCCGAAGCTATCCGCACGTATATCGTAGTTCCCATCCGATGTGGTCTGTTGCCGCCTGGGGCGATGGGGCTGAAGCCATCGTGTCCGGTCATACCATCGATGTCGGGTTCGGTCCAGGTTCACCTATCGAGCGAATGATTGAGCGAAACGCACGAATCCTTCACCTTGGGTCTCCGCTCGATGCGACGACACTCTGGCATTATGCCGAGTACGGAATTGATGGCCCGACCAAATCATTCGGTTGTGCTGTTATAGAACGAGGGGAGCGAAAGTGGCGTACATTTGAACATGTCGATGTGAACAGCGATCCGTTTGGCGCAATCGGCGAGAACATCGTCAAACAAAAGGATGTGCGAACATTTTCTATCCATGAAGCGACATGTTATCTCATTCCGTCTAGCACATGGGAACCAGTCCAACATGCGCTCATCGCGCTTCGTAGCTGGTTGAGATAGAGTAAATAGAATCGAGGGGAAGTTACGGATGAATCGTTGGATGAAACTATTGAGTATTGCGGTACTCATCATTTTACTCGTTGCCGGTTTGGCTATCGGAGGAATCTCGGCTCATATTGGGGACCAGTTGACGTCACCGGAGCGGGAAACATTGACATACACCCCGAAATCACTTGGTTTGAAGTACGAGAATGTGACAATCGAATCGGAGGAAGGATATGACTTATACGGATGGTGGATTCCTCATCCTACGCCGCGTGCGACCATCGTCTTTGCCCACGGATATGGGAAGAACCGTGAACAGGAAGATTTACCGTTGAAAGAGTTGATTCCAGAATTTCATGAACAAGGATACCAATTTTTAACGTTCGATTTTCGCGGTTCAGGGATATCAGAGGGTGACCGAGTCACGGTCGGCGCTAAAGAACAATCCGATTTAAAAGCGGCCATCCAATATGCGAAAGGTCGTTCAGAAGGACCGGTTGTCTTGTATGGGATTTCAATGGGAGCGGCGACAGCACTCTCTACAGCTGATGATGTCGAAGTTGCTGCAGTCATCGCCGACAGTCCGTTTAGTGATTTACGAAATTATCTCGAGACAAATCTTCCGGTATGGAGTGACTTGCCGAACGTTCCGTTCACGCCCGTCATCATGACTGTGACCCCTTGGTTCACCGGTCTCGATGCCGATGTCGTATCTCCTATTCAGGATATCAAGTTGATTGAGGCTCCTATCTTATTGATCCACAGTAAAGGCGATGATGCGATTCCTGTTTCTGAAAGTGAAAAATTGGCTGAAGCACAAGAACGCGTCGAACTTTGGGTGACTGATAACGAAGGTCATGTCGGATCGTACCAGTCATTCCAGAATGAATATCGTCAACAAATATTCGAGTTTCTAGAACGGTCATTGTAAGCAAAGGGGCGCATTCGACGCCCCTTTTTGATATGATTGCAGACGAGACCAATGAAAGAAGGGTACAACATGGACGTTTTACAAGTATTACAGTTTCTCCTTTTAGGAACGTTAATCGGAATCTTGAGTGGATTCTTTGGAATTGGTGGTGGAATCTTACTGACACCACTTCTTCTTGTCTTCGGGTATGAAGCGAGTGCGGCGATTGCCCTTAGCCTGATGTTGACGCTCGGATCAACGACGGCAGGAACGATCTCGCATATCCGTTTGCGTAACGTGAACGTGTCGCACGCCTTATGGATCGGTGTGTTCGGGATTGTCGGGACCTGGATTGCCACACCGCTTGTCTTTTATTTAGAAGGAGTCGATGGGGCGACACTGATCATCTCACTCGTCTATATCGCATTACTCACATATTTTGCGGTTTCTTTCTTTCGTTCGAAACAGCATGTGGAAGGAAGCGTCGGAACGGACTCTGTACCACGCCTTGGGATCATCGGTGTGTTCGCGGGGTTCATCTCCTCGTTGATGGGAGTAAGCGGTGGATTCGTCTTGACTCCTCTTCAGGTCAAGTTGTTGAACACAGAGATGAAGCGTGCGGTCGGAACGAGTATTACGGCAGCGCTTCTCATCGTCGTATCCGGTGTCATCAGTTATACGGTGGCAGGTGCTGAAACGAATTATCTGCACGGTCTTGCTCTGATTGCGGGTGCCATGATCGGATCGCCATTTGGGGCGAAACAGCTACAACGTTTCAGCTCGCAGCACGTCAAAAAAGCGCTCGGTGGATTTTATATCACGGTCGCCATCAGTGTAGGGTTGAATTTGATAGGGTGGAATACGGCATCACTTGCACTTCTCGTCACATTAGCGCTTCTGTTCATCGTCACCCTCCTCATTCGACCACGCAAAAAATAAACCCCGTCTTCGGACGGGGTTTTAACGTCTAGCAATATGGTCAATGTTTTCTTGAATCTCGCCAACTTTCGCTTTAGCCTCACGGAGTCTTCGCTCAAACGCATCTGTGTCACGTTTCTCATGAGACGACTTATCGATTCCTTGACGCTGCCCTTTGTCAGAGCGTTGGTAAAAGTGGGTCGCTTTCTGTAAGCGTTTTTTAAACGTCGAGTCGCTCATCGGGACACCCCCTTCCATACTACAGTTATTCCACAGATGGAAACGGGTGAAACGTTCGAACCTTTACGAAGCGAGGGAACGACGAACTTGAACGTTCTGAGAAATTTTCACAGCTAATATGGCTGCGAGCACTGCTTTCAAAGCGTCACCGAAGAGGAATGGAATATTAACTTTGAGCGCATCAATGAACGACATACCGAGAACGATCTCGAGTCCGATACTTCCGAGTAAGTAGACGAGCCCTAGACCGAATAAAAAGTTATAACCAATCAATGCTGGAATGGAGCGATAGCGTTCGCTGAACCAGCCAATGAAGAGCGCTGCAATCGGAAAGGCGATTAAATATCCGACAGTTGGTCCTACAAATGGTGCGAGACCTCCTTGACCACTCAATACTGGAAGTCCGATCAAGCCGAGCAGGAGGTACACGATGACTGCCAAAAATCCTTTTCGAGCACCGAATATGCCGGCGATGGTCATGATGGCGAGTGTTTGAAGGGTGATCGGAACGGGTCCAATCGGTATTTCGATGAAACCGATACTTGCGATGAGTGCTGCGCCGAAGGCGATTTGAGTCATATCTTGAATCTTCATATGTAAACCCCTTTTCAGTTAACGTTAACAATATAAAAGTTAACATGTTGAGAAGGGGTTGGCAAGAATTATTTCAAGACAGCCCGTTTTGACTCAAAGCTGTCTGATATGCCTTCGTTTCAACATAAAGCTCATCCTTGAGTGGATGAAGATGTCGTTGACGGATCCGATAAAATTGATAGGAGACAAGTGCCACGTTGAATAAGAGGGAGAGCAGACTGACGATAAAGAAAGCTCTCGGGTTATGTGTCGACGGTACGGGAGCTAATCGGTCGGCGAACGCCGGAACTGTCATGACGAACATAATCCATAAAGCCAACGTGTGGGCACGATGTTGCAACCAAGCTCCTTTTTTAATAAAGAAAGAAGGAATGGTACACGAAAGGAGCAGAATCAATCCCGCGTAAAACGAGTGGTCAGAGATACAATTATAAACGTAAGCAAAATTCCATAAATCATAGGCGATGATCCATGGCCAAATCATATCGGGCCATATCATATCTTTTGATTGATCTTTCGAAATATTGATTCCAACCCATCCGCAGATGGCGATGATGTTCAATAATCCGGCAAAACCGTTCATTAGATTCCAAGGTCCGGACATGACCCAAAGGTGATCGATATAAGCGCCATCGGGAACGTTATAGAAGTATACTTGAAAGTCTCGGATACAAGCTTCTAAAATGTTCAGTGCCAAAATCCCCGGTGGAAAGAATAAGACCCATTTCTTTCGTAATAGCGAGGGCCGATATCGAATAATCATGAAACCGAGACAGCCGGCGAGAGCAGAATATGTTTTCACCCAGTTGAACCAAGTACCCGTTCCATATTCATTCCCTGGTGCTGCGGTAGTCGGCCAAACAAATAGGGTCAGTATAGTCGGGACTATCAAGAATAACATTATTCCTCCCCATTTAGTCGTGCGACTGAATTCATTGAAAGCCATCAAGCTAAACAAGACAAATAACCCAATTCCCCATCCAACGAGATCGATTCGTTCATACAGAATTCCCACTCAAATCTCCTCCTTACATCAGTTAATTGTTCACTATTGAGCAATCGAAATCATACGTTCACATATTCGATTCCATCATGATACTTTGGCTCTTTTGAAGCTGATGATGGCCTTATTGTGATGAAGTTGCCACATATGCCAGAAGACGTAAGGAACGATGATCACAAAATTAATCATTCCCCATGATTTCAATACCTCCGGGTTGAACCAGGTCGAAGAGTTCATGACTTGCGGGAAGATGTCATAGCATGCGCGAATCAATAAATGGGCTGCAAGCGTGTAAATACGAGCGGTAATGTAAAGCTCTGGTCGTCCCTTGATGACCGGATACAGTTCTGCCGCAAGCAAGATGCAGAGCGAGCTGGCAAAATAAGTTGGAGATTCTGCATAGACGAAACATGCGTTCCATGACGTGTATATAAAATTCCATGACCCAGTCGTATAGGCTACGAGATCGGCGTATCCTTCTTTCGCAAACTTCCAAAAAGTCGGTGCGAAAGGAATCGTCACACAGAGTAAAAATCCACAGGCGGCATTAAAGTAGTTGCCGAGTGTCACATCTTTAATCGTGGCTTCTGCGATATTTAAAAACAAGATGGCATAGAAGAACCATAAAAATTCGTCACGCTTTAAAAAGTTCCAAATCCGTCCTTGTTTGTTCTCGTAAATGGCGATTCGAGAGAAACCAACGATAATCGTCGGTATGATAACGCTTACAATTTTAGCCCAACGAAACCATCCATCAACATTCCCCATCATCCATAGTGGGATGGTCAATAACGAAGCGAGCCAAAAGTAGGCGGACAGTTTATAGTGCTTTCTGAAAAAAACGATGATTCCTAATAATAAACCTAAATAGAGTGGCATCGAGATTACATGCGGCCAAACGTTCATTCCATTCACCTTCTCATTTGAATTTAACAAACATAACGTTTGTTATGTTTTTAGTATAGGCGGACAATCCTATTTAGTCAATGTGAATTATTTCACAAAATTTAGTCCTGAGCACTCGCATTGGTAGAGCTATGTTATTCTAAAGTGGACTCGAAAGGGGAGAATAATAGTGGACGGTAAAAATAAAATTCTAGATGCAGCCAGAACGGTCATTATTCGAAGTGGGGTGAACGGGGCAACAGTCAGAGCGATTGCAATCGAGGCGAATATGACGACAGGAGCCATCTATCATCATTACAAAAATAAAGAAGATCTATTGTACGATTTAATGAATGAGAGCTTGTCTGTTTCCTCTCAAATCGCCAAAGAAATGACAGACGATGCCTATTCAAAAGAACGTATCAAAATGGAGATTGCACGAAATACGGCGGAACGCTTTCATAAAGATGCAGAGAACCGCTTGCAGTATCATTTTGCTCATGAAGTACTACTTGGTAATATGGATGCACAACTGAAATTAAAGGACAAATATGCAGAATGGACAAAACAGATCGAACAAATCCTGATTCATTTGTACGGACTAGAAAACACTCGTCTAAACAATGCGTTCAGTTCATGGCTGATTGCGGCAGTCGATGGGGTCGTCTTGCAATATCTACTAGACGTCAATGAAAATTCCATTGATGAGATGATGGAGGTATTCGATCTTCTACTAGAAAAAGGTCTTCCTTCTTTCGTTGAACGTCTGAATGAACAGGATAAATAGACCCGTCACAGATTAACGTGACGGGTTCAAGATGATTAAGAATAGGTCATCGTGCTCATGCATGCCGAAGCTTCTTTCAACTGTTCACGGACGGCATCGAATCCTGTTCCGCCGTAACTGTTTCGACGTGCGACTGCCTGTTCAGGGGTCAAGGCATGATACACATCCTCTTGAATCAATTCAGAGTACGTTTGGTACACCGTGATTGGAAGCTCGCGTAAATACAATCGCTCATCCACGCAATATTTGACGAGTTTTCCAGTAATCTCGTGCGCCTCACGGAACGGTAACCCTTTTGCCGTCAAATAATCGGCGAGTTCGGTCGCATTAGAAAAATCGCGCTCGGTCGCTTGTTTCATGACGTCCGGGTGGAACGTCAGTTCATTCATCATCCCCGCCATGATACTGAGCGAGCCTTGAACGGTCTTGACCGTATCGAACATCCCTTCTTTATCTTCCTGTAAATCTTTATTGTAAGCGAGTGGAAGTCCTTTCATGAGCGTCAACAAGCCCATCAAGTTTCCAATCACTCGACCCGATTTTCCACGGACGAGTTCGGCCATGTCAGGGTTTTTCTTTTGTGGCATCATGCTCGAACCGGTAGAAAACGTATCCGACACTGTAATGAAGCGATACTCTTCGCTTGCCCAAAGAATCAATTCTTCACAGAAGCGGGAGAGGTGCATCATAAGCATCGACGCATTTGAAAGAAACTCGAGTATGAAGTCACGATCGCTAACGGCATCGAGGCTATTCGGGTAAACCCGATTGAATCCAAGTAATTCAGCTGAACGGGAACGGTCGATCGGAAACGTTGTCCCGGCTAAGGCTCCTGCGCCAAGAGGAGACCAATCAATCCGCTTCAAGCTGTCCGTAAACCGCTCCTTATCACGCTCTAGCATCCAGAAATAGGCGAGCAAGTGATGGGCCAGCGAGATCGGTTGTGCACGTTGGAGGTGCGTATAGCCAGGCATGATTGTCTCTACGTTTTCTGAAGCGTGAGCATGCAATTCACGCTGAAGCGATTCAATCAATTGAATCACTTCTTTCACACGTTCTTTCAAGTAAAGATGCATGTCCGTTGCGACTTGATCGTTTCGACTACGTGCCGTATGCATCTTCCCTGCAACCGGTCCGATCGCTTCATGAAGCAGAGCTTCTAAGTTCATATGGATATCTTCGTGATACACCTCGAATTTCAATTCATCCGCGAGTGCTTTTTGCTTAAGTTGTTGTAATCCATCAAGGATTTGAGTGACTTCTTCCTTTAAGAGGATGCCCTGGTCACCTAACATCGTCACGTGAGCCATGCTACCTTCTAAATCCTCAAGGACGAGTTGAGCATCAAATTCAATCGATGCACCGAATGCATCGACCCAATCGCTCGCCGTCTTCTCGAAACGGCCTCCCCATAATTTACTCATTGACGAACGCTCCCTTTTCCATCAACACCTCTGATTGAACTTTTGTTGGAAGACCCCATAACTTGATGAATCCGATAGCTGCTTGTTGATCGAACGTATCGGCTGACGTATAGGTCGCAAGTTCCTCATCATAAAGAGAAATTGGCGACTTCCGTCCGTCGACGATGGCCTGCCCTTTAAACAATTTCATGCGAACCGTTCCTGTGACGGTCGCTTGAGTCTCATCGATAAACGCAAGAAGTGCTTTTGTGAGCGGTGAATACCAAAGTCCGTTGTAGATTGTTTCTGTCAATTTTTGCTCGACAATTGGTTTGAAATGCGCCACTTCACGAACGAGTGTCAAGGCTTCAAGAGCTTTATGCGCAGTGATCAATGTCATGGCGCCAGGTGCCTCATACACCTCACGTGATTTGATACCGACGACCCGGTTCTCGATGTGGTCAATCTTCCCGACACCATGGGCACCCGCAACGATATTGAGCTCTTTTAAGATATCAGTGAACGATTGGCTCTTCCCATCAATAGCAACCGGCACTCCGTTCTTGAATTCAATCTCAAGATAAGTCGGTTCATGCGGTGTGTCCTCAAGTGCCGCTGTTAACTCATATGCGCTTGCCGGAGGTGCTGCCCAAGGATCTTCTAAGATGCCGCATTCGATGGCGCGTCCCCAGATGTTCTGATCGATTGAGAATGGTTCTTCTTGAACGATTGGAATCGGAATTTGATGTTTTGCCGCATACGCGATTTCTTCCTCACGTGACCATTTCCATTCCCGAACCGGTGCGACGATTTCGAGTGAAGGATCGAGTGCATGAATGGACACTTCAAAACGTACTTGGTCATTTCCTTTCCCGGTACATCCATGGGCCACAGCGACGGCGCCTTCGGCCTGTGCGACCTCGACCAATTTTTTCGAGATGAGGGGGCGTGATAGTGCCGAAACGAGTGGATATACGCCTTCATATAATGTATGGGCCTGCATCGAATAGCGAGCGAACTCGTTGACGAACTCATCGACCGCATCGATGACGATTGATTTTTTCGCTCCAACTTTCATCGCTTTTTGTTGAATCTTTTCTAAGTCTTTCCCTTCCCCGACGTTCAAACAGACTGCAATCACATCATAACCTTGTTCGTCCAACCATTTAATCGCAACCGATGTGTCAAGACCACCTGAGTAAGCCAATACGAGTTTCTGTTTCAAAATATGAACACCCCTTATGAATAATTATTAATCTTTATTTATAAATATACAACTCAGTGTAAGGGATAAGATGTCGTGTGGCAACCCTTTTTTGAAAATAAAAAGACCACGAGTGATTTCGTGGTCGTCATTGTTCGATTTTGAGTTGGGGTAACCATTGCGACATATGGTCGCTAACAGGGGAAAGAAGTTCAGGACGAGCAACCTTTAACGGGACGACCTCATAATGTCCGACAGATGATTTTTGAGTAAAGGTTGGATAGAACATCGGATTTTTCAATTCAATAGTCGATTGGTCATCTTCGATTGTCTTGACCACATCAATCCCGATGATGCCGCCCGTGTTTCGCTCATCCCCTTGTTGTCCGGAAAGGAAATTACCGAGCGAGTAGATGACAAAAGTTTGATTGCCATTGACTCCTTCTAGCATGGTCGGAGGTTGCAGCACGTGAGGGTGGTGACCGATGATGATATCGACTCCGAGATCTGCTAACGATTGGGCGAGCTCAGTTTGACTCTTATTCGGTAACGGCTCATATTCCGTACCGAAATGGAGGGAGACGACCGTCATGTCAGTCGACTGTTCCGCCTTCTCGATCTCTGGTTGCATCTGTGCAAGGTCGATATAATTTACGTGATAAGGCTGCTTCGGCACGACTCCATTCGTCCCGTAAGTGTATGCGAGGAAGGAAAAAGAAATATCATTAGCCGTCAACGTACGAATATTCGCTTTGTCCTCATCAGATAGGAAGGAGCCTGTATAAGGCATTTCGATTGCGTTCCAATGGTCAATCGAATTTTCAATAGCTCGGACGCCACGGTCGAGCGTATGATTATTCGCTGTCGTGACCAAATCGATTCCTGCCCGTTGTAAGGCATCACCAATTTCATATGGACTGTTAAATGCCGGGTAGCTCGAAAGTCCGATTTCACTCCCGCCAATCATGCTCTCTTGGTTGGCAATTGAAATATCGGCGCGATTCAATATTGGAGAGATCTGCTCGAATGCAGAATCAAATTCATACCCTTCATCGGTACGTGCTGCGTTGTATACCGAATCATGTAGAAGAATATCGCCGATTGCATAGAGGGAGGCCGTCGTGACAATCAGTTCGGGTTCGGCAGGCGGCATTTCTTCAGGTATCTCGACAATCGGTTCCTCGACTTCTTCTGGTACTTCTTGATTGGTTGCCGGAGTCGTACCACAGGCGATTAATAATACAAAGCTAGACAGGAAGGTAAGGCGAGAGACGATCTTGATTGGTTTCATCCCGATTCTCCTTTTCACGACAGATTCGTACGATAATCCTAAAATTCGTCGATAATCAAGAAAAATCCTGCATATATTAATAAAGACAGGTCATTTTTGACCTGTCATGAGAATTATTTGATATGTTCCTTGACCATGTCTTGCATTTGGTCAAACTCACGTTGAATGACCTCATTTGGTGGCGGCGTCATCAAACTCACGATATAGATGGCGAGCGCCGACAAGAAGAATGCTGGAATCATTTCATACAATGTCCCAAACGTTCCGAAAAGAGAAGCGGCATAGTTCTTCCATAGAATGACGACAAAGGCTCCAGTCAACATTCCAGCAAGCGCGCCTTGACGCGTCGTTCGTTTCCAAAACAGACTAAACAAGATGAGCGGACCAAATGATGAACCAAACCCTGCCCAAGCATAACCGACAAGGTTTAAGATGGTGTCGTCTGCATCGAGTGCAAGAATAATCGATATGACGGATACGAGAATGACCGTAATCCGACCGACCATGACGAGTTCACGGTCTCCCGCTTCTTTACGGAAGAACTTCTGATAAAAGTCTGTCGTCGCGGCACTCGACGAGACGAGCAATTGAGAGGAGATGGTCGACATGATGGCGGCGAGAAGAGCAGCCAACAATACACCAGTCACCAAATCCGGGAATAATAAGTCAGATAGGTTGATAAAGACGTTCTCCGGATTATCGATGGTGAGGCCTTGTTGTGTGTAATAGGCGAGACCGAACAATCCGGTCGCCATCGCCCCGACAACGGTGAAGACCATCCATGAGATCCCGATTCGACGTGCCGTCTTAATGTCCTCGAGCTTTCCGATTGCCATAAAACGGACGATGATGTGTGGCTGGCCGAAATAGCCGAGCCCCCACGCAAATAGTGAAATGATTCCGATAAGTGATTGCCCCGTCCACGGGTCAAGTAACGCTTCATCAATATTTCGTACCGTGTCTAAAGCATTTGATACACCATCAGTTGCTATAATGGCGATTGCAGGTACAAAAATAAGGGCAAACAGCATGATCAATCCTTGAACAAAATCTGTCCAGCTTACTGCTAAAAATCCACCGATGAAAGTGTACAGAATAATGATGGAAGCGAGAATGACGACTCCCGTTACAAACTCAATGTCGAAGACGGCATTGAATAGGCGACCGCCGGCAACGAATCCGCTTGTCGCATACAGTGTGAAAAAGATTAACGTGACAGCAGCTGAAAATGAACGCAACACACCTTTTGTGTCTTTAAATCGCTTCTCAAAGAAGTCTGGGATTGTGATCGCATCATCCGATATGTATGAATAAATGCGTAATCTCGGTGCGACCAATAACCAGTTCAAATAGGCACCGATCGTCAACCCGATGACAATCCAGCCACTTGAAATCCCTGACGCATACATGGCACCAGGCAATCCCATTAAGAGCCATCCACTCATGTCTGATGCACCGGCAGATAAGGCGGCGACCCCGGGACCAAGCGCCCGACCACCTAACATGTAATCTCCGATACTGCTTGTTCTCCGATACGCGATGATCCCAAGCAAGACCATCAGTGCCATGTACACGACAATGGACACTAAAATTCCGTTCATCAACATCCCCCCGAAAGATAAAAAATATGAAAACGCTTTCAGTGATAGAGTATCACTTTGTCAAAATATTGTCACAACAAGAGGGGGAATGTAAAGATATTTTTGAGAGCTGGTCTTAAGTTAGCGGAACGTGCAAGAGATGAGATGGTCATTGACGAGACCCGTCGCTTGTAGGTGGGCATAGACCGTTGTCGGTCCTAAAAACTTAAAGCCGCGTCGTTTCAGGTCTTTACTCAATCGTTCAGAAAGTTCCGTCGTTGCAGGAACATCTTCAAGACGATTCCATGCATTCAGGATCGGTGCATTGTTGACGAATGACCAGATGTACGAATCAAATGAGCCAAACTCTTCCTGTAGTTTGATGAACTGCTTCGCATTATTGATCGACGCCTCGATTTTTCGTCGATTTCGCACGATCCCGCTATCGGCTAGGAGTCTCTCTACATCCTCATCCGTAAAGCTAGCAACTCGCTGCACCTCAAAGTCGGCATAAGCCAATCGATAATTTTCACGTTTTCTCAAGATGGTGATCCAACTAAGTCCTGCTTGCGCACTTTCGAGTGTCAGACATTCAAAGTGCTTCTGATCATCGTGAACGGGCTTTCCCCATTCCTCGTCATGGTAACGGACGTACAATGGATCCGTCCCGCACCAAGGACACCGTACTGTTTCTTCCATTTCAATCAGCTCCTTTCTTTGAGTGTAGCATGTCTTTGCGATTATATAGCAAAATGGACGGGTATAGAGGGGAAGAATGGAGGAAGCGACATGAGTGACTGGATGATTTCTGTGATTGAACAGTACGGCTACATAGGGATTGCATTCATGATTTTTATTGAGAATGTGTTTCCACCGATCCCTTCTGAAGTCGTCTTACTCTTTGGTGGTTTTTTTGCTGTGAAGACGAATTTGTCCATCACGCTCGTCATCGTGGCATCGACGGTCGGTGCCATATTAGGAGCCGTATTATTATACGGCCTTGGACTCTTGTCTGATGTCGAGCAGATTGAAAAATGGACGAAGAAATACGGAAAATGGTTACGACTTGATCTGAATGATGTAAAAAAGGCGGATGCCTGGTTCGATCGATACGGGGGATGGATGGTCTTCTTTGGACGTTTGATGCCGGTCGTCCGAAGCCTGATCTCGATTCCTGCAGGGATGTCGAACATGCCATTCATGAAATTTCTACTGCTCAGTACGGCTGGAACAGCCTTATGGAATACTATTCTCATCCTTATCGGGATGAAAGTCGGTGAGAATTGGCAAGATATCCTCTCATACCTCGATGCCTATTCTTATGCAATCTATGGGCTACTGTTCATCGGCGTCATCATTTATATCGTATGGCGTAAAAAGCGGCACAACAAACTAGCAAAAGACTAATGCACAAAGTAGGCGGACCCAGCGTATGGGTCCGCCAATTTATTCTTCTTTTTTCTCGTCTGGTAAGACTTTCGTGAGGGTTTTTTCTGTTTTTTCTGCCAAGTACTCTGAGAAACGGAACAGAATGATTCCGACAATGGCTGACACAAAAATATAGAGACCGACAAACAAGTTGATGGCCCCGTTCGAAAGGGCGGTAAATAAAATAGAGAACTCCCCACGTGGCGCGAGTGAGAACCCGGCTTCATTGGCTTGAACACGCGTCAAGCCATAGATTCTGCCCCCGATACGTCCGACAATCCATTTTGACAATACCCCCCATACAATCAAGACGAAGAAGAGCGCATTCACGATGACACCTTTCTCGAGGTTGATCGAGATACCGAACGAGATGAAAAAGATCGGCAAGAATAAATCTCGGACGGGTACGGTCAAACGTTTCAGCGGTCTCACGTCGTGGATATCTGCGAGCATGATCCCGGCGATGAATGCTCCTAAAATCTCAGATAATCCAAACACCATCCCAATCCCTGCGAAAAAGAGAATGAGTCCGATCAGACCGATACTCGCATCATCTTGTCGCAACAAGTGCTTCGAAAACTTTTGTTGTTTGGATACGAAGCTCGAACCAATGAACAAGAGTACTCCAAATATCAGAAATCCTGCGAACACTTTGCCGATATCGGACATCGCAACCGGTTCTTCTTGAATGATGAAAGGGGCAACCGTCAATAGGAGAGGGGCAAAAATATCCTCAAAGATGAGTAATGCGAGCACAAACTCTTTAATATCTTCATGTTTTTCGGAATGCCGCTCAAGCAGTTTCGCAGAGATGGAGGAGCTCGTCGCATATAAGACGGCCCCGATTAAAAAGGCGCGAGGGAAATCGAGACCAAATGCTAAAGCAATCCCAAACGATACCCCGAATGACAGAATGATATCGAGTATTCCCGCCTTCCATACTTTCCGCATGCGCTTCCAAAGTTCACGTAGTGGAAACTTCAGACCGAGTAGGAAAAATAACAGAATGATTCCAATCTCTCCCGCGACTTTAAAAACTTCATTCCCATCCCAGAAAAACCCGACCCCGACCCCGATTGCGATAAACGCTAAAATACTTGGGAAGAATAATCGTTCAATCAGGAGACTGAGGACAGAGATGAGGGTGAGCGCCAATCCGAGCAACACGATGATGTTTAACCCATCCATACGTCATCTCCTCTCACGACCCCAATTAGCTTTCTCTTTGATTCCATTGATACTCCATTCCGACGGATTCAGGTCGTGAGTAATCAAAACCGAACTGTCGATACAATCCATCGGCTGGAATATCAGCGATTAAGCTGATGATGGCCGTCTCGTCGGCTTCTTGTAAGATCCATTCCATCAAATGCTCCATGATTAATTTTCCGAGTCCAAGCCCTTGGCATTCCGGATCTACGACGATATCTACTAAATGGAATACCATCCCGCCGTCACCGACGACGCGTCCCATTCCGACAATCTCATCATCTAAGTATAAACAAATACCATACAGTGTATTTTGAAGCCCCTTCACCGTACCTCGATCAGAACGTCGTGGCATCCCTGCCTTCACGCGTAACGCTTGATGTTGTTCTGGAGTCGGTGTTTCGACTTTTACAGTTACTTCATTGACCATACTCAAATCCCCCTCTACACAAGTTGATTTTATTTTCCCGATATATTGAATGAGTAAACCTTGATTTATAAAATCGGCTATCTGCATAATGAGAAGGAGACAGGGGGAATAGTTGATGATCAATGGTCAATCCATCTTACCGGCGATACGGGACATGCGGGATTTGGAGCGGTTTTTATCGAGTGATTTCGAATTAGGAGTGTTATTAGAGATTCATATGAGTCGATTGGACTCCATCTTCAGATTATTGGGGAAGCATGATAAAAAAGTGTTCATCCATATGGATTTGATTCAAGGTATGAAGGCCGACGAGTATGCGACGGAGTATGTCTGTCAGACGTTTAAACCGTTCGGCGTCATCTCGACGAAAGGAAACGTCATCGTCAAGGCAAAGCAAAATGATGTGGTCACTGTGCAGCGTTTATTTTTAATTGATTCCACCTCATTAGAGAAAAGTATCAAGCACATTGAACGTTCAAAACCGGACTATATCGAAGTCTTACCAGGTATTGTGCCGAAGTATATTCAACGTGTGAAGGAGAAGACGGGGATACCCGTTTTCGCAGGTGGGCTGATTGAAACAAAGGAGGAAGTCCAAGCGGCACTTGCTGCGGGAGCGAGTGTGATCACGACTTCGAATCGAAAACTATGGTCCGACTAATCGGAATTTGGGTATACAGTCTTTTAGGAGGGATGAATGATGAAAGACGTAATGATTGTAACAGGAGCTAGTCAAGGAATTGGTTATGCGATTGCTCAAGCTTTCGTAAATCAGTATGAAGTAATCGGGTTAGATATTGGAGATGACCCGGACATTAAAGGGTTACGCTTTTATCAAGTAGACCTTGGAGACACGTCTGAACTTAAGCGTGTCTTTGACGATATTCACAACGAATTTGGTCGAGCCCATGTTTTGATCAACAATGGGGGAATCGCTTCGCTGGTCAAGCCGATTGATGAGCTTGAGATTGACACGTTCAAACGAGTCATCGATGTCAATTTAGTCGGGACATTTAGTTGTGCGAAATACTTTTTAGAACTGAATCAAGATGAGTCATATGGAAGAATCGTTAACATGGCCTCGACACGTGCTTTCCAGAACGAACCGCATTGGGATGCATATGGTGCATCTAAAGGAGGCATCGTCGGCTTGAGCCATTCACTTGCCATCTCATTAGGCGACCGCCCTGTGACGGTGAATGCGATCAGTCCAGGATGGATTCATACGTCTGATGAGTCGTTACGTGAGATTGATCATGAACAACATCCATCAGGCCGGGTCGGTGAACCAGAAGATATCGTCCGCGCTGTGAGATACTTGATCGATCGTCAAAACAGTTTTGTGAACGGGCATAATCTTGTCGTAGATGGAGGAATGACGAAAAAAATGATTTATGAAAAATAATGTGACCATATACCTAAATTCGGGATGTTTTTAGGTTATATGTACCTAATTCCGGGTAATGAATAGGAGAGTTTTTATCCGGAAGAAGGAGGATGGCGACATGAACCCGCTCGTAGAAGAGGCGTTACGTTTTTCGTCTATTCGTCACGGAGGACAGTTCCGAAAAGGTTCATCCATACCATTTTTGTCACACCCATTCTCGGTCGCCATGCTTCTTGAGTCCGATCATCAAGCACCGGTGGTCGTGGCGGCAGGGTTACTCCATGATTTGATTGAGGACACGAAGACGGACCCACAAGAAATCTTATCAAAATTCGGATCTGACGTGCACAGGCTCGTTCTCGCGGTCTCGGAAAAAAATCGTGACGAGTCGTGGGAACAACGAAAACGACTGACACTTCAGCAGGTGAAATCACTTCAATTTGATGAAGTCGCACTTCTCGTGGCGGATAAGCTACATAATCTCCGTTCCATCCGTTATGATCTTGAGATGGAAGGGATGAAGGTGTGGCAACGTTTTAAACGACCGCTGCGAGACCAATCATGGTATTATCATGAATTACTATCAGCATTTGAACCGTTTCGGAGTTCGACAGACCTAATCGGTTTGTATGAACAAGAACTCCATCTATTGTTTTACGGCGAGAAAAATTCAAAAGATCGAAAAGTGGCAAGGCTCCTTGAATCGATGCTGACCCATTTCGTCGAAGACGAATGGTTGCAAGAATCGGCACCACTATGTCAAACGGCATATGAGTTAAAGAAGATTGTCGGGCGAGATACGATTGATGAAGTAGAGATTATGTGCTTCCGACAGCGACTTCACGAAGCGGGTTGGACCACGCCATTGTCACCCGAGAAGCTCGCGGGGATGCAAGAACTCGCATATCGGACGGCTCTTGAGCCACAAGAACTTCTCGCACTCATACGTCGCTCGATTGTCAACTAGTTCTCTTCATGCTATAGTCAAAGGGAAGATAAAAAGGGGAGTAGCGACCACAATCGTGGTCGATGGGTCGTCATTACAGTGCGTGCGCACTCGGTCCATCGAGCTTTTACAAGTCCGCAAGACCTTTTTATGGGCGTTTTTGTCGTCCATAAAAAGGTCTTTTTTGTTTACCCAAGGAGGAGAAAAAATGGTATTTGTTTATTTCTTACTGGCTGCGGCCATCACCGTCTACGCCGCAATCAAATTATCGACGTACGCCGACGTCATGACTGAAAAGTCGAAAATGGGCGGGATGCTCGTCGGTACGGTGTTATTGGCAGGAGCGACTTCGCTCCCGGAAGTGACAACAAGTATATCGGCTGTCATGATTGACAACCCAGACATCGCCATCGGAAACATGCTCGGAAGTAACCTATTCAATATCTTTATCTTAGCGATGTTCGACCTATACTTCCGACAGAAGCAATTGTTCAACTATGCGAGTCGGGACCACCTGTACACGGCCGGACTTGGGTTACTCTTGACCGTCACGACGTTGATTGCTTTGATCGTTCGCGTCGATATGACGTTTATCGGAATCGGAGTCGACGCGCTCTTGATTGCGATTCTATACGGTATCGGAATCTACTATATCGGGAAACAACCGACAGAGCCGGTCGCGGAGCATGAAGTCGAAGAAGAAGTGGTCGTCGGTAAATATGAAGAGATCACGCTGAAACGTGCGGTCTTTGGATTCATCATCGCTGCAATCGTAATCATGGCGGCAGGAACAGCCCTTTCCATCACAGGTGATCAAATTGCCGTTGTCACAGGACTCGGTTCTAGTTTTGTCGGTAGCTTCTTGATTGCGGCATCGACGTCACTCCCGGAAGCGGTCGCTGTGTTCATGGCGCTCAAACTACGTAATGTCAACTTGGCATTCGGTTCGATTCTCGGCTCGAATATCTTCAACATGTTGATTATCGCCATGTCAGATGTCTTCTATCGGAATGGATCGATTCTCGCAGATGTCTCGACGTCACACCTCGTATCTGCGGTCGGGATCACGATCCTATCGATCCTCGTCATGTATAGTGTGCTAAGACAAAATGTCACGTCGAAGGTACGTTATGTGATTCCTTCGTTACTCGTTGTCGTTGTCTATTTCGTTTCGTCTTACTTGATCTTTATCGGGTGAGTACATGCATCAGCCTTAGGGCTGATGTTTTTTTATTGGGAATGCGAATTCATTGCTTCGGGTATAGAGGAATTGAAGGAGGGGTGGCGATGCAGATGCATGAAGTGGAAACACGCCAAGCGTATTCGATTTTGATTCCGGCCTATAACCCTGATGAGGCACTCGTCACACTCGTGGAGAAGTTGAGGGCGAGTGGGTTTTCGAACATCATTGTGGTCAATGACGGTAGTGACGAATCGTCGGTAGGCACATTTGATAAGATTGCATCATTTGTCGACCAAGTGTTAACGCACGAACAGAATCAAGGGAAGGGAGCAGCAATCAAGACGGGGTTACGGTATGTGGTGGACACATATCCGGATAAAACGGGGGTCATCACGGTCGATGCCGACGGGCAGCACTTGCCGCAAGATGTCGTCAACGTCTATGAGGAAGGGTTGAATAAACCACATCATCTCATCATGGGATGTCGAGATTTTAGCGGAGATGCGATTCCGTTCCGGAGCCGATTCGGCAATCAGGCGACACGGCTCGTGATGTTGATTGGGAGCGGGCTGAAGTTAAAAGACACGCAGACGGGACTTCGAGCCATCCCGATGCGATATGCGCGACAACTGATTGACATTCCGGGAAATAGATATGAGTTCGAGATGAATATGCTCACGTTCACGAAACGATTGCAGGTCCCGATTCAACAAACGACCATCCAGACCGTATATGAGAATGAAAATGATTCATCCCATTTTAGACCGATTCTCGACTCGATTTTAATTTATCGGATGTTTTTGATGTATTCGTTATCCTCTGTCGCCTCGTTCCTTGTCGACGTAGGGATGTATGCGCTCTTTATTTATTTATTATCCCCATACTTCGATACGGCTCACGTCGTCATCGCGACGGTCATCGCTCGAATCATTTCCTCTCTCTTCAATTATCTCGTTAATCGAAAAGTAGTCTTCGATTCGAAGGCGCGGCGGTCTCTTCCGAAATATTTTAGTCTCGTCGTGCTTCAAATGGTCGTTTCAGCACTCCTTGTTTATCTCTTGTTTCTCTTGCTCAGACAAGGCGAGGTCATCCTAAAAGTAATCGTCGATAGTTTTCTCTTTTTCGTCAGTTATTATGTCCAGAAGAGATGGATTTTCAAAAAATAACCGGTCATGATTTCATGACCGGTTTAATATGCGAGCGTTCCTGTTTTCACGGACGTATAGCGATGTAATTCTTTTGGGCTTGTGATGCCGGTTTTTTGCATCATGTCTCGCATAAGTAGCGCGCATACGCGAGCATCTTCCGCAGCATCATGATGAATAAACGGCACGTTCAAGTGTTCTGCCATCGTGTTCAACTTATGGTTCGGGAGTCCTGGATACAGTTTACGTGACAGTTTGACGGTGCAACCGTACTCGATTGTAGGGAAATCGAATAGATCATATTTCACAATCGCCTTTCTCAAGGCACCCATGTCAAATGAAGCGTTATGTGCGATGACGAGGTCCACTTCCCGTAAAATCGGGTAAAGAGAGGAAAGTACTTCCGGTAATGCCGGTGCATCCCACACGTCACTCGGACGAATGCCATGGACGCGGATGTTACCCATATCAAAGTCTTCCTCCGGATTGACGAGTCGCTGGTCGGTTTCGACCACATCACCATTTTGAAGGATGCTCCATCCGACAGAACAGATGCTGCGACTATCACGGTTAGCGGTCTCCACGTCAAGTGCGAGAATGGTATGGTTCATAGTTTACCTTCTTTCGTAAGCAATAAAAAAAGTCTAACAGAAAGTTAGACGAATGTCGTGCTTAAGCGGCAACAAGTGTTCGGCAAGCTTCCGCACAACGCTCACATGCTTTGGCACAGGCTTGACAATGGTCGTGCTGATGTCGTCCGCATTCAACCGCACACGTATCGCAGACTTGGGCGCATAAAGCAACGATTGGTTTTGAAAAGGCTGAATCTGTTTCTAAGGCATTTAAAGCTAAAGTACAAATGTCTGAGCATTCTCGAGTCAGGCGGATGCATTCGGTGAACATGTGTAAATCCTCTTCTTGCAAACTTTTTGAGAAGCAGTGGTTGCATGCGCGCATGCATTCGATCACGCTCGTCAATGTTTCTTCTACAGATGTACGTTCCATCAAAATTCCCCCTTATATGAAAAAGTCTAACTATCATTACCCGTTCAGAAAGAGGTTGAATCGCACCATACCAATAAAAAAGCCACACCTCATTCGAGATGTGACCAATTAATGGAGCATAGGGGGCTCGAACCCCTGACCTCTACGCTGCCAGCGTAGCGCTCTCCCAGCTGAGCTAATGCCCCGTTCGAAATCATTATATCATCGTAGTATTCGACATGGCAATTCCCTTTTTGAATTTAGGTTTATAAAATTGGAGACGTGGGAATTTCATGTTAGACGTTATATTAAGAAAGCAGGTGTGCTTCATGGAAATGATTCTTTTGGCACTCTTACCGGCACTCATGTGGGGAAGTATTCCACTCATCGTGTCGAAAGTAGGAGGAAAACCGATTCAGCAGTTAATCGGAACGACCATCGGGGCGATGATCATGGCAACAGTGATTGCCCTCGTCTTCCGACCGGAGTTCACGACACTCGCCATCGTGACCGGATTTATCTCAGGGGCGTTCTGGGCGCTCGGTCAATATTTGCAGTTCCAATCGTTCCAAATCTTAAGCGTCTCCAAAGCGATGCCAATCAGCACGGGGATGCAACTCGTTGGGACGTCTCTCTTTGGGGTCATCGTACTCGGGGACTGGCAGACATCGACGGAGCTATGGTTAGGGTTTTCAGCGCTCGTCTTGATTATCATCGGAGCGACTATGACTTCATACCAACAGAAGAAAGATCAGGACAGTGCCGGTGCGTTGAAAAAGGGTTTACTCGTCCTATTCGTTTCGAGTATTGGTTACGTCACATATGCCGTCTTGACGAACTATTTTGAAGTAGAAGGAATCACCGCGATTCTTCCACAATCCGTCGGGATGTTCATCGCGGCACTTCTGTTCAGTCTTCGTGAAAAGGACGTCAAGAAACTTGATCCTCGCACATTCAAAAACATATTGGCGGGGATCGCCTGGGGAATCGGGAACTTCGGACTTTTCGTTTCAAGCGGAGAAGTGGGGATTGCAACTTCGTTCGCCTTATCCCAATTGAACGTCGTCGTGGCGACACTTGGTGGGATCTATCTCTTGAAAGAAGAGAAGACGACAAAAGAACGCGTCTTTGTTTTCATGGGAATCGGGTTGATTGTCGTCGCTGGATTTATGCTTGGGATTGCCAAGAGTTAAGTTTCAATTATGAAATGAAAAGAACCTTGAATGAACTCGATTTTGAGTGCCATTCAAGGTTTTTGTTTTAAGTATCTTTCAATCGTTGAAATGAGAGCAGGAGAAGATGTGATCGATAGGGAAGTAATCTCATATTGCGTTCGTCATATAGGACGGGCAGCGCATTCGTGATTGATCAAAAATTGTAGAATAAAGGGGAAACGAATCATGGATTCAAATGTCGTGACGATATCAACGCTCGTCGATGCACCAATCGACACAGTCTGGAAATTCTGGACAGAACCTGAACATATCAAACAATGGAATCATGCGTCTGACGATTGGCACACAATTGAGGCGGAGAACGACTTACGAGTCGGCGGGAAGTTTCGTAGTCGGATGGAAGCAAAAGATCAAAGCATGGGCTTTGATTTTGAAGGGGTATATGAGGAAGTTGAAGTAAATGAGCTTATTCAGTATCGTCTGGAGGATGAACGGAGAGTCAGAATTTCATTTGCTTCAGAAGGTGATCAGACGAAAGTGGTCGAGGTGTTTGATGCGGAGTCGATGAATCCGGTTGAAATGCAACGACAAGGCTGGCAGGCGATCCTCGACAATTTCACTCGATATGCGAATGGGAAGAGTGTATAAAAGATAAACGGAAGGTTTGAACAGCAGGTCCCTTTTCAATGAATGTGGACGCTGCTGTTTGTCATGTTAGGCTAAATGATTGTCTTGGTGCGAGACGAATATAAAAAAAGGTGCTGGCTATATGTTTGACTACACGTTACTCGAGAGATTTCTGTTTCGATTTCCTTCCTTCGATTATCAAAAAATGAAATCAGAGCTGGATCGAAAAACGATATTGATTACTGGAGCGAGCTCAGGAATCGGGCAGGCGTTCGCTTATTTACTAGCGGATACAACTGCGCACCTGATTCTCGTAGCCCGTAGAGAAGCAGACATGAACGTCATGAAGTCTGAAATCGAGAAGGGATCAGCCACGGTGACCGTGTTCCCGGCAGATCTTCGAAATGTAGAGGAAAGGAATGGATTGTTGGCGTATCTCCATCAACTACCGGACGGATTGGATGTTCTCGTCAGCAATGCTGGAATCTCCATCAATCGTCCCATCACTGAGTCACTCGATCGATACCATGACTTCACTCGGACGATGGCGATCAATTATTTTGCTCCGGTACAATTGATTTTATCGCTCATTCCGTTGCTCGAAAAGAAGAACGGACAAATCATCAATGTGTCGACCATCAATGTGTTACTTCATCCTTTTCCTCACTGGGCGGCCTATCAGGCATCAAAAGCCGCGTTTGATACGTGGTTTCGCTCCGCAGGTCCGGAACTCACAATCAAAAATATTTCCACGACGGCTCTATATCTACCGCTAGTAAAAACACCGATGATTAAACAAACGCTAGCTTATCAGCATTCTCCTGCCATGTCACCGGTACATGTGGCGGAACTGATTGGACATGCACTGTATACAAAACGACCAGTATATAAGCCGTGGTGGTTGTTCCTCGGTCAAGTAGCGTCTCTTGTTTTCAGAAGACCGATAGACTGGATGGTCTCTACATTACTTAAGAGAAAGGAGCGTGACAATAAGAATGGTTAAGTTATTGAAAGTCTTGTCGCAGCTCCAGTTTCTATCACCATCAAACCTAGTCCGTCTATTCATCGCAATCCGTCAAAACGGAATCAACTTGATGCTTCTTTTTACATTGACGGAAAAAGTAGGGAGTCAAAATACGGCTTTAGTGGATAGTCGAGAAACAGTGACATTTAAGGAGCTAAAGACACGCTGTGAACACCTTGCTTATCATTTCGCTGATCAGTTTGGGGTCAAAAAGGGACAAAAAGTGGCATTTCTTTGTCACAACCACGCATTCTTCGTACAAGGGATGTTTGCGGCCTCACGACTCGGTGCTGACATCTACATGCTTCATTGTTCGATGAGTCAACTGCAGTTCAACCGGCTTGTAGAAGAACAACCATTCGATCTCTTGATTTACGATGAGATGTTCGAAGAATTGATAGAGAACTCATCTTACGAACGTTCGACATTTGTCAGCTATCATCGCGATAAAGATTCAATCAACCGTTTATTGAGGTCGAAGCGACATCATAAAGAAAAACTACCGGCCGCCTCGAGCGGGAAGATCGTGCTGTTGACCGGCGGTACTACCGGAAAACCGAAACAAGTGACTCATAAACCATCCCTCTTTCACTTTCTGTCTCCATTCGCAGCTCTAATGAACCGATTGCAGTTGCCATCATTCAATACTGCTTATATTGCCACACCGATTTACCATGGCTACGGCATCTCCATTCTTTTATCTTTTCTCGCGTTAGGGAAAAAGGTTGTCATTCAGGAGAATTTTGAAGTGCAAAGAGCCTGTGACCTCATTCGGCGACACAAGGTAGAAGTAGTCACGGTCGTCCCGCTCATGATCCATAAAATGTTACGACACGATCCAACATCACTTCATTCTCTCGCTTGTATTGCTTCCGGTGGTGCGAAGCTTCATCCCGTTTTAGTCCGTGAAGTCCATAACGAGTTAGGGAGCGTCTTATACAATCTATATGGAACATCGGAAGCGGGCTTGAATCTGATCGCCACACCAGAAGATTTACAGTATGATGCGAACACGCTCGGGAGAAGGATTCCGGGAGGGGACTTAAAGGTAGTGAAAGATGGAATGGAAGTCGAGCCAGGCGCCATCGGTGAATTTTGCATACGAAATAAGTGGTCCATGCAAAACCAGAAAAACCGCTGGATTCAAACGGGTGATGTCGGATACCGGGATGAGAACGGCTATTATTTTTTGTGTGGACGAACAGACGACTTGATCATCTCGGCAGGAAACAATATTTATCCTGGGGAAGTCGAGACGGTTTTGCGCGACCATCCGAATGTCGAGGACGTCGCCGTCATCGGGGTAGAGGATGTGTACACGGGTCACATCTTGAAGGCATATGTACAGGTGTATGATGAAGTATTGACAGAAGAAGAGCTAGTGAGCTGGTTGCGCGAACGAGTGACAACATATCAGGTTCCTCGAGAAATTGTGTTCGTGAAGGAGTTGCCTTATACAGAGGTCGGGAAATTGGATAGGAAACGACTCCTACTTATGAATACGAAGGGTTGCTTGTTGTAGTCTATTGAAATCAGCTTCTTTCAGTAATGAAGGACTAAACTATGTTTTCGAAAAGGCTAAAGTGACTCTTCGTTCTGATTCATTGTCGTAATGCAAAATATAATGTAAGTCACCAACAACAGGAGTATCCTCAATAAAGTCATTAACGGAAAAGCCCAATTGCTTTGCTTCCTCACTAACTAAGAACTGTATTATTCATTTTGAATAGGATTTTAACAACCTAAAGAAGTGATTTGGTCATATTTATTGAAAATTGACAGATGAGTAAACTATTCTTCTTAGACTCAAATAAAAAACCATCTACTTTGTTAAAGTAGATGGAAAAAATCAATATTACGTGGAGTCGATATCGATATGATTATTCGTTATAGTACGATTTAATTGGTGGAGATATAGTTTCGTTTTTAGAAAAACGATGAACGAAAATCCGAACAACAAGTAGAGTGGTGACCGATACGCGAGCATACCGAGTGCTGTGAACAACAAGAACGCGAACGCGACGATGTAGCCGTACCGCATGATGCTGAATAACGCCAACTTCAAGGCGTCCATCGTCTTCATCTCGTAATGCGTCAAAATCGGAAACAGGAATAACGACAGGGCGATGAAGACAAACCCGATCACGAACAGCCCCGTGAAGAGAATTGTCTGCCCGGTATCGATTTGACGAATGAACAAAAAGTCAATCAACAAGACGAATACAAACAAGGTCCAAGTTGCACCGAGCTTATAATAACGGCGCACGCCTTCATTAAAAAAGCGGAAGTAGGCGCGGAACACGCTATAATCTTGGTTGACCGACCATTGCCGTGTGACGGCATGTAAAGCGTACAAGGCCGGGAACAACGTGAGGACAGGCAAAATGGTCAGTAAGAAGACCACGTTCAGTTGCACCAGGCTAGTGACAAATTCGAGCGCTTGGAATAGCTTGTTATGTTCATGTTTTAAATTCATGAGGACCTCCAAGAAGTTAGCAGAGAATCAGCCTAATTTAGATTCGAGACGGTTATAGGGTGCAGTCGAGTTGCGGACGATCAATTCGGGTTCATACGTATGTGACGGTGGCATCTCTTTTTTCTCGACGGCCGCGATAATCCACTCGGCTGCGGCACGACCCAATTCTTGCTTCGGGTGGATGATCGAAGTCAGTTTAACCTCTGTCGCGACGGCAAGCACCGAGTCGTCATATCCGACGAGTGAGACGTCTTGCGGGACAGAGAGGCGTAGATTTCTCAACTGGTCCAACACGTTAAGGGCGAGTTGGTCGTTATAACAGACGATTGCACTCGGCCGTTCGTCCGCGTTCTCAAACACTTGATGAATCACGTCATAAAAAGAGGGCACAAGTTCTTCTGTCGTATACGTTATAATTAATTCTGGCTCTAGGGGGAGATTGTATTCCCGGAACGCGCGTATAAAGCCGCGCATCCGATGGACCCCTTGAAGGTCATCTGTTTTGAAAAGTCCCATGATGCGCTCATGGCCAAGTTTGATGAGATGTTCGGCAGCCAAGAACCCACCCTTCTCGTCATCCATGATCAAATAAGGGGGCGTCAACTGCGAATAGTATTGGTTAATCATCAAATAAGGCGTGTGCTGTTGTTCGAGTTCTAAATAATATTTGATGTTCGGATTGTAGCTACTGCTCTTCGTCGGCTCGACTATCAACCCATCAATTTGACGATCTAACATCATCTCGAGGCACTGCCGTTCTTTCTCGACGTTGTTATCCGTACAAGATAAGGTCAACGTGTATCCTTTTGAAGCCAAGTGGGATTCAATCCCCCGGATGATGGACGGGAAGATATAATCAGACATGTAGGTCGTGATGACTCCGATGTTTTTACCATTGCCTAAACGTTCGATCGTCTGGGGAGTCGAGGTCGGAAGGACCGGGGAACAATACGTGCCCGAGCCTTGTTCACGGTAAAGATAACCTTCGTTCACTAGTTCTCCTACAGCTTGTCGAATCGTATGACGGCTCACTCCAAATGATTGGACCAATTCATTTTCAGAAGGAATTTTTTCACCGGGTCTTACCGTTCCATCTTTTATCCATTCAAGAATATGATCTTTGACCATATTGTACTTTGTGCGTTGTGCCATCTGGCGTCCCTGCTTTCTCTCATGTACGTCGAACAACTCATACGTACAAGATATGATCTTACTTCCATATTAACAAACAAATGTACCATTTACTATGAATAAGCAAAAAAATCATCTGAATCTTCTATGAATATGTACGGATGAAATATAAAAATACATAAAAATCGAATTGACATGTCCGAATGTGTGTAATAGACTCGAATTGTACAGAAAACGCTTTCATTACCAATTATATCAGTTTATTGGCTAGTAAATGTATAGTGTCGTGTGGGCTTCATTATACAGTTTGCTTTTTTATTTAACTCAACATGTACGTACATCTTTATCATGCTTTGCACATGAATATAAATTGATGGAGGAATTCACAATGAATCGTAAATCGAAAAAAATGTTTGCGTTGACGATGTCAGCACTGATGACAACTTCTTTAGCGCTCGCCGGCTGTTCGGGAGACGAGGCAGGCGCGGATGGAAAAGTTGAACTGACATTTATGTTCCGTGGAAATCCAGAAGAGTTAAAAGCCTACCAAGCAACAGTAAAACGTTTTGAAGAAGCCAACAAAGATGTAAAAGTGACGATGGTCCAGACGGCGCCGGATCAGTACGACACGAAACTCAAATCGGCCATCGCAGGTCGCAAAATCCCGGACGTCTTCTTCTATAATCCTGCCCAAGTGAAGGCCTATGTAAACTCGGGCGTGCTACTCGATATCACTGAAACGGTTGAAACTTCAGAAGACGTCAAGTTGGACGACATTTGGGAGAAGGGTGTCGACAAATATCGTTTCGATGGGAAGACGCTCGGAGAAGGCGCGATTTACGGACTACCGAAAGACTTAGGTCCGTTCGCACTCGGCTACAACAAGACGATGTTCGAAGATGCGGGCATCCCGCTTCCGGATAAAGACAAACCATATACATGGGATGAGTTCGTGGACGTAGCCAAACAGTTGACGAAAGACACGAACGGTGACGGGAAGATGGATCAGTACGGCACTGGCTTCAACGTAAACTGGGCCCTTCAACCGTTCGTCTGGAGTAATGGAGCGGACTGGATCAATGAAGATGGTACGAAAGTGACAATCGATGATCCGAAGTTCATCGAAGCGTTGCAATTCTTCGTCGATCAACAGTTGAAACACGGGATCACACCGTCAATCGGCGAAACACAGACGCTCGACACGTACCAACGTTGGCTGAAAGGTCAGCTCGCCTTCTTCCCAGTCGGACCGTGGGATATGGCAGCATTTAAAGAACAGTTGAAATTCGAGTACGACTTACTTCCATGGCCAGCCGGTTCAACCGGTAAAGCGTCAGGATGGGTGGGGTCACTCGGGATCGGCGTCGGGTCGACGACGAAACATAAAGAAGAAGCGGCAGAGTTGGCGATGTACTTGTCTGCGGACCAAGAAGGGCAACAAGCGCTCGTAGACGCGCAAGTCCAATTGCCGAACAGTATGGAAATCGCAGACAACTGGGCAGCCGATACGTCAATCAAACCAGATAACAAACAAGAGTTCCTTGATTTGATCAACGATTATGGCCGCGGGTTCCCGGCTGAGAAAACATACACGGCAGAATGGTACGACGAGTTCTTCAAAAACATCCAGCCTGTCCTAGACGGTAAAACGTCGGTCGAAGACTATGTGAAGACGGCGCAGCCGAAGATGCAGAAATTGCTCGATGCGGCGATCGAACAAGAGAAACAGGCGAATTGATCAGAGAGTCGAAACGGGGTGGCGATGTTTGCCACCTGCGTCTCTGACGTTGAAAGGATGGAAGGATAATGAAGACAAAATCGATTTCCAAGTTATATCGAACTGAACAGCGGTACGCCTACCTGTTCGTTGCGGCACCGGTCATTGGGTTCTTCCTCTTCGCGTTCGTACCGTTGATGTATTCTGTTTACGGCGCTTTCACGAATTGGAACGGCCTCGGTCAAATGAAATTTATCGGGTTTGAGAACTTCGTTAACTTGTTCCAAGATGAATATTTTTATAAATCAATGTACAACACGCTCTTTATGATGATTGGGATCCCAATCGGAATCGTTCTCGCGCTGCTGCTTGCCCTCGCGTTGAATCGAAAGATTTTTGGGACGGACACGTTCCGCGTGATTTATTACATTCCCGTCATCTCGTCGATTGCCGCCGTCTCGATTTTGTGGCAATGGGCGTATAACGGGGACTACGGATTGGTGAACCAATTCTTGGCGTTGATCGGCATCGACGGGCCGAACTGGCTTCAAAATACCGATACCGTCAAACCGGCGCTCATTCTCATGGCGATTTGGAAAGGACTCGGCTACACGATGCTCCTTTACTTGGCGGCGCTCCAAAGTGTCCCGAAATCCTTTTATGAGGCAGCGAAACTCGATGGGGCCAACGCGTGGCAAAGCTTTTGGCATATCACGCTCCCGATGGTCAAACCGGTCACGTTCTTCATCATCGTGACGAACATCATCGGTGGAGCGCAAATCTTCACGGAAATCAACGTCATGACACCAACCGGGGGTCCGGAGTACTCGTCTGCCTCTGCGGTCTTCTACATTTGGCAAAAATCGTTCGGGAACTTCCAACTCGGTTACGCTTCGGCGATGGCGCTCGTCCTCGGGCTCTTCATTTTCATCGTCACGTTGCTCCAATTCCGGATGAATGAAAAATCATCGTTCGATCTTGATTGAGCGATTCGCGTATAGGAAAGGAGAATGACCATGCAATTAGCTCTCTCACGGAAAAAAGAAAACGTGGAAACGATGTCGGTGAAGAAGAAGGATCGGATCACGGATTTCTTCATCTTTATCTTCCTGTCCATCGGAGCGGTCGTTATGATTGCACCGCTACTTTGGATGGTGTCGACATCACTCAAATCAAAAGAGGATGTGTTCGCACTCCCGCCGGTATGGATCCCGACCGATATTTCGTTTAGCAAGTACACGGAAATTTGGAGCATGGGCCCGCTGTTGTCCGGGATATCGAACAGTTTGATCGTCGCGTTATCCGTCACAATCGTCGGAACGTTCACGTCGAGCTTGGCGGCGTTCGCCTTCGCGAAGTTGAACTTCAGAGGCAAGAATAAAATCTTCCTGCTCTTGTTCGCTTCTGTCATGATCCCTTACCCGGTGCTCATGATTCCCCAGTTCATGATGTTCTCGAGCATCGGCTGGGTGGATACGCTGTTACCGTTGATTGTGCCTGGATTGTTCGGGAATATTTTCATGATTTTCTTCTTGCGCCAATTTTTGAACAGCATCCCGAACTCGATTATCGAGGCGGCCAAGATTGATGGCTGCTCGTACTTCCAAATCTTCTATAAGATTATCTTCCCATTGATCAAGCCGGCCGTGGCCGCGCAATTGATTCTTTGGTTCATGGCAATCTGGAACGACTACCTCGGGCCGATTCTGTATTTGAACTCGCCGGAGAAACAGACGCTTCAACTTGTCATCGCGAACTTTAACGCATCTTATGCAATTCAAAGTGATTATCCGTTAATCATGGCCGCGTCCGTCGTGGCGTTACTCCCGATGTTAATCGTCTTCATGATCTTCCAAAAACAGATCATCGAGTCGATTGCGATTTCTGGTGTGAAGGGCTGAGGTGTGACAAGACAGAGGCACCCGTCTTTTTTAGGCGGGTGCCTTTTTGATGGAGGAAGGAGATTGACATGAAAAAAATAATGGTCTGGATGGCGTTGCTCATTGTCGCGGTCGGAGGTGTTTTCTTCTGGCAGACGACGAGTGCGTCAATCCATGAGTCGGTACTCCCGAAACCGCCGTTTGATCAAAAGGTGGAAGATGTGACGCCAGACGTACTCAACAAAGAGAGCGAGTGGACGACGAACTTTACGCATGACGGGGCAATCTTTAAAGATGGTGACACGTACTACGTTTTCTCGACGGATTACATGGTGGGTGGTCCTCCGACGCCCGGTATTCAAATTCGTAAATCGACCGATCTCATTCACTGGGAGTTCGTCGGCCGTGTGTTCGATCGAGTGTCTGAAGAGGCGTTCGCTTGGGCCGGTGGGAATACGTTCTGGGCCCCGGCGATCACAAAAATCGGAAATCGGTTCCACTTGTACTATTCCGTATCAGGGGTCGGGAGCCGCACGTCGTACATCGGGCTGGCGACCGCGTCAACGATCGAAGGGCCTTGGGAAGACGAGGGCGCCGTCGTGACGTCGAAAGACGGGGACGGGGGTGTCGCCAATGCGATTGACCCTCATGTGACGCAAGATGCGTCAGGCAAATGGTGGATGACGTATGGGTCGTACTTTGGTGGGATCTTTTTGACGGAGATTGATCCAGGCACTGGGAAGCGAGTGGACGAATCGTCAGAGGGAACGTTGCTCGCCAAACGGAAAGACATGTCGATGGGCATCGAAGGACCGGAAATCTTGTATAACGATGAGACAGGTTATTACTACTTGATGGTGTCGTATGGTTGGTTAGAAGATACGTACAACGTCCGGATCGGTCGCTCGAAGTCAATCGCGGGACCGTACGTCGACTCGCGTAGTCGCGACTTACGGGACGAATCGGATGAGTCATTTGATACGGGCGTGAAAATCGTGGGTTCGTATCGTTTCGAAGGAGATGATGGATACGTCGGGACCGGGCATTCGGCATTTTTACAAGACGGGACTGACACGTTCGTGTTGCATCAGGCGCGACCGAGTGAAGACATCTATTGGTCACAGTTGCACGTCCGAAAAGTGTATTGGACGAAAGACGGTTGGCCGGTCGTCTCGCCCGAGCGCTATGCAGGTGAAGGAGACGTCGAGGTCGACGACGCCCATCTGGTCGGGGACTGGGACGTCATCACGTTCCCGCGATTCGACGATGGACAGCAAGCCTCGAGCACGTTGACGTTGGAACGAGGCGGGAAGCTCGAAAACGGGGACGGGTCTTGGCGATTGAACGGCTCGGTCCTCGAGGTCAAAGTCGGACAAGAGACGTATGAGACGCAAGTCGGTGCGGCTTGGGACTGGGAGAATTGGCAACCGACGATCATCTTCACAGGTCTGAGCGAGGACGGCACCGCCGTATGGGGCAAAAAACGATAAAAGGAGAAACGGAAACATGCAAAAAATGAACGGTCCGAAACGAGAAGAACGTTATCTGCTAGAGCGATTGACGAACGAAACGATGTGGGGCACGCACAACGCCCACGATCCCGCCTCGATCAAAGTCGGGGACTGGTATTACGTGTTCTCGACGGATGCAGCCCACGGGCATCAAATTAACGGGGGGATTCAAGTGCGCCGCTCAAAGGATTTGATCCATTGGGAATACGTCGGCTTGGCGTTTGAAGAACTTCCGCACGAGGCTGTGGAATGGACGGGGGCGCCGGGGCTTTGGGCGCCGGAAGTTGTGTTCATGGGTGGTCGTTACGTCATGTACTATGCGGCTTCACAGTTCGGGCAGACGCAGTCCTATATCGGTGTCGCCAGTGCGGAAACGATAGACGGACCGTGGCAGGATCACGGGCTCGTCGTGAAGAGCGAGGCTGGGACGTCAGGACCGAACGCGATCGATCCGAATATTACGTTCGATGCGCATGGAGAACCTTGGCTCGTCTACGGTAGCTTCTTCGGTGGGCTGTACGTGTTCCCGATCGATCCGGAGACCGGGAAGAAACGTCCGGGGAGTGAGGAGACGTTGATTGCGAAACGTCACCAAAGCGTTGAAGGGGCAATCGAGGGACCGTATATCGTCTATCGGGAGGCGGATCGCCATTATTACTTGTTCGTCTCGTACGACTCCCTATTCAAGGACTATCACATCCGTGTGGCCCGCTCGACTTCGATCACCGGACCGTACGTCGATTTTGATGGGAACGTCATGACCGACCTCGAAATCGACTCCCAACAAGTCGGCATGAAGATTTTAGGGGGCTATCGGTTCGGGGTTGGGGAAGGTTGGGTCGGTCCCGGTCATAACTCCGTCTTGCATGACGGGGACAAGGATTATCTCGTCCATCACGTCAGAGGTGAGCAGGACCCGCACTGGCACGAACTGCATATCCGCAAAATCATCTGGACGGAATCGGGCTGGCCGCTCGTATCTCCGCAACGATATGCCGGGGAAGAAGAACGGCCCATCGAGATGGAGGAACTCGTCGGGGAGTGGGAGTGGATCTACATGGACCGGACGAAACATGACGTCCTGCCTTCAAGTAAGATTCAACTTCTAGCGGACGGGACTTTCGTGACAGAGTATGGCGAACGAGGCCGTTATGAGAAGCTGACGGATACGACCATCAAACTCTACGGTCCTGAAGGGATCACTTGGCATATGTTACCGGGCTGGGACTGGGAGAATTGGCGAGAGACGCTCGTGTTCGCGGGATTGGCTGACCAAGGGCACGTTTTTATCGGCAAACGACTGTAAATATCCGTACAACTTATCGCAGTCTCTTTAAAGATGAGTGTCACAGTTTTTTCAGAACTGACGCAAAAATGTTCAGATAAAATGTTGAAAACAGTTGATTAATTTAAAATAGTTGATACAATCAAAGTGTAAGTTATACGTACAACTTGATTGTATCTTTTTGTTTTCTGTACGAATCAGACATGTTATTTGAATAGTTGTACGGATGAAAAGACAAAAGTGCCCACACACTTTATTTTTTTCATCCTATATGTAAGCGCATTCTTTTGGAGGTGGGGTGATGAATATGGCCAACTATACAATCGGCGTCGACTACGGGACGCAATCAGGTCGTGCGGTCCTCGTCGACGTAGCGACAGGTCGAGAAGTGGCGACCGCGGTCAAACCGTACACACATGGCGTCATGGATGAATATTTACCGGACGGGGTGACCCGTCTCGAGCATGATTGGGCACTCCAACATCCGCAAGACTATTTAGAAGTATTAGAACTTACGATCCCGGCCGTCGTGAAAGAGGCGGGGATCATGCCGGACCAAGTTGTTGGAATCGGCATCGATTTCACAGCCTGCACGATCTTACCGATTGACGAATACTTGAACCCGCTTTGTTTCCGTGAGGAGCATCAACAAAACCCGCACAGCTACGTGAAGCTTTGGAAGCACCACGCCGCGCAAGACGAGGCGGACGAGTTGAACCGCATCGCAGCGGAGCGGGGCGAAGACTTCTTGAAACGCTATGGCGGGAAAATCTCATCGGAGTGGATGATCCCGAAAGTGTGGCAAATCCTGAACGAAGCACCGGCGATCTATGAAGCGGCGGACCAGATTCTAGAAGCGACGGATTGGGTCGTCTCCCAGATGACAGGTCGCGTCGTTCGGAACAGTTGCACAGCTGGATATAAAGCCATTTGGCATAAACAAGACGGCTACCCGTCAAACGAGTTCTTTAAAGCGCTCGATCCGCGGCTAGATAACGTTGTCGAAGAGAAACTAACGCGCGACATCGCACCAATCGGGTCCAAGGCGGGTGAACTGACAGAGGCGTTCGCCGCGCGAATCGGACTCCTTCCAGGCACGGCCGTCGCGGTCGCGAACGTCGACGCCCACGTGGCGGTACCGGCTGTCGGAATCGCCGAACCGGGCAAGATGCTGATGGTCATGGGCACATCGACGTGCCATATCCTACTCGGTAAAGACGAACAAGTCGTCCCAGGCATGTGCGGTGTCGTCGAAGACGGTGTCATCCCAGGATTGATGGGCTATGAAGCTGGCCAATCGTGTGTCGGGGACCATTTTGAATGGTTCACCGAGACGTGTGTCCCAGGACATTACGTCGAAGAGGCCGCCTTGAAAGGTATCGGCATCCATCAGTTGTTGACGGAGAAAGCAGCCCGGCAACGTGTCGGGGAGAGCGGTCTCATCGCCCTCGACTGGTGGAACGGGAACCGATCGACGCTCGTCGATACGAATTTGACGGGTGTCCTACTCGGAGCGACATTGCTCACGAAACCAGAAGACATTTACCGGGCATTGATTGAAGCGACGGCGTATGGGACACGGACGATTGTGGAAGCGTTCCGGAACAGCGGTGTCCCTGTGCATGAAGTATATGCAGCCGGCGGAATCGCCGAGAAGAACGCCCTCATGATGCAAATCTATGCGGACGTGTTGAATATGGAAATCAAAATCTCCGCCTCCTCGCAAACGCCTGCCCTCGGGTCGGCCATGTTCGGGGCGGTGGCGGCCGGTGCGGAGCGAGGTGGTTACGCCACGATCACGGAAGCGGCAGCGAAGATGGGCCGTGTCAAAGAAGAGACGTACAAGCCGATCCCGGAAAACGTCGCGACGTATGATGCTCTGTTCGCCGAATACACGAAACTATACGACTACTTCGGTCGCGGTGAAAACGATGTGATGAAACGCTTGAAAAAAATCAAAGCCGAAGCGTCACGCGTGAAGGAGGAGCCGGTATGGTAAGCCGTCATTTGAAGGAAGCCGTGCTCGAAGCGAACTTGGCCCTCCCGCAACACGGCTTGGTCACCTTCACATGGGGCAACGTCAGTGGCATCGACCGGAACGCCGGATTGGTCGTCATCAAGCCAAGCGGTGTCCCTTACGAACGATTGACCGTGGAAGACATGGTCGTCGTCGATTTGGAAGGTAACGTCGTCGAAGGCGAGCTTCGCCCCTCATCAGACACACCGACCCATCTCGCGCTCTATCGGTCTCTCACTGAGATTGGCGGGGTCGTGCATACCCATTCGACATGGGCGACGAGCTGGGCACAGGCGAAGCGGGCGATCCCGGCGTTCGGCACGACACACGCCGATTACTTTTATGGCGAGATTCCGTGCACTCGAGAATTGACAGACGAAGAGATCGCAACGGCGTATGAGCTCGAGACCGGCCACGTCATTTTAGAGACGCTCGACGAGTTAATGCTCGAAGCAGTCGCCGTACCGGGCGTGCTCGTGGCCAATCACGCACCGTTCTGCTGGGGCAAAGACGCGAATGAGGCGGTCCACAATGCGGTCGTCCTCGAGGAAGTCGCGAAGATGGGACTTCACGCCTTGAACTTGAACCCTGGCCTGACACCGATTAAACAGAGCATCTTAGATAAACACTATTTGCGAAAACATGGGGCGAACGCATACTACGGCCAAAAATGACCGGAACTTCGCCCTCACATTAGGGGGACTTTGGATGTTGACAGCAAAAACATATGAATTTTGGTTCGTGACAGGAAGCCAAATGCTTTACGGCGAAGACGTGATTCGGAAAGTGGAGAATCATTCAAAAGAGATGGTGGCCGGACTTGATGCGGCCGACGTCTTCAGCGACCGGATCGTCTTCAAGGGCGTCGTCAAAAATGCAGAAGAGATCCGTCAGATGATGCTTCAGGCGAATGCGGACGACTCATGTGCGGGCGTGATCACCTGGATGCACACGTTTTCGCCATCGAAGATGTGGATCAGTGGCATGCGCGTCCTACAAAAACCGTTGCTCCATTTCGGGACACAGTTCAATCGCGACATCCCTTGGGATGCGATCGATATGGACTTCATGAACTTGAACCAATCGGCGCACGGCGACCGGGAACACGGATTTATCACGAGCCGGATGAACGTCAAACGCAAAGTGCTCGTCGGGCACTGGGAAGACGAGACGACACGCGGCAAGATGGCGAGCTGGATGAAAGTCGCTCATGCGTTGGCCGAAAGCAAAGTGTTAAAAGTGGCTCGTTTCGGTGACAACATGCGCAACGTCGCCGTGACGGAAGGCGATAAAGTCGAAGCGCAGATCCGCCTCGGTTGGACGGTGGACGGATATGGTGTCGGTGATCTCGTCGCATATATGGACGCCGTGACCGACACAGATCTCGATGCGCTGATGGACGAATACGCGTCTCGTTACGAGCTGATGAACAAAGGGATGGCAGAAGGGGAGTTCCTCGACTCGGTTCGTTACCAGGGTCGCATCGAAATCGGTATGAAAGCCTTCCTCGAGGCAGGCGGCTATACCGCCTTCACGACGACGTTCGAAGATTTGCACGGCATGAAGCAGTTGCCGGGTCTCGCCGTCCAACGCTTGATGGAGCAAGGCTATGGCTTTGCCGGAGAAGGTGACTGGAAGACCGCCGCGTTGGTCCGTCTCATGAAAATCATGGCGAACAACGAACGGACCTCGTTCATGGAAGATTACACGTACCACTTCGAGCCGGGCAACGAGATGGTGCTTGGCGCCCACATGTTGGAGATTTGTCCGACGATCGCGGTAGATCAACCAAGAATCGAAGTCCATCCGCTCGGTATCGGCGACCGGGAAGCACCGGCCCGGATCGTCTTTGAAGGACAGAGCGGCAAGGCGTTGAACGCGAGTATCATTGATCTCGGCCATCGCTTCCGTCTCCTCGTCAACACGGTCGAAGGCATTCAGCCGGAAGAGGCGATGCCGAACTTGCCGGTCGCACGCGTTCTTTGGAAAACAGAACCTTCGATGGCGCAAGCTGTCGAAAACTGGATTCAAGCCGGTGGGGCGCACCACACCTGCTATTCGTATGAAGTGACGACCGACCAACTGCGGGACTTCGCGGAACTGCTCGACGTTGAAATCGCTATCATCGACGCCAAGACGGAGACGGTCCAATTTAACAACGAACTACGTTGGAATGAACTTTACTATCGACCATAATCTAAAGGGCCACTTCGTTGGCCCTTCTTCATGGAGGAGATACAATGAACAACCAACTCATCAAACCGACGCATGTGACGACAGGGACGACACAGCTCATCGTCAATGCCGACTTAACCAAAGGGACGATCAGCAAGCACATTTATGGTCATTTCGCCGAGCATTTAGGTCGTTGTATTTATGAAGGGCTCTGGGTCGGTCCTGAGTCGCCGATTCCAAACACGGATGGCATTCGCAACGACGTGCTCGCCGCCTTGAAGAAATTAAACATCCCCGTCCTCCGTTGGCCGGGCGGCTGTTTTGCCGACGAGTACCACTGGAAGGACGGGGTCGGTCCGAACGAGAACCGAAAACGGATGGTCAACACGCATTGGGGCGGGGTCGTCGAAAACAACCACTTCGGTACGCATGAATTCATGCGCCTCTGTGAGCTGCTCGAGTGTGAACCGTACATCTGTGGGAACGTCGGAAGCGGAACGGTGCAAGAGATGTCGGAATGGGTGGAGTACATGACGTTCGGTGGCGAGTCACCGATGTCGAACTGGCGACAAGAGAACGGCCGGACCGAGCCGTGGGAACTCACGTACTTCGGCGTCGGGAATGAGAACTGGGGCTGCGGCGGTAACATGCGCCCTGAATATTACGCGGACCTGTATCGCCGCTACCAGACGTACGTCCGCAACTACGACGGCAATAAACTCTATAAAATCGCCGGTGGGGCGAACATCGACGACTATAAATGGACAGAGGTCCTGATGCGAGAAGCAGGGACGATGATGGACGGGCTCAGCCTCCATTACTACACGATCCCAGGTGACTTCTGGTTGGGCAAAGGCTCGGCTCTCGATTTCACGGAGGACGAATGGTTCATCACGTTGAAGCGCGCCCTCCATATGGACGAGTTGATCACGAAACACGGCCAGATCATGGACCAGTATGACCCAGAAAAACGTGTCGGCTTGATCGTCGACGAGTGGGGCACGTGGTTCGATGTGGAGCCGGGGACGAACCCAGGTTTCTTGTATCAACAAAACTCGATTCGGGATGCACTCGTGGCTGCGGTCCACTTCAACATCTTCCATAACCATAACGACCGCGTTCATATGGCGAACATCGCTCAAATGGTCAACGTGTTGCAGGCGATGATTTTGACAGAAGGAGACCGATTCATCCTCACGCCGACATACCATGTGTTCGAGATGTACAGCGTCCACCAAGACGCCGAACGCGTCGAACTCGCCGCGCACACACGTAACTATGTGGCCAAAGATGAAGCCATCCCGGCCGTGAACGCCACCGCTTCGCGAAATGCGGAAGGTGTGCTCCACATCAGCCTCTGCCAACTCGACCACGAGCAAGGCGATACGGTCGAAATCGATTTACGGGGAATCGGCGCCATCTCTGGCGTGTCGGCCCGGATTTTGACGGCAGACCATTTGAACGCCCACAATACGTTCGAACAACCTGACCTCGTCTCAACACGGGACCATGACGTGACCGTCACGGAAGACGGCAAGCTCGTCCTCGACGTGCCAGCGATGAGCGTCATCACCATCGCGGTCCGCTGAGATGACGGTGGCGAAGACGCGGCGATGTCGGACCTGTCCACCGCAAACGACAGACCATGACTGGCTGTTGACCATCGATGCGGAAGTCATGGAGCAGGTGTCGGATACGGAATATGAGGCACGCCTCACCCATTGCGCGGCTTGCCCGTTCCAGCAACAAGATACTTGCTTGAAATGTGGGTGTTACGTCTCGTATCGGGCACGACTCGCGACGAAGCACTGCCCAGTGAACGTTTGGTAAAAAGGAGTGGATGTCATGAAGCGGCAACTAGAAACAGCGATTGACGAGTCGACAATCACGCTCGAGAACGATGTGTATCGATTGAACATATTGACTTACGGAGCGACGCTGCAAGAATTTTCGATTCAGGATGACGGCTGGAAAAATATCGTCTTGTCGTACGACACAGTCGAGGCGTACATGCAGGACACGTATTATTTGGGTGCGACGATCGGACGGGTCGCCGGACGGATCGACCAGAGTACGTTCGACCTGGATGGCGTGACGTATCACGTGCCCGCGAATGAAGGTGTCCATCACCTTCATGGCGGAGAAGGGTTGCACCGTCGCGTCTGGACGGTCGAACAGAGGACGTCCGACCGTGTGACGCTTCATTGCGTCAGTCCGGACGGAGAGAACGGATATCCCGGGACACTCGATGTCCGCGCCACGTTCGGACTGGCCGACCACGGCGTCACCATCACATACGAGGCGACCTCTGATCAAGATACGGTGTGTGACTTGACGAACCATACGTATTTCAACTTGAGCGGAGGTGAGCGGGACATCTTGAACCATGAGCTTACGTTGTCCGCCGACACGTTCGCTGAGCTGCGGGATGATTTGATTCCGACGGGTCGCTTGCTTGAAGTCGATCAGACAGCGTTTGATTTCCGGTCTGGTCGTGTCTTGGCGGACGGTCTCGAGTCAACCCATCCACAAAACGAATTGGTCAACGGCTATGACCATCCGTTCGTCTTCGCGGAGCGACGGGAAGCGAGACTATATGAGCGAGAGTCACAGCGAGAGTTGACGATCTCGACGACGGCCCCGGCCATCATCCTCTATTCGGGCAATCAGATGAACGAGACGACTTCATTGCGTGAAGGGACGTCGAGACGTCACTACGGCGTCTGTCTGGAACCGCAACACCTCCCTGATGCGGTTCACCACGAAACGTTCCCGTCGATTCGCTTGAAGGCGGGAGACACGTACCGTTGGCAAACGACGTACCGCGTCGAGACAGGAGTCAGCCGATGAACCTCGAACAGATTAACGAACACGTTCAAGCTTGTGATTGCGGGAACCCCCATCACGCGATCACGATTGAACGGATGGTCGCGTCCGAACACGTCTGGGTCGAATTGGCTGCGTTCGTCCACGAAAAAGAGTGGAACCGTCTCCTCGTCGTCGCCGACATGAATACCGAGCGCGTCGGGTTTCTCCCGCTACGAGAAGCCTTGATGGATATCGGAGTTGATGTGTCGCTCGTCTCGCTCCAAGCGGATGAGCAAGGCGACGTGTTGGCGGAGGAGCGCTCGGTCGTACAAGTATTGCTTCAACAAGATGAAACCGTCGACGCGCTCATTGCGCTAGGTGCCGGCACGATTCATGACGTCACCCGGTTCTGTGCGGCCAAAACGAAAGTACCGTTCATCTCGGTGCCGACCGCGCCGTCAGTGGACGGCTTCACGTCGAAAGGGGCGCCTCTCATTGTGAGAGGCAAGAAAATCACGTACCAGCTCGTTTCTCCGATTGCGGTGTTCGTCCCGAGTCAGGTGATTCGGAAGGCGCCGGACGCTTTGATCGCGGCCGGGGTCGGCGATATGCTCGGGAAATACACGTCTTTGTTGGACTGGCGGTTCGGAGCATTTGACGGCGGTGAACCGTTTTGTCCGGGCGTCGCATCACTGACGGAACAGGCGTTACAATCGTGTGTGGACGCCTTGCCTGCCATCTATAAACGAGACGCGGACGGGTTGGATCAACTGATGGAGTCGTTACTATTGTCCGGAGTCGCCATGTTGATTTTCGGTCATTCGCATCCAGCTTCTGGTGGTGAGCATCACTTGTCCCACTATTGGGAGATGGACTTCATCGCCAACCATCGTCCGGCGGTCCTCCATGGAACGAAAGTCGCCATCGCCACGATGGAACTCATCGATTCCTATAAAACAATGATGCTTGAATGGTCCGACACGCCGGGCGCGCTACGGGCGTGGGCCGAGCAGATGCCGACGCGGCAAGAGCTCGAACACTTCTTCCACGCGTTACAGGCACCGCTGCGGCCGGACGAGATCGGGGTCTCCTCGCTCCTGTTGGCGAGTAGCAAGAGAGAGGCGTACCGTTTGAGAGAACGACACACACTGTTAAAACATATGAGTTTGAACCGAACAGAATCTGAGATAGGGGAGCGTTCTTTATGAGAGAGACGATCACGAATCCGCTAGTGGAACAACGAGCGGACCCATGGATCATGCGCCATACAGATGGCTATTATTACTTCACGGCCTCGTTGCCGGACTTCACGGGCATCCCGCTCCGTCGGGCGAAGACGCTCGCGGCTTTGACCGAGGCGGAAGAACGAGTCGTCTGGACCAAACGTGAGACGGGCATCATGAGTGCGAACATCTGGGCCCCGGAATTACATCATATCCAAGGGAAATGGTACCTCTATTTCGCGGCCGCGCGAGAAGATCACGTCTTCGATCATCGGATGTATGTGCTCGAGAACAGCTCGGCGAATCCGCTCGAAGGGGAATGGGTCGAAAAAGGACAGGTCCGGACTTGGTGCGAATCGTTCGCGCTTGATGCGACGACGTTCGAGCACGAGGGGCGCCTTTATTATGTGTGGGCCCAAAAAGACCCGGCCATCGATGGTAACTCGAACCTCTACATCTCGGAGATGGAGAATCCGTGGACGCTCACAGGGCCACAGACGATGATTGCGACGCCGGAGTATGACTGGGAGAAGATTGGGTTCCTCGTGAACGAAGGCCCGGCCGTCTTGAAACGGAAAGGCCACATCTACATCACGTTCTCTGCGAGTGCGACGGACCATCACTACTGCATGGGCCTTCTGCGCGCTACGGTGACGAGCGATTTATTGGACGCGGCGAGTTGGACGAAGCATCCCGAACCGGTCTTTGGAACCGATGAAGCGGCGAGTCAGTATGGACCGGGCCACAACAGTTTTACGACATTAGAAGACGGGACAGACATACTCGTCTACCACGCCCGCAACTATAAAGAAATTGTCGGGGACCCGCTTTGGGACCCGAATCGACATACGCGTGTCCAACCGTTCATATGGGATGAAGCCGGTCCTGTGTTCGGCCGACCGATACGTGACGAGGAGGTAGTAAGATGAACCAAGTAGAGGATCGACATTTGATTTTAGAACAGCGGGCCGACCCATGGGTCTACTTGCATACGGATGGCTATTACTACTTCACGGCGTCGGTGCCTGAGTATGACTTGATTGAGTTACGCCGCGCCAAGTCGCTTCAAGCGCTTCGGACGGCGGAGCCGGTGACCGCATGGGTCAAACACGAGACAGGCCCGATGAGCGACTTGATTTGGGCTCCTGAACTGCATTACATTCACGGCAAGTGGTACCTCTATTTTGCGGCCGCGAAGTCGCGGGGCATCGTCAACGGTCTGTTCGACCACCGCATGTTCGTATTGGAGAACGAATCGGCAAATCCGCTCGAAGGGGAATGGGCCGAAAAAGGCCAAATTCAGACCGAGTGGGATTCATTCGCACTCGATGCAACCGTGTTTGATTATAAAGGGACTCACTATTTGGTGTGGGCTCAAAAAGATCCGGCCATCGAGGGGAACTCTAATTTATACATCGCCGAACTCGAAAATCCATGGACGATCAAATTGCCGCAAGTCATGCTGACGAAGCCTGAGTATGATTGGGAGACACGTGGTTTCCTCGTCAATGAGGGGGCGGCTGTATTGAAGCGAAACGGCCACATCTTCATCACGTATTCGGCGAGTGCGACCGATGAGAATTACTGCATGGGTATGTTGTGCGCCTCGGACGACGCTGATGTGTTAAACCCGGCATCGTGGTCGAAATCGTTCCGACCGGTGTTCCAGACGAATGCAGACGTAAGTCAATTTGGTCCCGGTCACAACAGTTTTTCCGTGAACGAAAAAGGAGAAGACGTTCTGATTTACCATGCTCGGACGTATACGGAAATCGAAGGGGACCCACTCTACGATCCGAACCGTCATACGCGTGCACAAGTGTTCACGTGGAATGAAGAAGGGCGCCCGGAGTTTGGGTCTCCTCAATAAGAAATAAAACCATTTAAGTGATTGATGCCATATCTTATCATTCAGAGAATATATGCACAAAGCAGGTTGATAAACATAATTTTTAACCAATATAAATGATGTTTAAGTAAGTGTAATTGCCGGCCAACAGATACATTTGTCGACAATTTTACTTACTTGTTTGAGGAGAAATTGGAGATGTTCCCAGATTTTTTCCAGACTCTCAAGGTAGCTGTCGAGCTCTTGTCCTGTTTAGTCCGATAGTGTTTCGAGATTGGCTCTCCGTTCTTCGTTCGTCTTCATCTTGGCCATCGCATCAGATTCCTTCATTTAGCAAGTCAGTGACAGACTTGTAGTATCCGTAAATTAGTTCAGTTCACATTCGAGTTGTGGCGATGTTTCTGGGATGTCGAGTAACAGCCATGTCCGTTCGAAATTGATGGGAAGCAAGACTATCTCGCAATACGAAATATCATTTAATAGATGATGGTCAGATACGGATATCCGGATGTTGTACAGTTTTTCATAGATAAGAACCGTGACGGTTTTCGGCTGAAGCGTCAGCAGTTGTCCCATCGTTAACGGACGGACGAGTGGTCACATAAGATTCACCTGCTCTCATAAGTTAGTGTGTCCTTCTATTACTTTTGGTACTCAATGGGTTCCCGCACGACACTTGCTTATTGATTAAGTCATCGACATGACGGGAAATTTGTGTACTGATTGAGCGTCGCACCGAATTTTTGATGGGTTCACTCTTCTCATTCATATGTTGCTCTTTCGCCAGTTTACGCATCTAAAAGAGTATAGCGTTGCCGAACGAGTTGACGTCCAGCGGAGGATATTCTGATTCTCTTGCGCAAACTTGAAGGTGTCGCGGACGGCGAAACGCTTTGCATATACGCAATTGAAGATTGATGATTGCTTTATATTATTTCAGCCGATTTCAAATGAAAAGAGGGTGGCCGATTCATTCAGCAACCCTCAAGTCTGTTTATTCACTTGAACCAGTCAGTTCTCCCGTCCCGAACGTCGCGCTGAACGCACGACACCAGATGACGACGGTATTGTACTCTTCTAGATTCACATCCTCTGGGATTAAATAGTTTTGATTCCCGATGTTCCCTTTTAGCGCCCCTAAACTGACGCCTTCGGTCGTCTCTTGCCCTGGTTTCGTCAAATATACGAATAAGTCAGGACCGTTCGTCGTCTCGAACTCTTCAAATCGGAGGTACGTCCCGTCTTCTGCCTCGACCGAGCGGATTGTACCGGTCGTCTCATAATTTTTCTCCCCGTCCATGAATACACCCGCTACTTCGGTTGGACTCGGTTGTGCTTCCGGTGTCTCGGACGTCTCTTGATCTGATTCCTCTTCCTCTGGAGCTGGTGATTCGACTGCTGTCGGCGGCAATCCTTCATCGACCGTCTCGGTTAAGAATAGTGGGGAGATGAGCCACCAGGCAACAGCGATTACGGCTACGCCAATCACACCGATGATGAGTTTCGTGCTTGTTTTCATATATGAGTCCTCCTTTTCGGATGTATGAACCATTTATAGTCTTTTCCCGATTATTGGTCTTATAAAAGACGCGAATGCTAACATTCGCGTCTGATGACCGTTATACGGTTTCCGTCCAGTTTTCCTCGATGAACTCGTCGCGTCCCGAGATGGCCCGGTCTTCCTTATAATGCTTCGGATTCTTTTTATGATAATCCTGATGGTAGTCTTCTGCAGCGAAGAACGTCGTCGCCGGAATGATTTTCGTGACGATCGGAGCCGTGAAACGACCACTTGCTGCCAACACATCGCGACTCGCCTCAGCCGCGACTCGTTGTTCTTCCGTGTGATAGAAGATGGCTGGGGCATACTGAGGTCCCCGGTCTTGGAATTGACCACCATCGTCCGTCGGGTCTGTCTGAATCCAATACAGCTCAAGAAGACGTTCATACGAGAATAATGCTGGATCATATGTGATTTGAACGACCTCGAGGTGTCCTGTCGTCCCGGTTTTCACTTGTTCATATGTCGGATTATCGACCTGTCCGCCCATATAACCGGACACGATACCCTCAATCCCTGGTAATTCCTCAAATGGTGTCACCATGCACCAAAAACAGCCGCCTGCGAATGTTGCTTTTTCCATACTTTCGTTCCCTCCAAATCGTCATTCAACAAAAAAGCGCTCATGTCGGATGACATGAGCGCTTTCGTCATATCGTCCAAGGTTTCCCTTGCTGGTCGTAGCACCTTGCCTAAGGCAGGTTGCTGTGAAGTCGCGGAGCCAGATCTCTCGTTCACTCTTGATATCGATATGTAGTTGGTGAGAGCATCATACCACCCTCAAAATACATTCGTCAATGATTCGGTTTTCGTTTCAACTGAAAAACCGTCAAGACGATGATGAACCCGATCAACCCGATGGAAATGAGTGGACCATATGGCACATTTTCACCGTATAGCTGTAAGAAAAATAGACCGAATACGGCAAGCAACACAAAGACATAGGAGCGTGTCATTGGGACCTCCTGTTTTTTCTTAAGTGTAACAAGAACACATCGACTTGGCGATACGAAAAGGAAATCAGGCATAGAGCACGAATAAAGGAGGAGAGATAAAGGAGGAATGCATGATGGAACAAATCCAATTACATGAACTGACGATTGAAGGTGCACATCGTGGGTATAAAGAGGGACAATTCACGGCGAGAGACGTGGCCGCCTATTATTTAGGACGGATTGCGACGTATAATGAACGGCTTCATGCCGTCATCCAAGTCAATCCGGACGCCCTGTTCGAGGCAGAGGCGGCAGACCGGGCCTACCGAAAAGGGGTACGCAAACCGCTACTTGGTATTCCCGTCTTAATCAAAGACAATATCGAGACGAACGGTCTGATGCGAACGACTGCAGGTGCTGCCGCGATGCGACATCATTTCGCCGGTCGAGATGCCGAGCTCGTCAAACGCTTGCGGGCTGACGGGGCCATCATCCTTGGCAAAGCGAACCTGTCCGAGTGGGCGAACTTTTTAACGGAAAATATGCCGAACGGCTGGAGTGCCGTCGGTGGACAGACGATGAACCCATACGGCGACGGGTTGGACGTCGGGGGATCAAGCTCAGGGTCGGCTTCAGCGGTCGCGGCAAACCTTACGCTTCTCGCAGTCGGATCTGAGACGAGCGGTTCAATCGTCCATCCGAGTGTCCATAACAGCATCGTCGGGATCAAGCCGACCGTCGGATTGATCAGTCGCTCCGGAATCATCCCGATTTCACGTTCTCAAGATACGGCGGGACCGATGGCGCGTACGCTTCGTGATGCGGTCATCGCCTTACAGACAATGTGCGGTGAAGATTCGGCTGATCCTGCGACGTGGGAAACTCCAGTCGGACCGCCTTATGTGACATGTCTCGATGTCCGTCAAGCGGTCGGGATGCGTGTCGGATTTATCAAGCCAAATATTTCAGACGAAGAAGTCGGGTTGTATGAACAGGCGCTCCGATTGCTTCGGCAAGCTGAAATCGAACTCGTCGAGGTCACGCTGCCGAAGCATGCGACGCTCGAACAGGCGGATATCCTGTTCGATGAGTTCAAGCTCGGGGTCGAGGCGTATCTCGCCAACACGACCGTGCCGTTTCAGACGCTATCCGACCTGATCGAGTGGAATGCCGAACATCCCGAATCGATTCCGCACGGCCAGACCTTCTTTGAAGAAGCGAACGCTAAATCTGGAAAACTGACTGAAGCGAGCTATCTCGATCGTCGCATCGAGGACGTCCGACTCGCAAAAACGGAAGGGATTGACACATTGCTTGCGTCGCATAAACTGGATGCACTCGTCCTGCCACATGACATCAACTATGACATGGCTGCGAAAGCAGGGCATCCGACGATTACAATACCCTATAAACGAAAAGAGAGCGGTGCCCCATTCGGTCTCTCGTTCACGGGGACGAGCTACGCGGAACGTGATTTGATTCGAGTCGCCTATGCGTTCGAACAATTCATCACACGACCGACGCCTCCTGATTATTCGTAAGTTGCACCCGTCTCTTACGTCCGCTACAATGGTACGTATGCGGATTAGAGAAAGGACAGATTACAATGAAATCATCTATATACGGGTTGACGTTCGATCAACTCACGAACGAGTGTACGGAAGCGGGATACGGTGCCTTCCACGCACGTCAAGTTTGGGACTCGCTCTACATCGATCGGGTCAAATCGATGGACGACCTCAATGTACGTGACGAGGTGCGCGATTACTTAACAGAAAAATATGTCATCTCGACACAAGAACTGTTCGTCAAACAAGAAGCTGGCGACGGGACGGTCAAATTCTTACTTAAATTACATGACGGGCACTACATCGAGACGGTACTCATGCGTCACAAATACGGACGTTCGGTCTGTGTGACGACTCAGGTCGGTTGTAACATCGGCTGTAGCTTCTGTGCGAGCGGCTTGTTGAAAAAGACGCGTGACTTGACGGCGGGTGAGGTCGTCGAGCAGATCATGACCGTCCAACACTTCCTCGATGAAGAGGGTGAAGGGGACTGCGTCAGCCATATCGTCGTCATGGGAATCGGTGAACCGTTCGATAACTTCGACAACTTGGTCGACTTCTTGCGTGTCGTCAAAGATGAGCGTGGACTTGCGATCGCTCCGCGTAAAATCAACGTGTCGACGAGTGGTCTCGCGGATAAGATCTACAAGTTCGCAGACCTCGACTTACGCATCAACTTGGCGCTCTCTCTACATGCGCCAAACGATGAATTACGTACACGCATCATGAAAATCAACCGGGCGTTCCCGCTTGATAAACTCATGCCGTCGATTCGCTATTACGTCGAGAAGACGAATAAACGAATCACATTCGAATATATCCTGCTCTCGAAAGTGAACGATTTGCCGGAACATGCGGAAGAACTCGCCAACTTGATCGAAGACATCAAAGACAAGTCGTACGTCAACTTGATTCCATATAACCCGGTCAACGAGCACATCCAATATGAGCGAAGCACGCCTGAGGACATCATGGCGTTCTACGACATCTTGAAAAAGCGTGGCGTCAACACTGGTGTCCGTCTCGAGCACGGGACAGACATCGATGCGGCATGTGGACAACTCCGCAGTAAGCATATGAACGTCGAAGGCGCGAAGTGAAAATGGCCTCTCCGAATCTCGGGGAGGCCATTCGTTTACCGTTTTTGCCCGACATATTGAATCACAGCGGATTCGCCGTGATGGAGCGTGCCTTCTTCTCGCCAGACGACCGTCTCATGTAAGACGAGCGGTACGAAATCGTCCTCTAGTTGGTGGAACATCTCTTCGGTGTAAAGAAGTGAGGCGTCGTTTGGTCCACCTGTCCCGTAAGCGAGTTGATGTGTAGAGTAGACTTCACTCAGGAACAAACCACCAGGTCGAAGCGTTTGTTGGATACCCGTAAACACCTTTTCTCTGACGTGTGGAGGAAAGTGGCCAAAGATACAGATGACCATGTCATACGCCTTGTTTGGCCAATCGGCTTCATTCAAGTCGATCTGTTTCGTCTGAATGGACACGTTTCGTGACGTCGCCAAGCGTTTCGCTTTGTCGATCCCTGCTATAGAAACGTCCCATATCTCGACTTCAAAGCCGAGCGTGGCGAGCCACACCGCGTTTCGACCTTCGCCCTCCGCGATGGCCAATACACGTTTTCTTTCAGGTTGATGAGACGTGACCCATTCGCGTAAAAATTCGTTTGGCTCTGTCCCATACACATACTCTTCCGAACTAAATCGTTCATCCCATTTCGACAAGCCATTCACTCCCTCGCTACGTTTCTTTCACTATAGCAAACTGAACGGACGACAATCAAAATCCGTCACGATTTTCTGGATTCATGCATAGTCCCAATGCGAGAGGGGAATAGATTTCTGAACTAATGGATAGAGTGGAGGCTAAGTGATGGAGAAAGTAGATGCGTCGTTGTGGATTCGTGTACGAAATACGCTTGGTGAAGGTCCGTGTTGGGATGCCGAGCTGAAGCGGTTTTATTGGGTAGATATCGAAGGCCATACATTGTGGTGGTATGACGAACGTGAGGATGAAATCTCGTCGTTTGAAGTCGGGAAACAAGTCGGTTTCGTCATTCCGAAAGTGACGGATGGCGTTGTCCTTGGTTTGAAGGACGGCATTTATGAGTGGGATGAGATCAATCGGGACTTGAAGAAGATTGTCGAGTTGGATGATCCGGACGGTCAATTGCGGTTCAATGACGGAAAAGCCGATCCATACGGTCGAATCTTCGCCGGAACACTTCATCTCGAAGACAAAGAGAATCAAGCGACATTGTATCGTGTCGATCGGGATGGTACGACGACGACACTCATGGATGAGCTCACACTTTCGAACGGGTTGACGTGGTCTCCTGACCATTCCGTTTTTTATCATATCGATACACCGACTGAAACGATTCGCCAATATGATTTCGATTTGAAGGCGGGTACGTTATCAAATGGAAAGGTCGTCATCGATTTTGCGGACGAGGATGGCTTCCCGGATGGTATGACATCAGATACGGAAGGATGTTTATGGATTGCGCATTACGCCGGAAGCAAAGTATCTCGCTGGAATCCATCAACCGGTGAAAAGCTGTTAGAAGTTCACGTTCCTGCACCGAATGTCACATCCTGCGCCTTCATCGGGGATGGGCTCAATCGATTGGCCATCACGACGGCTCGTGAGGGGATGGATGAGGAAGCGTTAGCCGAATATCCGGATGCTGGATCGGTATTTATCATCGATACAGAGGTGAAAGGGATGCCGCTTTATCGCTTTGGGCGTTGAGGAGGACATGCAATGGTGAAACGACTGTTAGTTCGAGCGGGTATTGGGTTGGCAGTTGCGGCAGCGGTCAAGATGGGAATTCAAAAGTTGCAAGAAAATCGAGCGCGGGAAGAAGATCATTCTTATCTCGACCCAAAATGGGACGAGGTGCCGAGTGTCGATTCTGACAAGGACGAGGATGAGGTCGGGTTGACGCAACTCGACTCCATCTATCGGGCGGAGTGGCAAGCGAACGCCTATCCCCGCTCGGAAGCAGAACGAAAAGCGTTGGAAGAATAAAAGCATGTTTTTCAAAACACGTCCGTGTGGCGTGTTTTTTTGTTGACAAATCGAATCAGTCGTTTCAATATATAAAAAGTAATGATTACGATTTAATGGAGGTTCATCAATATGAAACGAATTCCAATTACAGTACTCTCAGGTTATCTTGGTAGCGGAAAGACGACACTGCTCAACCACATCTTACATAACCGGGAAGATAAAAAATATGCGGTCATCGTGAACGATATGAGCGAGTTAAACATTGATGAGAAATTGATTGAACAGGGTGGTTTCTCCCGTACCGATGAAAAATTAGTCGAACTCTCGAACGGGTGCATCTGTTGTACCCTACGTGAGGATTTGCTGACAGCGGTCTATGAGTTGACAAAGGATCGTGACCTCGATGGCATCATCATCGAGTCTTCTGGGATTTCAGAGCCGATTCCCGTTGCGCAGACGTTCACGTATGCCGATGATGCGCTCGGAATCGATTTGACGAGCCGTGTCTATATCGATGCGATGGTCACTGTCGTCGATGCGTACCGCTTCTTCAAAGATTTCAATTCTGGTGAATCGCTCATGGAACGTCAACAAGCCGTCGATACAGGAGATGTCCGTGAAGTCGTCGACCTACTCGTCGACCAAGTCGAATTTGCGGATATCATCGTGTTGAATAAGGCAGACCGGGTGTCTGAAGCGGAACTGCAGGAGATGAAGGGGCTACTTAAGACACTTAACCCGAGCGCCCGATTATTGACTTCAACATACTCCGACGTAGCGTTAGACGATCTACTCGACGTCCAGTTGTTCGATTTCGATCAGGCGATGCGTGCGGCGGGATGGATTCAAGAACTTGAGGCAGAAGAACATACGCCGGAAACGGAGGAGTATGGCATCAGCTCGTTCGTCTACCGTCGTCGTCGACCGTTCCACCCTGAGCGCTTGATGAATTGGATGGAGCACTATCCTGAAGAAATAGTCCGTGCCAAAGGCTTCTTGTGGATCGCGTCACGGAACGACCTTGCCTGTCTCTTCTCCCAGGCCGGATACGCATCGACGCTCGAACATGCCGGTCGTTGGTTAGCGACCCTTCCGGAGAGTGAACGAGAGGCCATGTTCGCCTCAGAACCTGAACTGCGTGAAGATTACATCGAGCCGTACGGAGACCGACAGAACGAATTGGTCCTTATCGGTCAACGGATGGACCGGGAGACGGTCGAACAATCACTTGACGCCTGCTTGTTGACGGATAAGGAGATGGTAGCGGCATGGGATTCGTTCCATGACCCACTCCCTGGTAATGGCCAACTCGTCACCTATTCAGATTGACCGTTTACAAACTGACGAAACATCGCTATACTGTGACTGCATAAGTAACCGCATATCAATGACTGCACTAGGGGTGCTTCGGCTGAGATGTGAGCATGGCTCCGATCCCTTATAACTCGATCCAGGTAATACTGGCGTGAGGAAGTGCGGCACTTTCTCTATGCAAGTTTGTATAGATTTTGTTGCTGCATTCTCATGAATGCGGCTTTTTTTGTGCAAACACATATAGAGGGGGAAACAAGATGAATGAATTATGTGGCACGAGTCCGATTGTCGGATTTCGCTTCACGCTTAGCCCGATGACAGATGACTTTATCGGGACGATCAAAGGGGCATTGAAAGGAACAAATATGACGGGTGTCTGGCGACATACGGACGACGTATCGACCGTGATCCGTGGTCGTGCCGAGCACGTGTTCGACGTCGCACGGACCGTGTTGAGCCTGGCTTCGGAAGAAGGACGCCATGTCTCGATGAGCGGAACCTTCTCCGTCGGATGTCCGGGAGATTCGGCAGGGGATGAAGCACTCGATGCCCCACCACAACAACTGAACGGGTCCTCAAGAGAACAGTATGTCTCTTCACAATTCGCGCTCTATCCGATGGGTGCAGAGAACTACATGGATCTCATCTATGATGAAATTGAACAAGCGAAACAGGCCGGTGTCTATAATGACTCCATGCACTACGCGTCAGGCATTCATGGGAATTTGGATGATGTGTTCTCGTATTATGAGGCGGCGTTCAATCGGACGCGCGAGAAGAATCGACACGTCGTCATGACGGTGACGTTCAGTGTGAACAGTCCGTCACATGGAGGACGACATGCTTAAATCGTGGAAATTGAAAGAGGTCGTTCTCGTCTCCGTATTGTCTGTCGTCTTTGCCGTCGTCTACTTACTGTTCGTCCATATCGGGAACTTATGGGCGGGATTGATCGGGCCGATCGCCTATGAATGGATTTTCGGTATCTGGTTCATCGTGTCGATCATCTCGGCGTACATCATCCGGAAGCCGGGTGCTGCCTTTATCTCCGAAGTGATGGCAGCGACGATTGAGATGTTGATTGGAAATGCGATCGGACCACGCATCATCTTGGTCGGCATCGTCCAAGGTCTTGGGGCTGAAGCTGTCTTTGCGATGACAGGCTATCGTCGATATGAGCTATGGGTTCTCATGCTAGCTGGATTTGGCTCGGCCGTCACGAGTTTCGTGTATACCTACTTCATGAGCGGATTTGCGATGCTTGAACCAGGATATGTGGCGACGATGTTCGGGCTGCGCGCGGTCAGCGGCATGGTCATCGCAGGAATCGGTGGGAAGTTGCTCAGTGACCTGTTGCTCAAGACGGGGTCACTTCGTGGCTATGCGATCGCTCGGAGTGGGAACGTCCATGGTTGAGACAGAATCGCTTTCATTCCGGTTCCCCGAAAGTCAGGACACCATCATAAAAGATGTGTCACTTTCCATACGACCTGGACGCACGATTTTGACAGGAACGAGCGGAAGCGGGAAGTCGACCCTACTCGCGCTGTTCAACCGTCTCTATCCAGAGAATTGTGATGGAGTCCTAGAAGGCAGACTCGAACTGTTTGGACGGATTTACGACGAATACGCACCAGGCGAAATCAATCAGCAGGTCGGGACCGTATTTCAAGACCCGGACACGCAGTTCGTGATGGAACGGGTGGAAGAGGAACTCATCTTCACACTCGAAAATTTGCAGACACCGGTCGAGGTAATCGATCAGCGTGTGACGGAGATTCTCGAGTCACTCCAACTGACCGATTACCGAAATCGTCTCATCGATTCCTTGTCAGGCGGGGAGAAACAACGGATTGCCGTCGCCTGCGCCATGGTTGGACGACCGGGATGGTTGCTTCTCGATGAGCCGTTGACGCACCTTGACCCAGTGACCGCGAATCGATTCGTCGACTGGCTCGATCACTTAGACAACGTGAACGTCATCGTTGTCGAACATCGCGCACACTTGTGGGGAGACTTTTTTGATTGGCACATCGAACTCGACCAAGGACGGATTGTACGGAACGAACCGTTTCAGCCGGTCGATGATTTTTCATTCAAACCGTCGCCTGAGCCACGACAAGCAATCGAGCATTACGTGGTAGACGAGGTGGTGCGTGACTCATTTCGATTAAAAGGGGTGACCCTAAAAGCTCGGATCGGGGAAGTGATTGCCATATTGGGACCAAATGGGAGTGGAAAGTCGACGTTTTTACGAAGTTTGACGGAGTGTGACCGCCGGGTGGGACTCGTCCCTCAATCTCCGGAACACTTATTTTTCATGAACTCGGTCGAGCAAGAGCTACAGTTTGGTCATGAGGAATCGATTGATGTCGTATTGGATGAGCTAACCCTCGAGGACAAACGAGTCCTCCATCCATTGTCACTCAGTCATGGACAGAAGCGACGACTCGCCGTCGGGATTCAGTTACTCTCAAACAAACAGTTGCTTGCCTTCGATGAACCGACGGCAGGTCAGGATGAGCCGTCACTCCATGCACTAGAGATTTTGATGAAGCGACATGCGGCAAAGGGACAGACGATCTTGTTCGTGACCCATGACTTATCGTTCGCCAATATCGCCCATACGTTCTATTTGATGAAGGATGGGGAACTCTCAGGACCATTCGGGGATGAGCTTTGGGGGGACACGGAGAGACTTCGTCATTATCGACTAGCGGGAGGACGGCAACGATGTCACTCCATGATATGAATCCGACGATCAAGTTTGGGACGATGACGATCATCATGTTCGGGCTGGCCTTGTTTTATAACCCGTGGACCCCGCTCGTCATCATTGTCGGTACGTTGACGATTCAATTACTGGCGACGGACGTTTCATGGAAGAAGTGGAGCCTGTTTTTGATTCCTTTTCTCGTCACGGCACTCGGGACGTTTTGGACGACGCTCGTGTTTGGGAAGGAGCTTGGGGGAGAGACGTGGGTAACCCTTCTCGGTCAAGACATTTCAAAAGAAGAGGCACGTATCGCCATGTCTCTTAGTCTACGTGTGTTGGCATTCACCGTACTGTCGCTCCTCTTTATGTTGACGACCGATTCGAAACGTTTCGTCATGAGTTTGATGCAACAGGCAAGGCTTTCTCCGACGATTGCCTATAGTGCGCTCGTCGGATTCCGCTTCCTTCCGTTAATGCAACGGGAGATGCATCAGCTACAATACGCGCATCGTCTTCGCGGCGTACCTCTTGATACGAAATGGGAGCGGATTCGGCATGTCCCGAAACTACTTCTTCCACTGATGGCAGGTTCAATCCGACGTGCTGAACGTGTCGCCTTCTCCATGGAGGCGAGAGGTTTCACAAGTGGAAAACGGACCGTCTATGAGCGGATTGACATCAAACCGTCCGATTACATGTGGTCCGGTATATTCTTCATACTGTTCGGTCTTTCCATTTGGATTGGCATATGAAAAGACGACTCACGGAGAGTCGTCTTTTTTCGTTTCTTTCACGATACGAAACTTCGGTTTGACCGATTCGTTGTTGAACGCCTCGAGAACGGTATTCTCGTTTGCCATTCGAATCTGTTGTGGCTCGCCTTTTGCTGTCGTACCGATGCAATACATGTTCGCTTCATAATCCGCAAAGAGCGATTTGTAAGATGTCGCGTGGTGCATCAAGCGACCTGGAGACCCCCAACCGACGATGATCATCCCGCCGCTTGCTTCTACCTCTTGTAACGTCTCTTCGACGTAATGGTAGTTCGTCTCATCGAGTTGAGACTCCACGTATGGAAGGTTGTCATTGATGGCGAGTGTCGGGACGAGACTGATGACCCGCATTTCTCGAATCGGTTGTGACAAATGATTTTGCATCAACATATAAGCACGCTGTGTCGTCGTGCCAGACAAAAAGGCATCGCTCATCCGCGGCGAGTAAATAATGACGGCGCAGATGACGCCATCCTCCACATCGGTGAACTCATACGTTCGCATATAGCGTTTCGTTTTATCTTCATTGAAGATTGATTTGACGCGGATGGTTACTTCTTCTACATGCGTGTTCATTTCCATTCCTCACTTTTTCATGTAAGCATCAGCCGAGCGATTTAAACCACTCGACATATCGAATCGTGTAATAAGCAACTCGTTGACTAAGCGTATCACGCTCATCAGGCATGAACGTCACGCTTGATTCATAGTTCTCGAAGTACGTCATGACATCATTGACATATTGCTCACTTCGATTGTATTCGAAGATAGCGTTTCGGACGGATGTGACTGAATCTGTCTTTTTTCCACCGTGTTCACTTAAATAATACGCCGCCGTGTGCGCAGAATCAACTAGACTATGTGGGTCAGCTTTTCCATCGCCGTTCCCGTCGCGACCGAGTCCGCCATACTGTTCAATCAAGGCAAGGTCCGTCAAATCCACTTCGTCTTCTGGGACATCGCCTTTTTGGTCATCGGTATCATATTCCCAACCGAGCCAAGTACGGGGCATGAATTGAAAAGGTCCGATCGCGCCGACAGACGAACGCATCGACGAACTGTGTGAGAAGATGGTCTCTACACGGTGAACGGCAGCCAGTAGGCGCCAGTCCACGTCATATGTTTCAGCAGCGTCTTGATAGACGGCCAGATGTGTGTTCGGAACACCGTTCTCTCCATAATAGGTTCGATACAATCCATTGTTCACTTTATCATGTTGACCGAGCCAGCCGACTGCCCCGAGCAAAAGCACGAGCACAATAATGAAACCGGTCAGTCGCAGCATCATACGTTTCAAGATACCGCCTCCTAGCTTTTAGACAATACTCGAATAGTGTAGCATATAGCTAAGAGGAAGGACAGGAGTGGATATGGATGCTTGAACGTTTGATTTTTACAGCCATTATCGGCTACATGCTGATCGTTCAAATCTTCAATGCCAAATTGATTCGTCCCTTGATTGAAACGAGAGGACGGGCATGGGTATATGAACAAACCGTGAAATCGGCATGGGGGCTGACCTTGTTAATTGTTGCCCTCATCTTTTTATTTCAAGTACCGCCATCAGAAGTCGGATTGAGGTTCGGACCAGAAGCGGGGAACGAACAGGCATGGCAAGTCTTTTACTTGTCATGCATCCTGGTCACCGTGGCGCTCGTCTTTTATCTGTTGGTAAAAACTTCAGCACGTCTCCGAAATGTGTTACGCCCTTACTATGAGCTCGATTTAGAGAAGCTGCTCCTCCCTCGGACAAAACCTGAGGAACAAGCGTGGGGTGCCGTCTCGGTCACTGCAGGCGTGACCGAGGAATTCATTTTCAGAGGAGTCCTGCTATACACGATCTCCCTCTATATAGAGGTCCCGGATTTGACTCTCGCCTTAATCGGGGGCGCCCTTTTCGGTGTGGCCCATGCCTATCAAGGGATAAAGGGAGTCTTCACGACAGGGATCGTTGGATTCGGACTAGGTATCCTATATTTAGGGATGGGTGTCCTTTGGCCGGTCATGGTGTTACATGTGCTACTTGATTTGATTGCCGGTCCAATCCATGTCGATGCAAAAAGCGAGTGACCGCCTCCTCATACGCAGGAGCGTCCTTGATCATGCAATCGGTATGTTCTGCGCCATCGATCAATACCAAGTCGTTCTTCCGGTTCAATGCATTCATTTCGACCGACATCCACGTCGGGACGAAATCATCTTTTGAACCATGTACGAATAGGATTGGGGTCGTCGTTTCCGTGACGGCCTTTTTCGGTTGGACTTGTCTCATCGTGAACCCGGCACGAGACCAAAGGAAATAGTCGATTCCCGGTAAAATGAGCTCGGCTGGGATATGGTGTAACTCTTTCAATTGATAACGCATCAATTGTTTCATATCGTCAAACGGACATTCTGCGATGACGAAGTCGACGTTCGTGAGCGGAGTCGTCTGCAAGACGGTGGCCGCTCCCATCGAGACGCCGTGAAGCCCGACTTGATCGACTGTTTCCTCTGTCTTCAACCAGTCCACCCAGTCGATCATATCGACTTTTTCATGGAAACCATATGAGGCATAAATTCCTTCGGACTCCCCGTGTGAACGTAAATCGACGGCAAGCAGGTTAAAGCCGAGACGATGGAACATGGCGAGGTGAGGGGCCATGAAACTATGTGATGCGGTATATCCATGTACGAACACAATCCATTTTGTTGACCCCTCATTCCGATAGATACGCCCGTAGAGGCGGTACTCATCACGAGATTGAATCGAGACATGCTCGAACGGTACGTCATGATAAAAGTTGCGATCTTCGTCCGTATATGGAGCGAGTAACATCTCCGGAGTCTTTCGTTTGCCCCGCGTCATTCGTTTGAAGGCATAGTAGCTGACCGCGTAGTAGCCTGTGAAAAGTGATGCCAATCCAATTTTCCATTTTCGTTGCATTAATACCGACTCCTTTCAACGTTATTGTACCCGAAACGAATCGATACGGTCCTGTTTTCTTACATAAGGAGAGGGCATACAGAACATAATCGTGTGAATATCAGGAATCAAGGCACATGGAAAGACATGATTTTGAACGATACGATGGAGTGACAACAGCAGGAGGGTGGGGATATCTATATGGAGAGGTCAGAGATCTATCGAATGATACAAATGGTGTTGAGCGACAGAAAGGGGATGCTTGAACGGGGAGTAACGTTCTCGTGGACGATTGAAGGAGATGAACGAATCATCGGACTCGTATTTGATGTTATTCTCGACCGTTATTTTCTATATAACCAAACAAGCCTCCTCACCGAGGTACAAGAGATTGCGCGTCTAGTCGAATGTCGACCAGAGGAAATCGTTCGCGCACTCTCCTGTCTTTCGGGGATTCGACTCGAATCGAATCATATCATCGAACGATTGATGAGTATCGAAGAGGCGACCATTTCAGAGAACGGATCAATCCTTGTTGCCATTCGCCTTGGAGGATGGCTCACTCATCAATTGCATCAAATTGGTCGTGATGCCCTTCTTCCTTGTTGAGCTCGGTCAAGGTACCGTCAATCACACGAAGGACGCGATCACACACATCGAGCATGCGTTCATCATGTGTGATGACGACGACACGTCTCCCTTCTTCATGTGCTTGTTTGGCCAATAACTCCATCACACGGCGTCCATTCTCATAATCAAGACTCGCCGTCGGTTCATCTGCCAAAATGAGTTGCGGGGAGTTGATCAAGGCACGTGCGACGGCGACACGTTGCTTTTCACCTCCCGACAATGTCGACGGGAGATGATGCAGGCGGTGTCCTAAGCCGAGGTCGGTCAATAGTTGTTTCGCATCCATCTGTCTCTTCTCCTGAATCAGCTCAAGTTGCTCGAGCACCGTCAAGTAGGGAATCAGGTGGGCCTGCTGAAACACGAACCCGACTTCATGTAGACGTAACAGACGACGTTGTTCCTCATCTAATTCGAATACGTCCCGTTCGTTCATCAAAAATGCTCCTTGATCTGGTTTTCGCAATAGACCGAGGATGTATAACAATGTACTCTTCCCGCTACCACTCGGACCGACGATGGCAACGCATTCCCCTGGCGATACATGTAACTCGATGTCATTCAATACGAGCTGACCGTCAAACTGATGTGATACATGGCTTAACCTCATGATGCTTTTCCTCCTATGATTTCAATTGCGTCGACTTGACGTAGTTTCCATAACGGTAACAACGCGCCAAGAACAGATAAGAAAATGAACATGGATCCGAATAGCGCGACATGACCGAAGTCGACGAGAAACGGTAACGATGATGGAATCAACGCATCGACGACGTACATGAACCCGATCGATGTGGCGACTGCGGCAGATACTATGACGATGACCTGAAAGAGCAGTGCCCGTCCGATGATTCGAGGAGAGAGACCGATTGCCTTCAGAATTCCGAGTTCAGGTAACTTTTGAAGCGTGAACAAATAAAAGAATGCGGTCAAAATAAACGTTCCGATCACGAGTAGAAAAGCACGCATCATCGTGAATGTGCTTTGCTCGGCACTATATCCAGGAACCGACTCAATCAAATCTTGTTGACTCATGACGAGCGGATTGGACATCGTGGATTCCGTTCCAATCTCAGCCGATACATATGGACGTTGTTCGGAGTAATCCAAATAATCGAACCACGTCTCGTTCGTCGTGTAAATCACCGGTCCATGACTGTAGCGTCCAGGCGCCTCACCGGCGATCGTAAAACGATATTCGGACGCAAAGTCGGTCAACGTGTCACCTGTTCCAAGCTGAACTGAAAGACTTGGGTCAAACAAGACTTCACCTGTTTCTAGATAAGTACCTGGGCCAATATTACTTCCACTTGGAAGGGCGAATAGCGTGACCTCTTCTTTTTTTCCATCAATCGTGACCGTGAGCTGTCGGACGCTCATCGTTTCGTTTGAAGTATCCGCTGTGACGTCTATAAACGATCGTGTCAATTGACCTTCTGAGTCCGGATCAAGTTGATACGTCGTAGCATTCAATTCGTGCAAGGCAGAACCGTTATCATATGCGAGACCGTCTGCTAGCCCTGTGATGAGTGTCGTCAACATGACAATCAATAATGTGATCACGAACAACATGGAAAACTTTCTTTTCTGTCTCCACATCTCTTTCCAACCTAACTGCATAAAAAAACCTCCTTCAAGTGCTGATGAAGGAAGTGTACGTAATCAATATGAACAGAATATGAACGACATCAAAAATGTAAATGAACCGTGGTGCCGGTTCCGAGGTTTGACTCGACTGTGATGTTTCCGCCATGTAGGTCGATGATATCTGAGGTGATGGCAAGACCGAGACCTGTCCCTTGAGTCGTTCGAGCCGTGTCCCCGCGATAGAAGCGGTCGAACAGGTGCTCTTTTGTCTCGTCGTCCATCCCAACCCCTTCATCCGTAACCGAGATGACGATACCTGGGTCGACGGTACAGGTGATGTGAATTGTGCCTCCATCATGGGAAGCATGAACGGCGTTCATCAATACATTGTTCCAAACTTGTGCGAGTAGAACCGGGTCACTCTTCAAGACTACGTCTTGTGGGATGTCGGTAACGACGGCGATCCCTTTTTGATCAAGAATGAAAGCGTTCGTTTGAATGACTTCGGATACCGATTGAAGCACATTCACGTTCGTCTCGAGAATCGGGGGATTTTCATCCAATCGTGATAAAAGCAGCAGTTGTTTCGTCAATTGGGATAGACGCTTCGTCTCCTGTTCGATGACACGCGCATATTCTCTTGATTCACCTTCCGTACCGTCAGCTAATTTTTCTGCATAGCCACCTAGGGAGGTCAAAGGAGATTGAAATTCATGGGAGACATTCGAAACGAATCGTCGCTGTCTCGCTTCGGTACGATCGATCTCATTTGACATGTTTTGAAATTGTCGTGCCAACGTTCCGATTTCATCTTGACGCTCGACGGGGAGATGTTCCGGAGCTTTACGCATGGCGACGGATGTGGTCGCATTCGTGAGCGTCTGTAACGGGCGGACCAGGGACCTTGTCGAGATGGCAATCAAGCCAAATGCCAAGAGGGTGACGAGTGCGAAAAATAGACCGACGAACAGATGTAACTCGCGGATTTGGGCACTCAAATCCGGACGAATAAAGATGACGTCCCCGTTTTCAAGTGTAAATCCATATGTGTTCGTCAGTTCGTTATCGAACAATCCGAGCAAGAAGAGATGAAACGGAAAGTCACGCATTCCCTGATATGGAGCCCCGTTCCGAACAGATTGAATCACTGTGTCAGAGATAGTCTCATCCCGAAAGGCACCGCCAAAACGTCGACGTTCGTCAGTCGCATCCACGACGACCAGTTGATATCCGGTCGCAGCTAAGAAAGTATAGAAGGCATCATAGTCTAAATCGGTATGGTTCTCGACATACGACTCCGCTATTTTGGCGACCCGTTCCGTCTTCTCGCTATAGGAAGGTTGCCACCACTTGTAATAAGCCACATTGCTGATCAACAGGGAGATGGCTCCGGATAGAAGTAAAATCAAGAACATCGTGACGATGATTCGCGTGTAGAGTGTCTTCATCCGTTCACCTCGAGCGAGTATCCGACACCTCGTACGGTTCGAATCGACAAAGCAGGGTGATCGAACCGATTACGAAGTCGCTTGATATGAACATCAACTGTTCGCTCATCCCCCTCGAAATCAAATCCCCATACCAAATCAATTAACTCCTCACGACGATACACTCTTCCCGGAAAAGAGGCGAGTTGAAATAATAGTTCAAACTCTTTTTTAGGGAGATAGAACAGCTGACCCTCAAGCGTCACCTCGTATTCTCTTAAATCGAGTCGAAGAGGACCGGCTTGAATTTGTGAAGCGGCAGAACGTTGATAACGTCGCGAGACGGCTTGCAATCGAAAGAGTAACTCCTCAGGGATGAAGGGTTTGGTCACATAGTCGTCTGCCCCATGAACGAATCCTTGACGCTTATCCTCCCATTCATCGAGAGCAGTTAGTAAAATGACGGGAATATCGAGAGTCGCCTTGAGTCGTCGACACAATTCACGACCGTCAAGCCCTGGGAGCATGATGTCGACAATCGCGGCATCGATTGGTTGCATCGTGAAACGTTCTTCGCCTGTGTTCCCGTCGGTCGCTGTCAACACCTCATGACCCGCATCCTCGAACGTTTCTTTCACAAGGCGTAAAATGGAGGGGTCGTCTTCTACGATGAGTATACGCATAGCGGTCGTTCCTTTCCTAAATAGGTTCGACACGAAACGAGGTGACCCATGCGGAGTCACCTCGAATCGTATCAGCTTTATTGCTTCGTCATCTCTTGATGAAGGGCACGGAGGGCGCGGATGAACGCATCCTTAAAGTATTTGTCTTCTTGTGTCTCTAATGTTTGGATGGCCTTTTGGTCACCGTTACTCGCTTTGACGAGAAGATTCACGACTGTTCCCCAGCGTTTCACATGTTCTGGACGAGGGTGGTTCAACGCGGTCGTCAGCGTGAACCAATACGGTTGATCGCGTCGCTGCAACGTGGCAATCATCCGTTTGGCAAGGAGCGATTCTTCTTCAGAAGGGATTGTTGCCGTGGCGAACCAACCGAGCATCGAAGCGCTCATCGATTCAAGTTCTTGTTTCATTGCAGGTTCGATTGGCATCCGTCCGAAGTCTGTCACGTTGACAAATACCAATCGGTCTTTCGGGTCAATATGTGTGATCCATCCTGACACTGACTTCAGCTTTTCACGTTCTTTTGACTGGGCTTTACACGTATACCCTTGAAGTTTTCCGATGTAGATGCGGAATTGTCCACGGTCGACATGTTTGTCCACCTTGAACTCGATTTCTTGTCCTGCTTGAAACGGTTGATTCCGTTTATTCAACGTCTGACCCTTTTTCAATTCGGGTCGTTTGGAAATATGACGCAATGCTTCTTGTTCAGTCCGATCATCCAATGTCCAAAGGTTGTGAGGGGTCACGTTTTTAAAACGATGACGCCGGACGTAGATGTATTGGTCGAGTGCGTCGATCGCGTCTGCGGAAGTGGCAGTTCCATTCAAATAGTCATCAGCGATATCACGTAAGGTGAGGGATTCGAGACGATCGATATGTCCTGAATAGGGAACGCTTCCGACAACAAATAACGCGGTCGCAATCAACTCACTTTCTCGAGGGGTCAGCGGTCGTTTGGCCATGGTGCACTTCCTCTCTTAATTCATATGATTAGTATAACAAAAACAGTTAGAATGTTGTGAACTCAACTGCGATTTGGAAAAAAATGAGGAATGGACAGGATTCCCACCATTTATCTCGAATAATGACTTGTAGAGAATCGGATGTAGGAATGAAAAAGTGAGGTGAGGCAATGAAGCTCTCCATCGAATCTGGGGATTATGTCGTATTGATTGAAATCAATAAAGAAGTACTCAAATGTGCATCCCTTGAGGAAGCCGATCAGGCAGATCGTCTGCGATATGAACTCGTTGGTCGGATGAGCGAACGCTTGCCAGCAGAAGTCATCGTTCCGTCGATCATCGATTACATTCGCTTCGGAAGCGGATATATCGGAGATCGCATCGTCTGGGACGCTGAAACGGAGTCTTTTTTTTGCCAGCAGTTTGAGACCATTGACGGGTCTCCACTTGGAGAGGACCTCGAGGGATTCCGTCCCGACCCAAGCCGGGTGGAACTGGCGCGCTACTATACGTACTTGACGATTGGACGGATTGTCGAGTTTGATATGCTGCACCCGGATGAGCCGAGCTATTGGTAAACTTAGCGACAACTTTTTATTCAAAAAAAGGGAAATCTAATCCAAAGTTTGAGATAATGGAGTCACTTTATCAGTTTGGAATGGAGCGGAAGGAATGAAAAAGATTGCCCTTTTGACAGCGATTGCCCTTTTACTGCCGGTCGGAGTAGATGCAGCACAGCCGGTCATCCTTAAGAAACATGGTTACGTCGTCTCAGAACCACAAGTCACGAGCCAATATTATGTGAAGCAAATCGGTATGGATTTGGCCTGGAATAAGACGAGAGGCGCAACTGATATCGTTGTGGCGCTGATTGACTCGTCAGCTGACCGTAACCATACGGATTTGAAGAACGTTCCTCGTGTCGTCAATTCCATGAAAGGTCCATACACTGCGGATATTCATGGCACACATACCGCTGGGATCATGGCCGGGAAACATAACCGTTTTGGGATCGCCGGACTCGCGCCGAACGTCCGCTATCACTTTTATAATGTGTTCTACGGGGTGAATTCAGATAAAACAGACTCTTGGACGGTCGCCAATGCAGTGGATACGGCTGTAGCGAAAGGGGCGAACATCATCAACCTCTCGCTTGGAGGGGATGATTATGATAGTCGTTTGGCCACATCGATTAAACGGGCAAGGGCGAAAGGGGTCATTATCGTCGCATCATCTGGAAATGATCGAAAACAGACGATTAATTTTCCTGCAAACATGAAAGAGGTAATCGCGGTCGGTGCAATCGATTCTAGACATCGTCTCGCGAGCTTTAGCAATATGGACGATCGCGTAAAAATCGTGGCGCCAGGTGTGAACATCCTCTCTCTAGGAATCAACAACCGCTTTATCTTTATGGACGGGACCTCGATGGCGGCACCGATGGTCACGGCGAGCCTCGCGCTCGTCAAATCGATCAATCCTTATTTGACACCTGGTGAGATCGACCAGTTGATTGCGAAGATGTCAAAAGCCTCCGGAAAGTCTTATACGGAATTGAATGCGATGAAACTGCTAGAGGCAACGGCTCGCCCTATTCACATCTCTGCCCCTTCGGTGTGGAAGAGTCGATACGTGAATGATGTCAAGTTGAGTGTTATGAACCATTCGAACTTAAAGTCCTCGTTCACACTGTATCAAGGGAACAAGAAAGTCAAGACGCTCACACCAAATCGGTCGTTCACGATGTATTCGAGCGGGGATTGGTTACCGAGCGGACAATATCGCATCGTCGGTCAAGTCACGGATGGAAAACATAAGCGATACACGAGCCGAACGATTGATTATGTCAACACGTTGAAGACGGCAGTGTCTGTGAAGGTGTCGGAAGAAGGGACGTTCTCGATTCACACGACGCGAAAAGGCACGGTCACGTTACTTGATTCAAATGGGAAGGTCTTGTACGAAGCGCTCCACATCGCCGGGACATTTCCGGTAAGAGGGAATACGACACAGAAGCTGACGGTCATCCTTAAACCGACGGACCTTCGCGAAAAAGTGGTGACGACATCTTTTGAGCCACCGATCATCGAAGACGAGCCTCCGGTCACAGAGACCTTGTAAGATAAAAAGCCGCCTGCTCCTAACGGAGAGACGGCTTTTTCTATTTAATCGATGGTGATGGCTTCTCCACACCAACGGATACTCGCTTCTAATACGTTCCCTTGGTCATCAATATGCTCGAAACTGAGTTTCCCATCTCGGATGATTTCGCAAAGACCGACTCGGACACGGTCGCTCCAAGCGCGACGCGTCTCATGCGTTTCATCGAACACTGGAATGGCGTCCGGGAAGCGCTCCTCGAGATGTGCTAAATTATGATGGTCAAAATGATAAGGTCGTTTCGAGAGTTCGTTCGGTGCCTTGATGTCGAACGGTTCAAACCCTCGGACGAGACGATTATTTCGGTAGAAGGCGAACACGCCGTTGTTCGGGTGGAGCACTTTAATGTCATCGATTTCTATTACATAAGTCAGACGTTGAATCCAACCGTTTTTTGCATCCTGATGCATCAAAATCCCTCCTTATTCAATGAACACGCCTTATTTTAGCGCTGACTGAACGTAAAATCAAGTTTCGAATTTAAGTTGTCAACCGTTCAAATTTCAGCTACAATGGTTGAAGTGACTATGAAGTCTGGACAATCGCGGGACGCAAGTCTTGAGGAAAGTCCATGCTCGCACAGCCTGTGATGGCTGTAGTGATCGTGCTACACGAAACGATAAGTGTAGGCAACGCAAGTTGACGGCAGAAGAAACACCTAAGTCCTCGGATATGGTGTCCGCTTCTTGAAAGTGCCACAGTGACGGAGTCTGATCGGAAACGTTCAGAGTGGAACGAGGTAAACCCCACGAGCGAGAAACCCAAACTATGGTAGGGGAACTTCCAGACCGGAATCGAACGGGACGGAGGGCGCCGATGTGCGCAGATAGATGATTGTCACTCCATCGTGCCAGGGAGACCGCTATGAGCACCGGAGTACAGAACATGGCTTACAGGACAACATAGTCTCAACTGACAACGACAAGGAGTTCAAGCACATATACTTGAGCTCCTTTTTTCATGATTTTTTTACAACTTACAAAATGACTGAAAGATATTTATGTAGAAGGAAGGCGATTTAGATGGCAAAACGTAAACTGATTGCGACGGCAGCGATGGGAATCGAGGCACTTGTGGCAAAAGAAGTAAGGGATTTAGGATACACGTGCGAAGTCGAGAACGGACGGATTTATATCGACGCGGAAATGGAAGACATCCCACGTCTGAACATGTGGTTGCGGACAGCAGACCGGGTCAAACTCGTCGTTGCCGAGTTCAAGGCGACAACGTTTACAGAATTGTTTGACGGGGTCGTAGCGTTACCATGGACCGACCTCATGCCGTGGGACGCGGCGTTCACGGTCGACGGACGCTCGGTCAAATCAAAGCTGTTCTCGATTCGTGACTGTCAGAAAATCACGGAGAAGGCGATCGTTGAAGCGATGCAACGCGGCTATCGTAAAGAGGGAGAATGGTTGCCGAAGTCAGGCGCGAAATTCCCAATCGAAGTCGCTCTTTTGAAAGATGTGGCGACCATCACGATCGATACGTCCGGTCCACTTCACCGTCGAGGCTACCGTGAGCTTCATTCGCAAGCTCCACTCAAAGAGACGATGGCAGCGGCGATGATTCAATTGACAAACTGGCGTCCGGACATGCCGTTTTATGACGTATTTACAGGTTCAGGGACGCTCGCCATCGAAGCGGCGATGATTGGACGAAATATCGCGCCGGGTATCAACCGTGAATACTTCGCACAGGATTGGACATGCATCCCGAAAAAAGCCTGGTATGCGGCAATCAATGAAGCGAATGAGAAGGCGGAGTGGGATAAACCGTTAAAAATCTATGGAATCGACCTCGATCCGCGGATGGTGAAACTTGCAAAAGACAATGCGGAACTCGCTGATGTTCGTGATGCAATCACGTTCGTCCATAGTGACGCAGCCGCACTGAAGCCGAAAGAAGAGTACGGGGTCATCATCGGAAACCCACCTTATGGGGAACGACTTCAGTCAGAAGAAGAAATTATCGACTTGTACGAGCGAATCGGAGAGCAATATGCGAAATACCCTGGTTACAGCGTCTACATGTTGACGAGTTATGAAGACTTCGAGAAGGCATACGGGCGCCCGGCGACGAAGCGTCGGAAGCTGTACAACGGAAATATCGAGACGCAATATTACCAGTACTTCGGAAAGCGTCGCCCACGTCCGGACCGTGACGCAAAACCGAAATCAGAATGATGAATCCATGACCGTTCACCTGAGCGGTCATTTTTCTGTTTTCTTAGAACAAACTCACTTGTTTCATCATCCGTGTAACAGGATATACATAACATATGTATAATTAGAGGGGGACAGATGATGGAAAAGTATACAGTCGAATATCAGTTACATGTGAAAGAACAGAACACTCGGACGGTCGAGGTAGAAATGGACCGTGTGCCGGACTTAAATAATCAAGAAGAATTACATGCGGCTTACCAGATTGTATCTGACGCGATTCGTGAACCGATCACAAGTTTTGAGATTGTATCTATTACGTGAGCCCGAGGCAATCGCTTCGGGCTTTCTACATAATATTGGAGGAGTGAGCAAATGAATATTTTAGTAGTGGGCATCGGGGATGTCGCCAAAAAAGCATATCTACCTGTATATGCCGGATTAAAGGACGTTGATGTGTATCTCGTCTCAAGGGATGAACAGAAGTTACACGATATCATCTCGACCTTTCGTTTCAAAGGAGGGTACTCAGACCTACACGCCGTGCCGATGACAGAAATCGATGCCGTCATGATTCATTCGACGACAGCTGTCCATTATGAGCAAGCCGAGTATTGTCTGCGGCAAGGGAAGCATGTCTTCATCGACAAACCGATCACGTTCACTCTTGAAGAGACGGAGCGACTCGTCGCACTTGCTAAAGAGAATGGCGTCCATCTCGTCACAGGCTTCAATCGCCGATTTGCCACGGCCACGCAGGCACTCAAACAAATTGAAGAAAAAAATATGGTCTTCATTCAAAAGAACAGAACGTATAAACAGGCAACGCTCCGCGAATTTGTGATTGAGGATTTCGTGCATGTCGTCGATACGCTCCGTTATTTGACCGATCTTCAGCCTGTCGAACGTTTACGTGTCACACCTCGATTTGAAGGGGATGTGCTGAAACAAGTGATGATTCATTTCAAGGCAGGGGGAATCGAGGCAATCGGTTGGATGAACCGAGACAACGGTTGTACCGAAGAAGTGATGGAGGTCATGTCACCGACCGTGAAGCGGGTCACGCGTGATGTGGAGCGGATTACAGACTATGGACGAGACGGTGTGAAGGAATGGTCACTCGACCCATGGGAGTCGAATTTGAAACGTCGAGGGTTTATCGACCTTGTGGAAGACTTCTTACGTTTACTTCGTGGGGAACCGAACGCCTCCGTTGTCGCGGAAGACAGTCTCGAGACACATCGTCTCTGTGAAGAGATTCTAAAGGAAGTGCGGTGAACATACTGTTTCCGTCATATTCAGACCGGGTAAAAACCCGATAAAAGGAGGCGATTTCGTTGGATATTCGTGAACTGATTATGCAAATCAATGACTATTTATGGTCGTACCTTCTCATCTTCGTATTGATTGCAGGAGGTCTTTATTTTACGATTCGGATGGGGTTCGTTCAATTTCGAATGTTACCGGAAATGTTTAAACTCTTATTCGTGAAAGGAATCAAGCATGAGAAAGGACAGGTCTCATCTTTCCAAGCGTTCGCCATCGGAACGGCTGCCCGTGTCGGTACGGGGAACATCGCCGGCGTATCGACGGCCATTGCCTTAGGAGGTCCCGGGGCAGTATTTTGGATGTGGCTCATCGCCTTGATCGGAGCAGCTTCGGCGTTTGTTGAAAGTACGCTCGCCCAGGTGTATAAAGTGCATGACGGCAAGGCGTGGCGCGGTGGTCCGGCGTACTATATTGAGCGGGCTCTCGGTGCACGCTGGTTAGGCATCGTATTTGCTATTTTGATTACGTTCGCGTTCGGTTTTGCGTTTAACTCCGTCCAGGCGAATACAATCGCACTCTCCGTGAATAACGTATTTGAGATCGATACGGTCTGGGTCGGCATCATCTTGTCCGTTGTCACCGCTATCGTCATCTTCGGTGGGATTCGTTCCATCTCGACCTTATCGGGAATCATTGTACCAATCATGGCGGGCGGTTATATCTTACTTGCCATTTGGGTCGTCCTTACGAATCTTGATGTCGTGCCACAGGTGTTCTCCGCCATCTTCTCTGAAGGTGTCCTCGGTTTCCAACAGTTGTTCGGTGGTGCGGTCGGTGCAGCCGTCCTCCAAGGAATTCGACGTGGTCTCTTCTCGAACGAGGCAGGTATGGGGTCTGCCCCGAACGCCGCAGCTACCGCTGAGGTGAGTCACCCGGTCAAGCAAGGATTGATTCAATCGCTTAGCGTATTCGTCGACACCTTGTTCATCTGTACCGCAACGGCGATGATTGTCCTCATTTCAGGAGTGGAAGGCTCTGAAGCTTTCCAAGGGATTGAGTTTGCCCAAGAGGCGCTTCTCGTTGAAATCGGACCGATTGCGACGACTCTCATGACTGTCGCCATCTTACTTTTTGCCTTCAGTTCGATTTTGGCCAATTATTATTATGGAGAGACGAACATCGAGTTCATATCTGAGAAGAAGCGATATTTGATAATCTATCGGATTGCTGTTGTCGGGATGGTCATGTTCGGGTCGGTGCGATCTGCGGGACTCGTCTGGTCGATTGCCGACATCTTTATGGGCTTGATGGCACTCGTCAACATGTATGCGATTTTCCGATTGAGTAAAGTTGCCAAGACACTCCTCGACGACTATATGGTCCAAAAGAAAGAAGGAAGAGACCCGGAATTCTTTAAAGATGGTGTCGAACTTCCTGGTAAAGAACATATTGAAGCGTGGGAAACAAAGAAAGAAGAAATTAGTTGAAGGATCATCAATCAATGGGACGTCCCTGGCAAACAGGGGCTTCCTCTTCATTTTGAACTTATTATTTCAAATACCGCATTATATTATAAAAAGAAAGTAGAGAGTATCGATGAAACAAGTATTTTTGACAATCGTCAAGCGATTTTTTACTGAACGTTTTTTTGATCAAGCGGCCATGTTAGCCTATTATTTCATTTTATCTACGTTCCCGTTCTTATTATTCGTATTAGGTATTGTTGGATTTTTACCGTTTACGAGTGGCGATGTGATTCAAGCGTTATCACTCATCATGCCTGAAGCCAGTTACAAGCTATTAGAAGGGAACATTGAAGCCGTATTCGACAACTCCAAATTGAAATTGGCATCATTCAGTATCTTACCAGCACTCTGGATCTCATCGATGGCCGTACAATCTCTCGTGCGGGCATTGAACGATGCCTACCGGGCTGTTCGTAATAAAGCCTTTTGGAGGGGCGTCTTACAGGATATCGCCATCACCTTGGCGCTCATGTTTGTGTTGCCATTTTCATTGCTCGTCCCTGTGATTGAGACGGCACTTCGAGAAATCTCTTCATACGTGTTGTTCATCGATGAGATTGTCACGACATATGCGCAGATTTGGTTTTACTTCAGATGGATCATCGGAACAGGTCTTCTATTCACTGTATTCGTATTTGTATATAAGTGGTTGCCAAGTGTGTCCGGAACATTTAAAAATAGTTGGGCCGGAGCCGCTTTTGCAACAGTAGGGATTCTGCTTGTCTCGAACGTGTTTAGTTACTATTCACAATTCGCAAATTACGAGCAGTTTTATGGTCAACTCGGTGCGTTCATCGTCTTATTGATTTGGTTCTATCTCGCTGCCTCTGTCATCTTGCTTGGTGGGCTGTTGAATGCGACGTTAATCGAGAGGAAAGAAAAACTTCGTTAGACGTGTAATTGCTAGTTATCATTCGAAAGAATAGGGAATGGTATCGTAAGGTCACATCATCAAAGCGGAGGTGGGAAACATGGATATGCAACGGCTCGTACACAATCGTCGTTTCATCGATCAATCATTGTTTTACCTCGCCTTACATCTATGGAAATGGATCCTACTGTTACCTGTCTTGTTCTATTTGGACGTATCGTTCCGACATTCGCCATTCTCTGAGTACTTGATTGTCAGTATCATCTTGTATCTCATGTTTCGTGTGATTCAATATGTGATAGCTAGCCGAGCTTCTCTCATGGAATTAGTAGAGTTCGCGTATGGGGTGCTATCACTTGTTCTTGTCTTCTCGTTCATGATGGAAATCGGCGCGCCACCGATCGCTGTCGCAATAGTTGGAGCTGCATACTTGAGCCATCCGATGCTTTCTCTACATCACTATCAAAACTTTTCAGAGCGCAAATGGTTGAACAAACAGTTTCAATTATTTAGCCCGATGCTTCGCAAGGGTGAGGTACCGGTTCATGTCCTCGTGTTGACGGAAGATGAAATTGTGATTACTGTAGAAAGTGGAAAAGAGTTTACGTATCGTCATATTTACTGGGGCGGTTTTTATGTAGAAAATCCTTCCTAAAAGGTGGTTACTCAGTTGTTTAGTGGATTTGATAATGTGATTGTCATCGTATTCTGGATTGCAACATTCATCGTTTTCTTTAAAGGCGCCTATGATATGTGGCGTGAATACCGAACGTCGAAAGAAAAATCAGTATTGTACTTTTTAATCGTACTGATTCTCACATGGTTTTGGTTCAATCCATACGAATTGGTCGCATTGCATCCGTTCGTACTAATGGCGTACTATTGGAACCGAAATCGGTGGATGCGAAACGCAATGTTCGTGTTGGTTCTCGTACCGTTTGTGATTCGTGTCTGGTTAATCGCAGCATCGATGTAAAACAAAAAACTCGGTCCCTTTATAGGGAACCGAGTTTTTGTGTGAATCGTTACTCTTTCTTCGCAGCTGCCAATTCAGCTTCCATTTCACCGAATTCACGGTTGATGCGTTTTTGTTCTTTCTGGCTAGTAAAGTTACTGACAAGCACGATTGCCAACATACTCAAGAAGAAGCCAGGTACCATTTCATAAAGGACTGTCGAAAGTCCAGTGACGATCCAGAGAATGACGGTAATGGCACCGACGAGGATACCAGCGAGGGCACCTTGACGCGTCATCTTGCTCCAGTAAAGTGACAAGAGGATTGCTGGTCCAAATGCAGAACCGAATCCAGCCCATGCATATCCGACGAGTGTGAGGATTGTACTTGATGGGTTGAGTGACATGAGCGTCGCTACAACTCCTACTAGCAAGACACCAACACGTCCGGCAAGGACCATCGTCTTCTCACTTGCATCTTTGTTGAAGAATTTACGATAGAAGTCTTCTGTCAATGCAGATGATGTGACGAGCAATTGCGACGATACCGTCGACATGACCGCAGCAAGGATGGCTGCCAATAAGAAACCAGTGATGAACGGGTGGAACAAGACTTCAGAGAATTGAATGAAGACTGTTTCCGGGTCCCCGAGTGGATTTCCTTGTCCTCGGAAATAAGCGATTCCGACGAACCCTGTCATGACGGCACCGATTATAGATACTGTCATCCAGCTCATCCCGATACGACGAGCCGTTTTCAATGATTTCACATCACGGATTGCCATAAAGCGAACAATGATGTGTGGCTGACCGAAGTAACCAAGTCCCCAAGCGAGGAGACCGATAATCCCGAGTGTCGTCGTCCCTTTAAAGAGGTCGAACAAATCGGCATTGATTGTCGTTGCAGAGTTGACAGCAGTGTCTACTCCACCGATATCTGTTAAAGCGACGAATGGTACGAGCACGAGCGCCAAGAACATGATGACACCTTGTGCGAAGTCCGTCCAACTAACTGCCGTGAATCCACCGAAGAGGGTGTATAAGATGACGACACTAATTGTGACAATGACACCTGTCTGATAATTTAATCCGAATGAGCTTTCAAACAACTTCCCGCCGGATACAAGTCCAGCTGACGTGTAGAACGTGAAGAAGATGATGATGACGGATGCAGAAAGGATCCGTAGCCAGTTCGAGTGATCTCGGAACCGATTCTCTAAGAAGTCTGGAATCGTAATCGAATCGTTCGCCATCTCTGTGAAGACGCGAAGTCGTGGAGCAACTAACAAGTAGTTCAAGTAAGCTCCGATGACCAATCCAACGGCTAACCAAATTGCTGATAGTCCAGTTGCATACATTGCACCCGGTAGTCCCATTAACATCCAACCACTCATATCCGAAGCTCCGGCTGACATGGCTGTAACGCCTGGCCCCATTTTACGGCCACCTAACATATAATCTGATGAATCGGTCGTTCGTTTATACGCAACATATCCGATAAGAAGCATCATCACGAGATAAAGCGCGATTGATACCCATTCTTGCCATAGCATTGAATTACCTCCTATTAAGTTAAAAGATCTATTTAATCAACTCGTTCGCGATTGTGTGAAGACATCACACAGTTAAAAACAAAAGTTGAAAATGCGAACTTGTGCTTTACCTTACAGAACCTTTGAAATGATTGCAAACTGACACTTTTTCATAAAAACGGCTCTAAAGCCCATTATACCAACGGATGAAGGCTAAAATTTTCAGATAAAAAGTTTAAATATTCTGAATATTTGAAATGCTGAGGACTTTCCTGTGTAACATGAATGTAATATTTATGGGAAAATTTTCAGAAAACATATTTTTAATCATAAGAAAAAGAGCATCTTTGAATGCTCTTTACTTCTTTATTTGAATGCTATTTCTTCAACGAGTCGCATAGTCGGGAATGTTTGTCCAGACTTCGCCTGCATCGTAACCAAGATATAAGTTTCGGTATTATGTTTCATGATGAATACCATGGTATATCCGGATTCGTCCGTATAACCCGTCTTCGTGGCGGTCACAAACTTGGAGTAGTTGACACTTCGTTCATTAACCGATGAACCGAGGTGATACCACCAACGACGTTTGCCGTTACCGTCTTTATCTTTAAATTCGGCTTTAAATTCATAAGTCCCGGCAATTTCAATCAACTCCGGGTATGTACTGAATGCGAAGGCGATTTTAGCCATGTCGTTCGCCGTCGTATAATGATTCGGATCCGAGTAGCCATGCGCATTTACGAAATGCGTTCCAGTCAATCCTAAAACCTTTGCTCGATCATTCATCAATTGAACGAAGGCCTCGGTCGACCCGCTCGTGTATTCCGCAAGGCTGTTCGCAGCATCGTTTCCGGATTCAAGTAGCGTGGCGTAAAGTGCTTGACGAACTGTCAATGTATCCCCGATGGCAAGATGCGCGATATGGCTGTCCCATGGAATATCGAGTGTCGACTGTTGAATCGTAATGATTGGTTGGTCGAGTTCATTCGCTGCAGATGCCTTCTCATAAGCAAGCAGTGCCGTCATCAATTTGGTCGTACTGGCTGGAAACACACGATCATTGGCGTTTTTATCGATTAATATCTCTTGTTTGGTCACATTGACGAAAGTTAGTGCACCAACAGAGATTTCCTCATCCGAAATCATCTTCGTCTCACTCGGACTCCATGAACCCATGTCGATATCCGGGAAAAGCGGACCTGTCTTCAGCGGTTCAGCTTTTGGTGTGGACGCTTCTGCTAATGTCGGTGCTTCTTTATCTTGTTTAAATCCGACCAACGTCGGGATCAGTGCGATGATTCCGAGTAAAACGACCGCGGCAATCATTCTTCGCATGATGTACGTTCTTCTTCGGTGTCTCCTTCTACGGGTCAACAAAAGTCCCTCCTTTTTTGGTTACTCTATAAACATAATAGAAAACGCTCTTTTTTTTCGCTAATAAAATAAAGAACTAGGTCAATGATTGATCGGCGATGAAAGAACTGCGTTTCGGGTATAAGGGTAAAGATGTCACTTTTAGAGAGGAGGATGCATCATGCATCGTTATCCGTTCACGAACTCCATTTGGCGTCAACATGATACTGGGACGCCGTACCCATCCCTTTCCGTTTCGGAATCGACCGAAGTCGTCGTCATCGGGGCAGGGATTGCGGGACTCGTCTGCGCCTATGAACTCCAAAAGCGAGGGAAACAAGTGACGCTTCTAGAAGCGTTAGAGATTGGACATGGGACGACGGGACATACGACGGCAAAATGTTCCGTTCAACATGGGACGATTTATCAAAAGTTGATTCGTCATTTTGATGAGTCCATCGCTCGTTTATATTACGAGTTCAACTCAGAAGCGCTCATCTATCTAAAAAAACAAATTGAAGAAGGGTTTGACTGCGATTACGCGAATGAACAATCGTTTCTTTACTCTAGGGAACCGAACGAAGAACTTACTAAAGAACTGGATGCGTATCGTCGTTTGAAGATTGACGGAGGAGAAGCGACGGAAGAAGTGAGAAAGGCTCTCCCGTTCTCGATCGAGCAGGCGTTGGTGATCCATGACCAAGCTCAATTCCATCCCGTGAAATACTTACGTGAATTAGCTGAACGTTTTGTTCGTCTCGGAGGAAAGATTTATGAAAATTCTAGAGCGACGGAAGTGAGTCAGGGACCACGTCCAGTAGTCACTACATCTAACGGTAGAAGGGTACAGGGAAATCAAGTCGTGATTGCGACCCACTATCCATTCAATGACCTGCGCGGGTTGTACGTGTCGAAGTTTTCAATCGAAAGATCGTATATCGTTGCCTGCGAAGTGGAGAGTCGACCACTCAGAGGGATGTATTTAGAGGTTGGACAGCAAAATCGCTCGTTTCGATCCTATAGTGAAAACGGAAAAAGCTATTTACTAGTTGGAGGTGAGGGGCATACCGCTGGGCAAGTCACAGATACGCGTCTACGATATGATCGATTGGAGAATGACGCACAGGCACATTTTGGAACGCATCGGGCATCTCATAGGTGGTCGTCCCAAGATCTTATCACCTTAGATGGACTTCCTTACGTAGGGCAAATGTTCAAGAGAGAACCAGATCTCTTTGTGGCGACTGGATTTTCGAAATGGGGGATGACGAACGGAATCGCTGCCGGCACCATGCTCGCTGATCAACTCACAGGTCGTCCGAACCGATTCGTCAATCTGGTCTCACCGCTCCGTCAAACGGTTAAATCTAGTGATATCAGTGCATTTCTTAAAACGAACTTAGATACTGTCACTCAATTTGCGAAAGGGACAGTCGATCGGCTACTTGAACGAAAAGATGTAAAAGACCTACAGCTAGACGAGGGTGGAGTCGTGCAAGTTGATGGCAAGACGAGTGGCGTTTATCGAGATTTGGATAACCAATGCCATGTCGTCAACCTGACCTGTACGCACCTCGGCTGTACAGTGAAATGGAACAATGCCGAGCGGTCATGGGATTGTCCATGCCACGGTTCTCGTTTCGATGCAAAAGGCAACGTCTTAGAAGGTCCTGCCACAAAACCACTTTCCTACAGTAAGCGAGAAGATTTGTAAACTGGTGTAGGCAAAGGTTGACAGCTATAATAAAGTAGAAAGAGAACAGAATAACACATAGGGGTGAAAGACAGATGGAAGTAACAAAAGAATGGCGTGAACATTTTAAACAACTGCGTGCCTTCGATGAAGCAATCTCTCTCTTATATTGGGACATGCGTACACAAATGCCTGAACAGTCGGCACCGCTCCGGGCAGAGACAATCGGTTATTTGTCGACCGAGGCATTCAAACGACAGACGAGCGAGTCGTTCGCTTCATTGCTGGAACGGATGGCGGATGAAGAGGGTCTATCTGACATTGAAGCGCGTTCACTTGAAGTCGCGAAGACGCAATACGAACGGAATGCCAAGATTCCGCATGATGAGTATCAAGCTTACGTAACGCTCGTCTCAGAAGCTGAGACGGCGTGGGAAAAAGCGAAAGATCAGGATGATTGGGACGCGTTCGCTCCATACCTTAATAAGATTATCGGATTCCAGCAAAAATTTGCGGAATATTTCGGTTATGAGAAACATCCGTACGATGCATTGCTCTATGATTTCGAACCGGGCATGACGGTCGAGCTCTTAGACGAATTGTTCGCCTCGCTCCGAGACGAACTCGTTCCTCTTATTCAGCAGCTACCAAAAGAATCACTCTCTATGGACTGGTCGATGCTGGCGGATGTTCAAGAAACCATTTGTCATGACTGGATGAATGTCGTCGCTTACGATTTATCACGTGGTCGATTGGATGCGACAGTGCATCCGTTCGAAATCACCATCAACCGCCGCGACGTCCGGATTACGACGAAGTATGATGAAGCAGATTTCAGAAATGCACTGTTTGGTACGATGCATGAAGCGGGGCACGCGACGTATGAGCAGCAAATCGACCCGATGCTCGATGAACTCGGACTAGGCGGCGGTGCGTCGATGGGGATTCATGAGTCCCAGTCGCTCTTCTTTGAGAACTTCATCGGACGAAGCGAAGCGTTCTTGCATCGCGTCTATCCGAAACTACAATCGCTTCATCCTGCATACGCTGCGATCGACTTCGACACTTTCTATCGAGGTGTGAATGAAGCGAAACCATCTCTTATTCGGATCGAGGCTGACGAATTGACATACAGTCTACACATCATCATCCGCTATGAGCTCGAGAAGGCACTCATCCAAGGGACGTTGTCCGTCGATGAGCTTCCTGCAGCATGGAATGAAAAGTATAAAGAATATCTCGGACTCGATGTTCCGTCAAATGCTAAAGGAGTCCTTCAAGACGTCCATTGGGCAGGCGGTTCATTCGGATACTTCCCGAGCTATGCCCTGGGGTTAATTTATGCGGCTCAGTTGACGGAAACGTTGAAATCAGCCCTTCCGGAATTTGAGACGTTGATTGCAGAAGGCGAAATCGAACCAATCAAAGCGTGGCTACAGGAGAACGTTCATCAATATGGAAAACGTCTCACACCGAACGAACTCATTCAACAAGTGACAGGTCAAGCCATTTCGGTCCAACCACTCGTTCGATATTTGACCAAAAAATATCAGACAGTTGCCAAATGAAACGATTTGCACATCGTGGCGTGATGGCACATCGGCCGGAGAATACGATGTCGGCATTCAAGCTCGCACTCGAGGCCGGGGCAGACGGAATCGAGACGGATGTTCACATGACAAAGGACGGTGTCCTCGTTCTCATCCATGACGAGACGCTCGAGCGGACGACTGACGGAAGAGGGCAAGTTTCACTCTATACCTATGATGAGCTCAGACAGTTCAATGCTGGAGTCCGTCATGGTCTAGAAGAACACATCCCTACGCTCGAGGACCTGTTCGACCTTGTGAATGAGGAATCGGTCATTTTGAACTTAGAGGTGAAGACGGATGTCCTACGATATGAAGGAATTGAATCTCGCATCATCGATACGATCGAGTCCGCCGGGATTCATGAGTCCCGCATTCTCTTTTCCTCATTCAATCACGAAACCATTCACCGATTGAAACAGATGCGACCGGATATCGAGGCGGCCATTCTGCTTGCACAGCCGCTTTATGACATTTCAGGATATCTTCGATTCGTCGGAGCGGATTCGGTCCATCCGCACATCGATCGCATCACAGACGAAGAAGTACGCTCCTTGCAACATCGAGGGATTCCAATCAGACCATATACGATTAAAACACAACACCAACTGGAGCGTTGTTTAGCGCTTCAAGTCGATGCCGTCTTTGTCAATGATATCGAATGGGCAAACAAAACCACTTAGTCGCAGACTGAGTGGTTTTATATTTGGGTGGAAGGGAACTACATTTTATGTAAAGGTAGCGCTTTCGTCCGTTAGCATATCGGAGCACATTCAGGGCATAGTGTCCCCTTTACGTCATTGTCGGATTGTCTTAAGTTTAAGATGTCACCGAGCTACATAGCAATCAGATGTAGCACACCATGTAGCACTGCATCACATTTGTTGTATGCAAGTCGTGGGTTACCAAAGATCAAAAGGAGGAAATTTCACATGAAGAAGTTGATGTCTTTACTGGGTACTCTAGCACTGGCTTTCGCTTTCGTCTTACCGGTTAGCGCGGATGGACATGAAAATGCGATGGTCCGTGTGCTACATGCTTCACCTGATGCACCGGCAGTTGACGTGTACGTGGATGGGGAAGTCGCGGTCGAGGGAGCAGAATTCAAGGATCTCACAGACTACTTGACACTTCCTGCAGGGGATTACAACGTTGAAATCAAGCCGGCAGGTGACGCTGAAACAGTCGTCGTCGCAGCAGACCTCTCAATTGAGGCAGGCAAGTTCTATACAGCCGCTGCGATCGGTCAACTTGAAAACATCGAAATCGCTGCAATGGAAGACGATGCAAACTTTGAAGATGGTAAATCGAAAGTTCGTGTCGCTCACTTCGCACCAGATGCACCAGCGGTTGATGTCGCACCTAAAGGTGGCGACCCACTCTTCTCAAACCTCGAGTTCAAAGCAGTAAGTGATTACGGCACACTCGATGCTGGAACGTATGACCTTGAAGTACGCCCGGCTGGAGCGACTGACGTTGTCAAAGCACTTGACGGTGTCGCACTCGAAGGTGGCAAAAACTATACAGCATTCGCAATCGGACTCCTTGAAGGAGAACCAGCGTTTGAAGTCCTTCTCGCCGCTGATGGTGGGGAAATGGCGATGGCTCCTGAAACAGGACAAGGTGGTCTTGCTCAAACAGCTTCAATGAACTGGTTGCTCGCAGCAGCAGTGGTTGGAGCGGCAGCAGCTGGATTCTACGTCTTTCGTCGTCAGAAGCAAGACGCTTAAACTGATTTTCTTAGGAACAATCACATTTCTCGTATGGAGCGCTCAAGCGGAAGCTCCTGACAAACCGTTCGTGATGCCAACGGCTGAATTTGCCGAACCGCAGGTCTTGACCTCGAAGCAGGTAGATCGACAAACGTTTCATTCGAACAGTTTCGTCCCTGCCCGGCTGATCATTCCCTCAATCGATGTTGATACATCGATTGAAGCGGTCGGGAAGGATGAGGCCGGAAGAATGGACACACCGTCTGACGTGAATCAAGTCGGTTGGTATCAATACGGAGCCAAAGCAGGCGCAACGGGGAATGTCGTCCTATCGGGTCATCTAGATGATCTGAATGGTCCAGCTATCTTTGCGAATCTGGATCAACTTCCGATCGGAGAACTGGTGACGCTCCAACGGAAAGACCAAGTCGCAACGTATGAAGTGGTCAGTGTGAAACAGTATCGCCTCGAGCAAGTGCCGCTCGCTTCCATTTTTGCGGCGACTCAGTCAAAGCGGATTCAATTGATCACTTGTGCAGGACCGTATGACGAGAATCTTGGGTATCGGGACCGGATCGTGGTCACGGCACACCTGATTGAAACGTAAAGATGAAGAGATGCTGACCGATGGGTCGCATCTCTTTTTTTCGCAAAAAATAGCCCTTCACCTTTACGGTGAAGGGCTATAGTCGGATTAAGCATCCATACGATCTAATAATTTTGAAAGTAAAATAAGTTCGTCATCTGAAAAATCAGTGAAGACATCCATCAAATATTCAATCTTCATGCTCTCTAATGTCTCAAACAACTCACGACCTTCATCCGTTGCCTGAAGTTCAACGACACGGCGGTCACGCTCGCTGCGTTCGCGAGAAATCAACCCTTTTTTCGTCAACTCATCGGCAAGCGCAGTGATCATCGAAGCTGAAAATTGAAACTCATTTGACAGAGCAGAGGCGATTTGAGGACTCTGTTGACAAAGAGAACGTAGAATGAAGAATTCATTGCGGGTTAAATACTGTGAGAACATCGAACGGAGATTTTTTTTCACTCCACGATAGTTCATCCGGATTCCACGTTCAGCGTCTGCGACGAGCTGTCGACGTGAAGCGGTCTGTACGGGTGTTGTCATCCTCGAAACTACCTCCTAGCGATAATATTATTCATATATACTTCAGAACATAGAAACATTCTACATTAAAAACATGTTGTCTGTAAAGTTATAGGGGCTCGTCTTTTGCTCGAATTTGCTGAATGATGTCTTCATAATGTTTCAAGTCAGGATAGAACCGTCTAAAGAAAAATTCAATCTGCGGATCGTCGCCTTCCGCTAACAGTTTAGCGAGAACGGCATAGACGACACCCATGCCTTGTCTCGGTAACAGAGAAGATGGCAACAAGGTTGCGCATTGGACGGCTTGAGTATAGTAAGTCGAAAGTGTGTCATTCAAATCTTTGAACGTACGGATATCGGCGTAATGGAACATTCTCGTCAACTCGACGATGGCAGAGAGATCCGTCTCGAGTAGCCATTCGCTCTGGAAGATCGCGTTGTCTAGTTTCTCGACAGTTTGATCATTCGCAATATAATAGTTGAGATTATCTCGGGTAATGGCCACTTTTTCAGGAGAGTCAAGAATTTGTTCGACTGTTTCTTGTTCGAATGTTCGCAACTGTTTTCGAATGTTCACGAACTCGGAGTCGGCAATCTCCAATAGACCAGCGACCCGGCTGAAACTTCTTTTGATTTCAGGAGGAACGGCATTCGGATTTTTGTATCCGAGGTCGTGTTCAATCTCGGCCCAGGCGTGTTGTAGGATCGAGCGGACTTGAATTTCCGCCTCTTTTTCTGCAAAACGGCGATATTCACCGAGAGCAAGTCGCTTTTCACTTAATTCCACGACATAATGGACAGACAGATATCCGAACTCATTGGAGTCGAGCAACGTCGACTTATCGATGGACTGTTCACGGTCGATGGTGAATTCATCTTCTAAAATTTGCGCAACGGCGCGTACGTCGTCATGAAAGTATGTCACGATCCGTATCCCGGCCAAGTCTTGTACGTCACGTAAGGAACGATATTGATAAGGCTTGCGTGAGAGTTTGGCATATAGACTGTCCGCTTCTTTGGCACGGGCGACGATTGAATGGAACTGGATGCCGGCTTCTGTCAACAATTCACTGAGGAGCGCTTTCAGCTTTGTGGCAAACGCTTCATAGTCTTCTTTCTCATTCAAATATTCAAGCATGATTGTATTTAAGTCTTGTTTTGGCACAGAACTCACTCCTTTTCTCTATCCATAGTATAGCATCACATGTCAGAAACGATATGATAGCATATATAAGGAGTGAAATAGAAAGAGGTGTGATGGATGCATACATTCCGTTCAGGTGAGATAGAAAAAATCGAGATTATCGCCGGATTGTTACAACAAGCTGGATATCGCATATCTCGTATCCGCACTGTCGATTCCCAGTTCGTAGTGACCGCTCGATTAGAGGGTAGGACTCAAAGGGAAGGAGAGCACAATCGAATCGAGGGAATCGTGCAACATTTCGACATCGAAGAATGGATCACGAACGAAGAAATAGATTGATTGCATGTTTATCACCTCATTTTTCGGGAATAACAAAAACAGTGAAAACCATGACTGTGAACGTTTAGGAGGATGGGGCATGTTAGAGACAAGAGTAGTGAATGATATGACGACGGTGGACCATGAAGTAAATGAGATGGTGTCAGGCGGATGTGTGAACGAGCATATCTATTTGTTCGCCAAAGATGAAGAATTGACCGTTCGATTGGCAGCAGAGGCCGGTGTACAACCATACCGAATCCCAGAGAAAGGGATGTTCGAGTCGTTGCTTTCCAAATTCACGAGCAATTCAGAAGATCGCATGGAACAGATGGAGAGTCTTGGACTCACAAAAGAGATGGTAGATTCACTCGAACGTGAAATCAAAGGCGGTAAAATCGTACTTGTTTGCGATAAATAAAAAATGGACCGGAAAAATCGGTCCATTTTTTATTTTGCTTTGTAATAGGCATTCACGATGCGACGTAACGATTGATGATTGAGACGGAGCGGAGCGAATCCGGCATCCTGAAGCAATTGTTTCGTGTTGTCGTCACGGAATCTAATGTCCCGATTCAAATAAGGATTAAATACTTTTACCATATCATTGAACGACTGTTCGACTGAGCTTAGTGTCGATGTTGGCGTTTCCGTGATCGTTAAATGCGGGAATGCTAGGGACTCTTTCATATAGTCGAGCATTGTTTCATTTTTTGGAGGTGCGTCGTTCGTCACGTTATAGATTGTACCCGCCTTCGCGTGCTCGATGGCAGCGAGTAGTACATCCGCTACATAATCCACAGGGACAAGGTTAGAAGTACCCGTCGCAGAGCCGATCAATCGAATCGATTCGAAGTCATGGCCACGACGTTCCAGTTTCCGTTTGAATAGCTCGAGCGCGCGCATGTATCCATACATCGTAAACTTCGAGTCTGCCTCTCCCGTCTTCGAGTCTCCGACGATGATGGCCGGTCGGAAGATTGAGACGTCAAGCTCATCCCGTGACTCCCAGACCGCCTGCTCGGCGTATGCCTTGCTCTCTTCATAAGGATTTAAAAAAGACTGAGACACATCGTACAGTGTTTCCCCGCCAACTTCTTTAGCGCCGAGCGTGTAAGCCGTACTCACATGGAAAAAGCGATGGCAGTCAATTAACTTAGTTAATCGAAGGGCCTCTTTCGTTCCGGTTAAATTGGTCTCGAACAATTCATCACGTAATTCTTCATCGAATTTGACGAGTGCAGCCATGTGTAGAAATAAATCAATTTTCCCTTTATGTGTCTCGATGAACTCTTCATTGGCCCCGAGCGCATGTGACGTCAAGTCGCCTGGTAACACTTCAATCGACTTTTGTTCTTCAGCGGTGAATTGTGCCTGTACCTTATCCGGTGTTCGCGCCAACATACAGACGCGATGCCCCCGTTGAATCAATTCTTTGGCGAGTCGCCCTCCTAAAAATCCGGTTCCACCAGTCATAAAAATATACAATCGCGTTCTCCCTCTCTGTGACATTCTTTACCCATCATATCAACTCTTGTCGCATGTAGCCACTTTGCCTTTCCTGAAATTCCATGTTTAGAAAAAATCGAACTCGGTTATGAACTATAGAGAAGCGTACGAACGGTGCGTAAAGACAGCTTGCCTGTCAAATCCATTGAAGTGAGGTTTTAACGAATCATGGCAAATCTATTCGGAACAGACAAGGATGACGCAAAAAAGAAGCAACAAGATATTGAGAAAACGGTACAAGAGAAAAACATCACCCAAATCCATCTATATTTCTCAGATGTTCTCGGTGATTTAAAACTCTTGACGCTTTCGGCAAAATTGTTGCCTGAAGTCTTTGAGGGAAAAACGATGTTTGACGGTTCTTCAATCAACGGGTTCTCTTCCATCAAAAACTCAGACTTATTCTTGAGACCGGATTTAGATCGTCCACGGTATGAGCAAGACGGCGAGGAAAATATTTTGGCATTCTTCTGTGATGTATGTACTCCGGAGGGAGAGCGATATGAATACGACCCACGTAATGTATTGAAGGATGCACTCGAACGTGCAGCACGTGATGGCTACTCGGTATTCGTCGGGGCAGAGCCAGAATTCTTCATTTTTGACGAGAACGGGGAATTTTATGACGAGGCCGGATATTTCTCGACACGTTCAGAGGATAAAGGATATGAAGTGCGACAGCACATCGCGAATCGTCTCAGCGGTGTCGGGTTCAACATTGAGGCAGTGCACCATGAGGTCGCCCCTGCGCAACATGAAATCGGCATCAAGTATGATGACGCACTCCATACAGCGGATAACATTCAGTTCTTCAAAGAAATCGTCAAGATTGCGGCGAAGGAGAAAGGGGCATCCGTCTCATTCTTGCCGAAACCGTTGCGTGATGTGAACGGTTCTGGGATGCACTTGAACATCTCTGTCTGGAAGAATGATGAGTCTGGAAATCCGACGACCAACGCGTTCGACGAAGTCGATGCGGATTACGGATTGTCGAAAACGGCACGTCATTTCATCGAAGGGATTTTGAAGCATGCCCGTGCCACGGCAATCTTCACGAATCCACTACCTGAATCATACGAGCGTCTCGTTCCTGGATTCGAGGCACCTGTCAATATATGCTGGAGCCCATCGAACCGCAGTTCGATGATTCGAATTCCGGCTTCCCGTGGAAGTGCGACTCGTGTAGAGGTCCGAAACCCTGATCCGAGTGCGAACCCATATTTGGCACTTGCCGCGCTCATTTATGCCGGACTTGAAGGAATCGAGCAACAGCTCGTTCCGTCTTCTCCAAACGAGGACGACTTGTTCGAGTATTCAGCGAAGCAAATCGAGAGCCAAGGAATCGCATCACTGCCTGCGACATTCCATGAATCGATTCAGTCACTGAAACAAGACAACTTCCATGACTACTTTAACCACAATATGATCGATCGCTACTTGTCGCTCATTCAAGTGCGAAAATAAAAATGACGCCAGCCGATTCAATCGGCTGGCGTTTTAGATGATTAATGGATACCACGCATATACACTTTGATTTTCGGTGCAAGTGCGAACAGAATCAAGCTTAAGATGATGGCGACGCCACCAATCACGCCGAAGTAGAGCATCTCGTTCTCAGGTGTGTAGAACTTGACCAGCTGTGCGTTGATCCCTTGCGCCGCAGCGTTCGATAAGAACCAGAGCGACATCGTTTGAGCGGAGAAGGCAGCTGGTGCGAGTTTAGTCGTAGCCGACAACCCGACCGGTGACAAACTTAGTTCTCCGAGAACGACGATGAAATAACTTAAGACGAGCCAGAGTGGGCTGACGAGGGCATCCGGACCACTGAAGTATGCTGGGAGCAGGATGACCAAGAAACTGATTCCGGCAAATAAGATCCCGAAAGCAAACTTCGTCGGAATGCTCGGTTCGCGGTCACCAAGTCGGACCCATAACCAAGCGAAGACCGGCGCCAGTAAGATGATGAACAGTGGGTTCAGTGATTGGAACCATGCTGGTGACAACGTGAATCCAAAGAACTCTAAGTCAGTCCGTGTATCAGCATAGCTCGCCAAAATCGTTGCACCCTGCTCTTGGATCGCCCAGAACATGACGGAGGCGATGAAGAGCGGAATGTAGGCGATGATTCGCGAGCGCTCGACCTCAGTCGTTTTCGGGCTGCGATACATGATGATGAAGTAAATCGTCGGGATCGCAATACCGAACACCCCGACAAGTGAGATGAACGTATTGATCGTGAACCATCCTAGTGGAATCAAAATTGCAAGCAAAATGGCAATTCCGATGGTGACAATGCTGACGATTTTTACCGTTTTCTTTTTCTCATCAGGCGTCAACGGATTCGGTACATACGAACCAGCTAAGCCGAGGTTCGTTTTTCGTGTCAATACGAAGACGACGAGTCCAACGAACATCCCGATTGCCGCGAGCGCAAAGCCCCAGTGGAATCCATAGTCTTTTTGCACTTGACCGACGATGAGTGGTGAAATGAATGCCCCTAAGTTGATACCCATGTAGAAGATACTGAATCCAGCGTCACGACGGCGATCCGTCTCGCTGTACATGTCTCCGACGATACTTGATACGTTTGGTTTCAATAATCCGGTACCAATGACGATCAACGCCATCGAGATGAACAAGAAGACGACGCTACCTGGAATCGAGAGGACGATGTGTCCGAGCATGATGAACACACCACCGTAGAAGACCGCGCGAGACGTCCCGAAAATCCGGTCTGCAAGCCATCCCCCAATGACCCCAGACATATAAACAAGCGCGCCATAGACGGACATGATTGAGAGTGCGACGTTTCGGTCTAGACCGAGTCCTCCCTCAGAGACTTCATAGTACATATAGAATACGAGGATGGCCCGCATGCCATAGTACGAGAAACGTTCCCAAAACTCAGTGAAGAATAAAGTGAACAACCCTTTCGGTTGTCCGAAGAAGCCTTTTTGTGGAACACTGTCCACGATTGTCTGTTTATCGATCCTTTCCATGAAAGATCCCTCCTTAACCGTTTTATCATAAAAAGGATTATTATGATTGTAAAGTGAATTGAATGATAATTTCAAATTTTAATAAAGATGAAAAGAATGAAAAGACCACACTTCCGAAATCAGAGAGTGTGGTCAATGAGCGGTTAAGCCGTCTTTTGCTTTGCTTCCGTTGCTTGGACATGACGTCCGAGCTGCCAATAGATGATGCCTGATAAACAACTCGCTCCACCGATGAGGATCAAAGCGATGTGTCCGGCACGATTGTCAAAAAAGACACTTGCGATGATTGGTGCCGTGACACCGCCGATCAGCCATTGGATACTCGCTGCACCGTTATAGGCACCACGCATATTCTCCGGTGCGATCAAGGCGATGAATGTCTGCTGAACAGGGGACATGATCATCTCACCTAACGTATAAAACGCATATACGGCGAGTAAGATCCCGACGAGTGGCACGTAAGGGGTATCGAGTGCGAACAAGGCTCTAGGCACAATCGCAAGCAAGATCATACCGATACCAAATACGGTCGCTCCTGCTAACATGACCTTACCGAACGGCTTGTTCCCGAGTTTTGAAGCAATCGGGAACTGGAAAAGAACTACCATGATTCCATTCAGTGCTAACAGATACGGAAATGGGTTCTGTTGTGCGGTATACGTCGGGAGCGATTCTTTTAAAAAGAGTGGTAGCATGCTCTCGACGACGGAGAATCCCATTGATATGAATATACCCGCAAAGATGAAGACGAGAAACACGCGATCGTTATAAAAGACGCGCAACACTTCCCGGTTGCTTGGAGTCTCATCTTCCGTAAACTCGGGCAACGACTCATGTATGAACGTGCCGAGCGCAATCGCATATAGTCCAAAGACGAATGCCGCCGCAAAGAAGATGAGCTCGCGGTCGATGAACAGCACCGCACTACCAAGAAGTGGACCGAATGCAGCGCCGATGTTATGTCCCATCCGTAAAAGTCCGAACGCTTCGTTCATATGCTCTGGCTCCGTGACATCGGCGACCATCGCGCTTGCGGCAGGGTGGAAGAGCGAGTTCGTCAGTCCGAGCATCGCGTTCAATAAAAGAAGCGGCCAGAACGAGTCGGCGAACGCAAATCCGATGAGGGCAAGTGCGTCCCCAATGATTGCGATCATCATGATTGGTTTTCGACCATACAGGTCTGCTAGACGTCCTCCGATCATCGAACCGAGGAGCGCCATGATTGGGCCAGTCGCCATGATGATTCCGACTTGAAGGTAGCTATCTAACTGGTCACTATAGTAGAGAACAAGGAATGGGGCAATCATGAACATCATAATTCCCGTAATCGTTTCCCCTAAAAAACGAATCCAAATGTTGCGGTCGAGCCGCTTGAGTGATTGAAACATACAGGTCACCTGCTTTATTTAATTTTAGACACAAAAGGGACGTCATATGCATGAAGGCATACGACGTCCCACGTTGTTTATGCATGCCTCGATAGGCAGGCGTCTTAGATATGAATCAATCGAAGAGGTGCCTGCCAATCAGTATGAACTTGAGTGAATGGTGTCGAAGATACTACTGACATGGGAACCTCTCCTTTCTGTTAATTGTGTTCTTCTCCTCAACTGTATGACACATTTCCTCAATGTGTCAACAAATTTATGAGGTGAATCAAAGTAATTCGTTTAGATTTTTTCGGTTCAGTCGATAATCGATGAGGCGAGACAAGACGACTTGAATCATGGCCGTGATCGGCACGCTCACGAACATCCCGATGAGGCCGAACAGGCTTCCTCCGATGATAATCGATGTGATGACCCAAAATGGTGTGATGCCGACACTATCTCCGAGAATCTTCGGTCCGAGCCACAATCCGTCAAACTGCTGTAACAAGAAGATGAACAAGAGTACCAATACGGCGGTGAACGGATCATAGAAATAGGTGATGATAAACGCTGGGATCATCCCGAGTAGCGGTCCGACGTAGGGGATGAAGTTTAAGACGCCGACGATGACTCCGAGAAGTAGGGCATATGGGGCCCCGATGATCAAGAGTCCGATGACTGCTAGCACTCCAATAATCAGACAGTCGAGCGACTTCCCAATGATATATCGCTTAAAGATATAATCCATCTCTTGAAAGATATCGATTGTCGTCTTCGCAGTGCCGACGGGTAATAGCGCATAGAGAAGACGCTTGAACATACGAGCGAAGACTTCTTTGTCCTTTAACAAATAGATGGAGATGACAATCCCAATCAAGAAGTTGATCAATGTCATTGTAAAACTAGAGACATAACTAACGGAAGAGAGGACGGCCGTCTCGACCCATCCAGAGTAACGATCCTCGAAGTGCGCAAAATCAATCGCTTGGGCGATCGTCGCGTTATAGTCTTTCAAGTAATTGTTCACTTCACCTAAAAACACGTCGATTTGACGGATATAAACCGGTAACTCATTGATGAGTGATGACAGACTCGAGTAAATCCGCGGGAACAACGTGACGACCGAAATCGCCAAGATGCCGATGAACGTGATATAGACGATGAGTAGTCCTTGATACCGCTTCAAGTGGAACCGTTCTTCAATATAAGAGAGTACGGTGTTGAGTAACAAGGCGATGGCAATCCCCATGATGATAGGGGTCAGTAACTGAAACGTGTATTGTAAGACACGTGAGATGGTATCCGGTTCACTGATGACACGCCATAAGACGAGCAAGATCAGTCCGATTACACTCAGTTTCCAAATAAGTTGACGATTAAGCTCCAATGCTCTATCCCCTCATACAAATATAATTTTTCTACTCTTTTACTATGAATGTTTTTTGAAAAGGATTCAATAGATGTTCTCTTTGAAAAAAATGTTTGACACCGTTGGGAATGTCTGGTTAACTTAGGGACATACAAAAATTACATAGCGAATGACACTTTCTATCAAGAGAAGCGGAGGGACTGGCCCGATGAAGCTTCAGCAACAGATTGCAAAATACTGTGCTAATTCCAGCAAGGTGACCTTGAGAGATGGAAAGGTGGTTGACTACATACGTCTGTATCGAGCACCCCTTTCCTCAGAAAGGGGTGTTTTTTCGTATTAGGAGGACCCATCATGGCAGACAGACGTTCCAAGTTATTAAAATCGTTACCGACACAACACTTTGTCGGATTAGCAGAAGAAGTCGCGGCAGTCGAGGCGAGTGGCAAGACTGTCATCCGACTCGGACAAGGCACACCCGACTTACCGACACCAGCTCCGATCTGTGAGGCACTGGAACGAGCATTGACCGACCCGACGACCCATCAATACGGACCATTCCGGGGACAGGCTCGACTAAAAGAAGCTGTGGCCGCATTCTATCAACGTGAATACGGAGTCGACCTTGACCCGGCGCGAGAAGTGGCGATTTTGATTGGCAGCAAATCGGGTCTCATCACGTTGCCTCAGTGTCTTCTTGAGCCGGGTGAAGGCATCTTGCTCCCGAACCCTGGCTATCCCGATTATATCTCGGGAGCGCGTCTCGCCGGAGCGGACATCATCGATTTGACGTTGAAGGAAGAGCACGGCTATCTCCCGGATTACACCACGCTCGATCCGCTTCATGCACGACTCATGTATTTGAACTACCCGAGCAATCCGACCGGCGCTGTCGCGACGCCAGCCTTCTTTGAGGAGACGGTTAAATTCGCCACAAACCATGATCTGATGGTCGTACACGATTTCGCCTATGGAAGTATTGGCTTTGATGGGCATGTCCCGCCAAGTTTTCTCCAAGCAGACGGGGCAAAAGAAATCGGGATTGAGGTGTATACGATGTCGAAGGCGTTCAACATGTCGGGATGGCGTGTCGCGTTCGCAGTCGGAAATGCAGATATCATCGAGGCGATCAATACGTACCAAGATCATGTCCACGTCTCTGTGTTCTCTGCCATTCAAGAGGCAGCCATCGTGGCGTTAGAATCCCCGCGTGACATACGTGACGACCTAGCCTCGCTTTACGAAACAAGACGAAACCGATTGATTGATGGGTTACGCCGGGCAGGGTGGGAGATTGAGGCACCAAAAGGTTCTTTCTTCGTATGGGCGAGAGTGCCTGAAGGCGATGCAAAATCATTCTCGACGAAGTTACTACATGAGGCGGGCGTCGCCGTCACACCGGGCTACTTTTTTGGAACGGAGGGGGAGCACCACATCCGCTTTGGTCTCGTGTCGTCTGAACAGAAGATTGATGAAGCGGTAGAACGGATTGAGAGACTGTTTGCAGCCTATGAGGAGGTCCATCAATGATTCGACAAGCGGTGCTGGAATACGACCATTCGAACGATGCGCTCGATCAACTTTACTCACTGATTGGGAATCGGGAGGCACTCGTTTTGAAAGGATTTAACGGATACGGTGAAGCGATTCGCGTGTCTCCTCGTCTAGCAGAAATTCCGAGCGTACGATTCAAGGGGGAATGTTCAGACGAAGAAGTCGAACGACTAAAAGCGCATCGACCTGACGTCTGGATTGCTGTCGGTGGCGGTAAATTGATTGATACGGCGAAGCGGATTGCATTTACCCAGTCGGTCCCGCTCATCGTCATTCCGACACTTGTGTCAAACTGTGCCGCCTTCACCCCGCTCAGCGTGATCTATGGAGAAGACGGTACATATTTACGATATGATACGTTCCCCGTCGTCATCGAGCGCGTCATCGCGGATGAACGACTGTTACGTGATTCACCTTACGACTATTTTAAGGCTGGTGTCATCGATACGGTCGCAAAGTGGTTCGAGGCTCGATATATTAGCGGAACAACATCAAGGGACGCAGGGATTCAGTCGGGGCTCTCACTTGCGGCGCAATGCGGAGCGTTGATGGATTTGTCCATTCGTGAAGATGATTTTCGCCATTATGGCACGGACATCCGATCTATCGTCGATCATGTCCTCGCCATCGGTGGTGCCGTTGGTGGATTCGGTGACGCCGGCACCCGAGTCGCCGTCGCCCATGCGGTGCATAACGCACTCAGTCGTTTTGATTCGACGCATCATTGGTTGCACGGGGACAAGGTAGGCTTCGGGCTGATCGTTCAAGAACGATTGGCTTCATCCGAAGACGCCTCAATCCTTGAGAATTGGCTACAAGCGATCGCCGCTCCGACGTCACTTGAACAACTTGGGATTCGCTTTGACCAAATCGATGAGTTGGTCGATTATGTCGTCGAAGAAATGACGATTCAAGGCATTCACAAGGTCGAAGATACCGAGCAATTAAAAGAAATTTTAAGAAATCTTCAAGAAACAGTTTACAAATAATTCTTTTATCAGTAATATAATAACAAAATAATAGAACCGATTGCTTATCAAGAGTGGTGGAGGGACTGGCCCGATGAAACCCGGCAACCAGATCAGAAATGATCATGGTGCTAATTCCAACAGACGAGACGTCTGGGAGATGAGCGTGTCCGACTTTCACGTGTCGTGCCCGCCGCTCTTTTTGAGTAGCGGGCTTTTCATTTGGAGGAGGAATCATTCATGAACATCAAACAAAAAACCATTTTGGCAGGTACATCTATCCTTGCGGCCATCGCACTCTCAGCGTGCGGACAATCCGAGGCGAGCGAGACGCTCAGCACGAAAGAGCTGACGATCGGCGTCACTGGTGGACCACACGAACAGATCGCCGAGAAAGTACAGGAGCTCGCAAAAGAAGATGGGCTTGAAATCGACATCAAAGTATTCAACGATTACAACACGCCGAACACGGCTCTCGATGAAGGGAGTCTCGACGTGAACAGCTATCAGACGCTCTCGTTCCTCGAACTGCAAAAAGCGGACAAGGGGTATAAGATTGACGACGTCTTCAAGACGGTCGCTTTCCCGATGGGGCTCTATTCAGAGAAATTGACGGATATCAAGGACTTAAAGGAAGGCGATAAAGTGGCCGTCCCGAACGACCCGGCGAATGAGCTCCGTGCGTTACGACTATATGAAACGGCTGGGCTCATCACATTAAAAGAAGGATTGACGGATAAAGCAACGAAGCGCGACATTGCTGAGAATCCGCTCAACCTCGAATTTATTGAACTCGAAGCATCCCAACTGCCGACGCAACTCCCGGAAGTGGCACTCGCAGCTATCAACACGAACTTCGCGATGGGAGCGGGTCTATCCATTAATGAAGATGCCCTCTTCCATGAAGATACGGTCGATAACCCGTATCCGAACTATGTCGTCGTCCGTTCAGCCAATAAAGAAGATGAAGTCGTGAAGACGCTCGAGTCTTACTATCATTCAGAGGAAGTACGTGCCTTCATCGAAGAAGAATTCAATGGTTCGGTCGTGCCGGCGTTTTAAGGAGGGGTCTTATGATTGAACTGAAACAAATCACCAAGGAGTTCAAGGTCAACGGAGACACAATCACGGCACTCGATGATGTCTCCCTCACGATTGAGAGAGGAGAAATTTTCGGAATCATCGGACGAAGTGGTGCCGGTAAGAGTACGCTCATCCGGATGATCAATCTTTTGGAGCGTCCGACATCAGGGGTTGTCGAGATTGAGGGACAAGATATCACGCTCCTCAAAAAGAAAGGGTTGTCGACGTTACGCCAGCGAATCGGTATGATCTTTCAGCACTACAACTTGCTGAAGACTGCGACCGTCGAAGAGAATGTCGCCATCCCGCTTCGTCTCGAAGGTCTGGGGAAGCAGGTCATCCGTGAACGGGTCGACCGCTATCTCCAAATCGTCGGACTGAGCGAACATCGGAACCATTACCCTGAACAATTGTCGGGTGGACAGAAACAACGTGTCGCCATTGCGCGAGCGCTCGCCCACGAGCCTGATATTCTCCTCAGTGATGAAGCGACAAGTGCACTCGACCCTGAGACGACCGAGTCGATTTTAGAGTTACTGCTCGAAATCAATCGCGAGCTCGGATTGACGATTTTCTTGATCACACATGAGATGGAAGTCATCGAACGAATCTGTGACCGGGTCGCCGTCATCGATCGTGGCCAAATCGTTGAACAAGGACACGTACTAGACGTCTTCTCCAATCCGTCACACGAGACGACCCAGAAGTTTCTTAAGACAAACCTCGACGTGCCGGAAGAAGTCGTCTCGGAACTCCAGACTCGGGGAACGCTCGTCCACTTGTCGTTCATCGGCAGTCAGACAGAACAAGCAGTCCTGGCACAATTGACCAAGCGGTTCGGCATCCTACCGAACATCATCGGAGGCGGAATCAAGAAGTTAAAGGCGGGGCTTGTCGGAAACTTGCTCGTCCATCTTGACGGGGATCATGATCAAACGGAACTCGCCGTCCGTTATTTGAAGACGAGCGGCGTACATGTGAGGGAGGTGTCAAACCATGCAACAGTTTTGGACAGACTGGGGTGACTTAATCTGGACAGGAACGGTTCAAACGTTGACGATGACGAGCATCGCGCTTTTGATCTCGACCTTGATCGGATTGCCGCTCGGGACGTTGCTCGTTTTGACGAGACCGAATGGCAGACTCGCAAACCGATTCGTCTATGGTGGCTTATCGAGCGTTATCAACGTCATCCGTTCCATCCCGTTCATCATTCTGTTGTTCTTCATCTTACCGTTCACGCGGTTCATCATGGGGACGACAATCGGCGTGCAGGGCGTCTTGCTCCCCTTGATCGTCTTCACCGCTCCGTATATCGCTCGACTCATGGAGTCTGCACTACTCGAAGTCGACCGCGGGGTCATCGAGGCGTATGAGGCAATGGGAATCTCGACGAGAAAAATCATCTGGTACGTCCTCATTCGAGAAGCTCGGTCTTCCATCGTTCTCGGATTGACGATTGCGACGATTGGGTTGATTGGAGCGACGGCCATGGCCGGACTCGTCGGAGCAGGTGGGCTAGGTGATATCGCCTATCAATACGGACATCTCCGTTTCGAACCGGAAGTCATGTACGTGACCATTTTCGTCCTCATCCTCCTCGTTCAATCCATCCAATCCTTCGGGAATCGACTGGCGGCAAAATTGAAAAAGGCATAAAAAGAATCGTGTCGCGAAAGCGACACGATTTATGCGTTATGGAGCAGACGTTTCAGTTCGGCGATGCGGTCATGTCTCGGGATGAACGTCCGAATCTCTTTCTCACTGAAACCGACCTGGATGCGATGATGATCGAAGACGATCGGACTTTTCAGGATTTGAGGATTCGAGGCGACGAAGCTATATAGCTCACGAATCGACATCTCGTCAAGTTTCTCTGCCGCTTGTTTATAGACACTCTTTTGGACCGACAACAAATCGGTCGTCCCATTTTCCGTCAGGCTCAACATCTCTTTGAATTCTCCGAAGGATAAACCTTGGTCTGTCAATTTCTTTTCGATGAAGGGAATTTTTTGTTCCCGTAACCAATCAATCGTTTTTCTGGAAGAACTGCAGCTTGTATGCGTGAATACCGTGACCGTCACGACAACCACTTCTCCTTTACATCAGTTTGGTTCTAACTATTATCTCCTTTTATACGTTCGAGTGCGTGATTATGTTTCAAATCACATACAGTTTCTTTTTGATTGAGCATGACTTCGTTCGGGTACAGATTTCATGAGTAACCACATAAGGAGGAATGAAGATGTTTGACTATACCGTACAATCTGACCGTACCGTGGATGATGTTGTCATTCGTCTCGGAGAAGCATTGAAAGAAGAATCATTCGGGGTGCTCTGGGACTTTGATTTGAGTGAGACGCTCGAGAAAAAGGGACAGAGGATTGATGGGAAGTATCGTATCTTAGAAGTATGCAATCCGAAGGCGGCAAAAGAAGTGCTGTCGCAACAATTAGAAGGAGGCTACTTCCTTCCATGCAAAATCGCGGTGTTCGAAAAAGAAGACCATACCCAAATTGGTATGCCGAGACCGACTGAATTAATTCGCCTCATCGATGACGAATCGTTACAAGCCGTCGCGTTAGACGTCGAGTCCCGATTGCAACGTGCCATCGACCAAAGTAAATGATTGTTCTACCATCCGCTCATGAAACGTGAGCGGATTTTTTTCGTATAGGATAGTTAGATAATGGTAAAATTGGATGATGAGATTATAGGAGGGGATATTTTGTACAAAAGAGGAATCATGATGTTACTTAGTGCTTCATTTTTAAGCGCTTGTGGGGCATCTAATATAGAAGTCATTCAACTAGATTACATAGAGGATCAATGGAACGTGGAAAGCTATTCAAAAGAAGGAGAGATGATTAAAGTTCATGAGTCAAAAGAAGTATTGGCTGCATGCGAAGGGGAGCGTGCAACCGAATTAAAGGGTGACATTACGGTATATCAAACGGCGATTGCAGGGAGAACCGAGCCTGTTTCAGCAATGACCCCATATACGATGAAAGTCGTGACGTACTTAGAAGGTGACGAACGGTATGCCGTATGTCGTGAAAGCTACACCAATCAACTGATGGCGGAAGCGATTGACTCGTTTCCAGACTTTGTGAATACAAGTGACGGAATTCGACTTCCACAACTCCCTCGTATTCATCAGACATCTTCCGCACTACAAGATAAGTTGGTGGAAGCAGAAGGATTGGACATCGACGGGAATTCCATCACCCCGTTCCCGCATACGTTATTAGAAATCGAACCGGCGCTCTACGGCGAACTTGAAATGAAACTTGATGGCAAGGTGATTCGTTATCCGATTGCGCAGTTCGAGCCGCGAGGATTTGAGATGCCGAATCAACAGATTGCCATCGGATATGATAACAAGACGTTTCGTCCATATATTCTCTACTCGTTCGACGGTCAATTTTTTATGCCTCACCCGATCGAGTTTGGTGAGTTAGATGCCCCTGAGTCAAAAGAGAATACGGTCTATTCCGAGCTGGAAATCAAGACAGTCGCTACAGTTCGCGAACTGAACGAAGGAGAGGAGCATCAGTTCTATACTTTTTCGTATTTGAAAAACGGGAAACGTGTGTCCGAAACGATGACGATTCGCTTCGTTCCTGGGACATTGCTAAAAGACGGTGAAGAACCGGACCCGATGTTTGAAGATTGGTTGCCTGTTGAAGAAGCCGGGCCAAGGGTCATCGTCCATCGCCACCCATACGATGGAGGGGCGATGGAATTCGCAGAATATAGTGAGGCCACTAAAGAGGAAGCGAAAGAATTGTTCGACATCATCAATCAGGCAGACCCCGTCGATCGTCACGGAGAAGATTCAGAATATCGATATTTGACTTTATCAGACGGTTGGAAGGGTCAAGTATTCGAAATCAGCTATCAAAAGCGTTCGAAAAAAGTTGATATCTATTTAACGGACCCGCTCCGCGATCAAACATTTAAATTATCGAGCGAAGGAGCGGAAGCGTTCTTAGACATATTTCCGCGCCTAAGGGAAACATTATGAAGCGAATTCTTTTACTCATTTGCTGTATTGGTTTGATGACAGGTTGTGATGATGAACAGATGGATGTCGTAAAGATAGACTACCTCCCGGAACACTGGAATGTGAAAGATCTTCAATCAGGTCATATGGATGCCAAGTCGGTGATGTGGACGGCCGATTTACTCGATGCGTGTTCTGGTAAAGCAATTTCACGAATCGAAGAAGACGTCACCGTCTATCATTCGTATGAATTGAATCGAAAGTTCGATGATGCACATAAAAACGTGATGTATATGGAAGGAAATCGACCATACGCCGTTTGCTATGACAGTGCATCTGAACAGATAAGGGCGGAAGAGATAGATGAATTTCCTCACTTTGTTCATACGGAAGAAGGGACCGACATCTTGAGTACGTCAACGATTCGCTCGGGTACACATGAAGAATTGAAAGAAATGGAACAGAAAGACGAAGGTCATTTCTATCCTGCTCCCATCCGTCTCCTCGAAGGGACGATGATTCATGTGACACCCTCATTATATGGCCAAATCGATTTAACGATTGGAGATCAACAAGGACTGTTCCCCATTTCACATTTAGAGCCATTTAGTGCCCAATCGGAAGAAGTAGGAATCGCGCTTGGGTATGACGAACAATCGAAAGAAGCGTATTTTTATTATGAGAAAGAAGATGGATTGACGACCATACTTCCTTTAGTCGTGTGGAATGAAAAAGAACATAAACACATGCCGATTCAATTCGAAGGGCTACAAGTAGAACAGGTACTTCGGGAAGACATTCTTAAACCTGGTGTCAAGACGCCTCTCTACACGTTCTCCTTCATTGAAGATGGGAAACGTGTGAATGAGGAGATCAGTTTAACTTATTTGAATGGTGAATTTTCGACACATGATCCTGTTCAAAACGCTAGCCATTCAAATGGTCCATTCGTTTATGTTCATGAGAAGCCATTAAACGGTGCGCTCGATATTCAGTACCCAAACGTGCTAATGGCTGAAGAGAACGACATATCAGATCTGATGAATGCGATTGATGACGCAATACCTGTCAAACGTGCTGGAGATGTGACTGACTATTCGCGTCTCACGATCATCGATGGTTGGGGTGCTCAAGAATTTCAGTTAAGTTTCAAGGAACGATTCAAAAAAATCGATGTCTATCTGACGGACCCGCTCCGCGATCAAACATTCAAATTATCAAGCAAAGGAGCGGAACGGTTCTTGGATCTATTTCCGGAGGTGAAAGAGTCATGATGAAACGAATGCTATTGATGTTAAGCACAGTCGGGATTTTGTCGGGTTGTGCTGGAGAACAGATGGATGTCGTAAAGTTGGACTATATGCCTGAGCAATGGAACGTGGGCGATTTGTATTCGAATCAGATGGATGCCGAGTCGGAGACGTGGTCGACTGCAATTCTCGGCGCTTGTACGGGTGAACCGCTCACTCAGATCGAGGGGGATGTAACGGTTTTCAATTCATATGCGGTGAATCGGAAAGTCATGATATCAGATTATGATCCGAGCTCATATAAATTGGTGACTTTCTTGAAAGGAAAAGAAAACTACACCATTTGCTATGATGGAGACTATTCCAACATGAAATTAGGGAAGATTGATGAACTACCGGACTTCCTCGATTTATCAGCGGGTATCAAAGTCCCGAGCGTCCCGAAGATGAAAGCGGGTACGAAAGAGGAAGAACACGTCGCAGAACAGAGTGACCCATCCGAGTACCTTGGGATGCCCATCAACCTGTTCGAAGACACGATGATTCATTTGACCTCTCCTTTGAATGGCGCGATTGCGTTAACAGTAGGTGAACAGGAAGGAATCTTTCCCATCTCGACCATTGAACCATATAATGCGCAAATGGGAACCGCAAAGATTGCACTCGGATATAATGACAAATTGAAAGCCGCTCACTTTTACTTCGAAACTACGAACGGTACGACATCTATTCAACCTTTCCTTGTATGGGATGAGAAAGACGGCGCACATGTCCCCATCCAGTTCGAAGGATTACAAGTCGAACGGGTCCTCCAGACGGATACATTAGAGCCGGGGGTTAAGACACCTCTTTACATATTCTCATACATAAAAAATGGGAAGCGTGTGAAAGAAGAAGTCAGCTTGACGTACACGAAGGGCGAGTTTGCCACGAAAGATTCCATTAAAGAATCCACTGAAGCAGGACTCATTGCAAATCCTTCCGTTCCGCGAGGTCCGTTTTTCTTTCTCCATAAAAAACCGTTAGATGCGGAGGCCACATTGAATTATCCGGATACATTGCGTGCGGCTGGCATCGACATGTCTGATTTGATGAACGCATTTAAGGAGGCAGAACCGGTGGATCGAGCTGGAGAAGTGGGGGACTATCCCCTTCTCACCATCATAGATGGATGGAAAGGGCAAGAATTTCAGTTAAGCTTCCAGAAACGGTCTAAAAAAGTAGATGTCTATGTGACGGATGAAACACGAAACCAAACGTTCAAACTGAGCAGTGCAGGGGCGGAAACGTTTTTCTCCTATTTCCCTGATTTAGATGAGTGAAAGGCGCCCCTCGGCGTCTTTTTATTTGGTAAATACTTCAAACCCAAGATATTGACCTTCTGTATAAAAAGAGAGTAATGGAATGTTATGGGATACGTTACACTGAAATTCACGATTTAGTACGAACATCCTAAGAATAAGAAAGGTTGCTATCTATAATGAGTACTTTGAACCAAAAAGGAATTCAATCTGCAGACGTTTTTCAATCCATTGAAACGAATATGGCGATGATTCGATTCGACCGTCAACGCCGGGTCGTCGATGTGAACGATACGTTTGCGAAAGCAATGAAATATAGACGCGAGGAGATGATTGGCATGCAGCATCACTTGTTCTGCCCTTCTTCCTTTGTCAATAGTCCAGAGTATTCGGCATTTTGGGAGAAATTATGGAATGGTTTCAGTTTCTCGGATAAAGTGGAGCGTGAGAATGCAAAAGGGGAAACCATTTGGCTCGAGGCGACGTATATGCCGATTTTTGAAGGAGATGATGTCATCGGTGTCGTCAAGATCGCATCGGACATCACCGCACGGCAACAAGTGATTGAGGATTATGCGTATCGCTTTAAATCGATGACCGATGTGCTCGACGAACGGGCAAAGACAGGCATGCAAGACACGAAAGTATTGAATGAAACGATTGAAAAGCTTGCAAAAGATGCCGCGGACAACCTCCATGCCCTTCAGAACTTGCGTCGTCAAGCCGATGACATCGCGAAAATTGCCTCGTCGATCAAAGAGATTGCGGCACAAACGAATCTATTGTCCCTGAATGCTGCCATCGAAGCGGCACGAGCAGGTGAACACGGGCTTGGATTTAATGTGGTTGCGACTGAGGTCCGCAACCTCTCCCGTATGGTTGAACGTGCGGTCATCGACGTCAACTCGAACACGGAAGGGATGAACGTCGAGCTTCGGAAAATTGTAGAAGGTGTCACTGCGTCCAATCAAGAGATTCAGTTAAGTGCAAAAACGATGGAACAGACGATGGAGCGATTCCATACGTTCGAGCAGGCAGCAGCCGAGTTACATGATACGGCCGACACATTTACATCCAACCTGTGAACCGATTGACCCTACACGGGGTCAGTCGGTTTTTTTGAGTCGTAACGTATGTCCGTGTCGTTTCAACCAATCTTTCGCTGTAGCGGTATTCGGATAGATCGTTTGTAACGTGCTCCAAAAAGAAGGGGAGTGATCGAAGTGAACGAGATGCACCCATTCGTGAGCGATGACGTAGTCCATCATCTCTTTTGGCGCCAGCATGAGGCGAACATTAATGGAGATGGTTCCATTCGAACTACATGATCCCCAGCGTGTCTTTTGGTGACCGATACGAATCTTTTTCGCTTTAACGCCTAAGATCTTTTCATAAATTGGTGCCCGCTCGATCGCATAGTGTAAGGCACGTTCACGAAGCCAAATCTCATACTGTTTCCAGAGTGTAGCGTCGTCCCATGCTTCCGAAACCCAAAAAGACGTGCCGTCATGCCGAAGCGTCCGCCCGCTGTCTCTTCTGACCGGGTAATGCTCTCCGTGAAGCACAAGTCCGCGATCAAGAACGGACATCTGTTGAGGAAGATTCTGCAACGTCTCACGAATCCATGTGTCGTGCTCTTCTAGTGCGCGGTCGACGAGACGTTTTGGTAATCGAGCCGGGACTCGGAGTTCGATTCCTTCCGGTGTGACATAAAAGGCAGCTCTTTTTCTTCGTTTGTTTCGAATGACGGTAACACGCATTGATGTGCCTCCTTTCTTATCTCGATAGAGTATAACGAAGTCGGCAAAAAACTGCCATGCTTTTTTTGGCACGTAGTCGAATCAACTTTGATACAGTAAGAGTAGGAGGGATGAACATGAAATCAATTTTACAACAACAACTTGAACGTAAAGGGACGAATTCGGTGAAGTGGGATGGGTTGGAACGATGGTTCCGTTTGTCAGAAGACGTGTTACCGCTATGGGTAGCGGATATCGACATCCGTACTGCACCGTCCATCTCCGAGGCGCTCGCTATAAAAGCCGCTCAAGGGGAATTCGGGTATACATTGTTCGCACCTGAAGCGCAGAAGGCGGTCAGTGATTGGTACGGCCGACGTCACGATTTAATTGTTGACCCGAACCATGTGTTATTCTCTAGCGGTGTCGTGCCTGCGTTGACGCATATCGTCGAGGCGTTGACTGAAGTCGGAGATGGCGTCGTCATCCAGTCACCTGTCTATCCACCATTCCACGAACTCGTTGTCGGTTCCAAGCGACAAGTGTTCGATGCCCCGTTGAAAAAAATTGACGAGCGCTACGAGATGGATTTTGTCGCACTCGAGGAAGCGATGAAACAAGCGAAACTCTTCCTACTCTGTTCCCCACATAATCCAGTTGGGCGTGTCTGGACGAGAGCAGAACTAGAAAAGGTCGTAGAACTCGCGGATCAATATGAGGTGATTGTCGTCGCTGACGAGATTCATGCAGATTTGACATTCCCGTCTCATAAACATACCGCAATCGGCACACTCGACTCGCGTGTCATCACGGTAAGTGCGCCCTCAAAAGCATTTAATATCGCCGGATTATTTGCGTCCTACATCATTTGTCCGGTCGATGAGTGGCGGAAGCAAATCACGAAAGTACAGAACAAACATCATGTGCTCCCGACACCGTTCGCGAACACGGCTATCATCGCCGCGTATACCGACAACCGCGCGGAACGTTGGCTCGACCAGTTGCGAGAAGAATTGGAGCAACAAATGAATGACGTGATCGATTCCATCGAATCAAACCTTCCGATGCTCCATACGACCCGTCCGGAAGCGAGTTATCTGCTTTGGCTCGACTTCTCGGAGTTACCGATGTTTGCCGAGGAGCGGAAGTCATGGCTTCATCATGAGGTTCGGATCTTCTTGTCACCGGGTGGTCCGTTCGGTCCTCAAGGTGAAGCGTTCGAACGGATGAATATCGGGACTCGTCGTGAACTGTTGGACGAGGCGATTCATCGGCTGAGCGCGCAAATGAAGCGAAAAGCGTTTGTGTAAAACGAGAATCGGGAAAAATTCACAATGAGATGATGAAAGAAAGTGAGTGGATGGGATGGAGACGATCAACTGGAAGAAAAAGATGGAGGAACAGTTAAGGCGTAGCGGCTTCACCTTGCAAGTCGAAAACATGTCCAATATCCGCTTGACTGAGATTCTTGCGAGTTCTTCTCCATTGATCTCTTATCCGCTCCGAGTCCGTTTATATGAGCGGATGGGTTGGCTCATGTGTACGGTCGATTCGCCAACGCTCGATCGGAATGAAGACCATCCGTTATTTGAACGAATGGTGACCGCCGTCTTTGAACGGATTGTGCGTCACCTTTATAACGGATATGGTTTTCATATCTTGACGTTTATCGGGGATACGGGAAATTACATCGCCCCGAAAGATTCGGAGACAGGGGAGGTCGTGCGTCTCGTCGCCCACCTTTGGAATGACCGGTCGTACATTCACCTTGACACCTTTGAAGAGTATCCAGCCTTATACGTGACGCCGCCATGGGCACATCAAGCCTATGCCATCGAAAGCACAGAGGATGAGTGGGTTATATACGCAGGGAGAGGGGGGAGGCCGTCGACCGATTATCGTGCGGACGGTGTCGAATTGAAACCTCATCGTCTATCGGATGGTGAGCTCTTCTTCCCGGTGGATCGGATTTCGAAAGAGAAAGGAACCCTCGCCCTGGCCGAATGGCTTCGACTCGAAAGGCGAGAAGTCGAGGACTTTATGATGTCCTTCATGCAGACAATCCGGAAGTTCGATCCGTCGTTTGGATTCGCATGGGGTGGGACCGAAACCTTTTTTCATGGTGTACCGGTTGAACCGTACGCGCAGGTGCTCAGGCTCGAAAGTGGGAAACGTCGCTATCGCGTCATGAACAATACGGCAAAACGACTATTTGCCGCCTCGGACGATCCGAACGAGTGTCTGAAGGAAGTGAGTCGAACACTAGGGACAATCACGCTCCCTGAACGGCGTGTCTCAGCCCTCGGTCAATTGATCATGGGGATCTGGCAACAGTTTGAGACCGATGAAGAGACGTACATTCAAGAAGTCGCGTTTCGTGACATCTCCAAATTCCAAATGGAAGAAAAGATTGGACATGCTCTCGCGAATCAACAACGGATTCGCTGGATCGACAAGAATCATCCGCATCAGGATGTGATTGAATATGCTCATCTTCGTATCACGTTCCCGAAACGACCACCTGGGCTTGTTACAGTCGAACCCGCTGAATCCGGACAAGAGAGAGGTGCTTTATGAGAATCGTTGACGCACGAGCCATGCCAATCGATCATGAAGATGTGATCGCCATTACCCCTTCCTCTGTCTACTATCGCGAGAAGATGGATCGAACGACATTCTCGCTCTATCGCTTTGACGAAGAGGACGGTGTGATCACACAATTGAACCGAAGGGAGTACGCGGATTATGGTTATCCCAAGCTTTTCGTCGATGGAGACATCGTCTACTTTATAAATGAGGTTCCAGACGGTGAAGGGGTAGTCAAGACAGAATTGATTGCCTTCTCTTACAAGTCAGGCACCGAAGAAGTTGTCACGACGTTTGAGAAGCGTGGGAATAGCACATTGTTCTGGGTATTGGATCATCGTTACTTCCTCTTTTTGACGGTGTTTGAATCATCGGATGAAGCATGGCTTTATGACCGGGTGACCAATCAACGGGAGCGTATCCGAGATGAGCGCCTCGTCGGTAAGACGGAACGATTCCGAGAATTATATTTGTTTACGACCACATTCGCCGGTGTTCCATACATCGTCTGTAACGCAAGACTCGATGAGTTTGACTATTATAATGCACTCGATGATGGGCGCATCTCTCCTGACGACCCGATTGACCATTCCGAGGCATTATTGATTTGCCCACTTGAAGAGGCGGTCGAGGCGATATGGGATCATCGGGACGAATTGCCATTCGATGATGTCCTTCGTCTACAAGGGGAAGGGGACACGGTCCAATATCTCGGAGAAAATGAAGGGACGCTTCGATTCTCCGCTTTTGTTGACTCGTTAAATAAGGAAGTCATCTATGATTTGACGGCTCCCGATGTCTTGAATGAAGTATCGGTCGTCGATTGGGGTGCCTATGAACCGATTGATTTCACTTACGACGATATAAGTTCGACGATTTTCATCAAAGTTGATGAGACGGATATGCACTCAGAAGTCATTGACCTCGCAACCGGTGCGCGTTATATCGACGTGGAACCGTTCGAACGCGTCATCGGTCACCGCTATCTCGTCCATGAATATTCGGAAGGGCTAACGAGCGGTGTCGTGATCTTCGATTTAGAATCGGAAGAACGTCTCACTTATGACAATGCCTATTTTATGGTCATCGATGATGCCATATTGATATTGTCAATGTCTAGCATATAAATATAACCACCACCCATCATATAGGTGGTGGTTATATTTGGTTATATAGTTTACATAACATATTATTGTAAACCTGATATTGCGTGTTTTTTCCGTTCGTCTCCGATATGGGCATAGACTTGTGTCGTTGCTACAGATTCATGTCCGAGAAGCTGCTGAATCGTGAGCACATCGACCCCACCCATCGCGAGACGTGAGGCGAAGGTGTGACGCAACTTATGCGGCGTCACCTGCTTATAGCTCAAGAACGGAAGGTAATGCTTCAAACGGTCAATATGACCTTTCAACATATGTTGAACCGTTCGTACAGCGATTCGATTTCCCTTCTCATTTTGGAACACCGCACCTTCGCTCGACGCGTGGCGATATTCAGAGAGGAGCGGAAGAAGTGGCTTTGCAATTGGGATCAATCGTTCCTTGTTCCCTTTACCGATGACCCGAATCGTCCCGGTCTCGAGATTGATATCGGACCAATTGAGTCCGACAAGCTCGGATACGCGCATACCTGTTAGTCCGAGTAACTGTATGATTAAAAAATCACGTGCACGATTCAGTTCGTACCAACTCGCCTCGCGATTCGTCATGCCGACGTTGCTACGTACAAGCGTCGAGAAATCGAGCCATTCCGATTCCGTCAAATAAACGGGATTCCGTTTGCCGCGCTTCGGACGTTCCACGGTTTGAAAGGGATTCACCGTCGCTTGATTGGTCTCGATTAAGTAATTGAAGAGTGACTGTAACGTTGAAAGCTTCCGATTGATGACGCTTGGAGCGTTTTCGAGATCGAGGGCAAGATAAGTCGCATACGCTTCTGCACCGGCATGGTCAATCTCTGTGAATGATGCCAAGTCAATCGTTTCAGACTCTAACTCGGTACCGCTCACGCGCTCGACCCAACGAAAGAAATCTAAAACATCATACACATAGCGTTGGGCCGTCTGTTTGGAGTAGTGCTTTGCTGCTAAATGATGAAAAAACTGTTGGATGAATGCGGGTAGTCGGTGCAACCCGTTCAACTCGAAGCGTTTCGTCGTCGTCGGTGTCTGCCGCTGTCCAAGTTGACCGAAAATACTCATGGAATGCCCCTTTCTTCATGTGGTTCTCACTTGATTCTTTCCGTTGCGCTTCCCTTCACGAAGGAAGTCATCTGCCTCTTTTATAATCTCTTCTACCGTATCGTGACCAGTACGAACCGCAAGTCCGAATGTCATTGTGACCTGAAGTCTTTCCCCTGCGTAATAGAGAGGGATTGACTCGATTTGCTGTCTCAATTGTTCGGCGATTGTAAGGAAGTTATCGCATGGACTCGAAAAGAAAATCAGGAATTCCTCGCCTCCCCATCGGACTACAATGCCGTCGACGTCGGATAGGATGCTGGCGACTTGTTGTAGCACCCGGTCCCCACAATCATGTCCGTAAGTCTCGTTAAATGATTTGAATCGATCAATGTCACCGAGGACGAGTGCGTATGGAATGCCTTCATGAGCGGCTTTGTCGATTGCTTTGGAAACCTGTTCATGCCCGACTTTTCGGTTCAATAGTCCGGTCAATCCATCCGTCGAGGCGAGAATTTGCAACCGCTCATTAGATTGTTCGAGTTCATCTGTCACTTCGACAACGGCTGACTCAAAGATAAAGGAGAGCCCTGCAATCATCATCACGGTCGATAGGATACAAAAGAGTCCGAGCGCTTGTTCTATCTGTATCGGTAAGGTCTCGATGCCGTCAGATACATAGATGAATAGAAGGCTATAAATCAGCATGGCAATGGCCGTGGTGAAGATGCGTTGGCCTCTTGATACGCTTGGAATGAAAAAGACACCGTATGCCATCATGAGGATAAAATAATGCATGTTGATCTCCCAGCCGAGTATAACGGTCGAGATGACGGTGTTGTAAACGACTTCGATAAAAAGTCCGGCAAAGAAAATTCCGTACCACCTTTTATGTACAAAATAGAATGAAATCGTGTAGTAGATCACACTCAAGCCATTTGATAGGAATAAGAGAGTCAAATCCAGAAGATAAAACAAGATGCAAAATAGGAAGTGAACCAACCAGGCGATAACGTTGCCGTAAAAAGTAATACGTTCATTATATAGTGTTCCTCGACGAGTTTCATAGGTTGTTCCCATCGCACACCTCCTTTCTTTTAGTATAACGAAACAATGAACAAATTTATATAAATGTCCGAAAAACGGATTCAAAAAACGCTCTTATCTCGTATGTATTATTGCGTGAAATAGATATTTCACGCAATGTTCATGAATTGCGTGATTGTATCTCAATCGAGTGGTTAATCGACCGATTGATTTTATAGCAAAATAAATGGTAGACAATAATTTGTTATGTAAACCATATTGGTTTGTCTTGAAATTGTAATGTTGAGTCATTATACCTTATGATGAAAATAAGACTTGAAACAGGAAGGAAGGTAACGTTACACTGTAAACGTAAACCAAAGGGGGATTTTGGATGGATGATCAGCGTTTGAAGCAACTTTTGTCTGAAGCGAAGACCATCGCGGTCGTCGGTGTGTCCGACAACCCGAACAAGACGGCCAACCAGATTGCGGAGTATTTGCTTCGTGTCGGGTATACCGTCATCCCTGTCAACCCGATGCTCGAGGAGTGGAACGGTCGTAAGGCGTATCCGTCCGTCGAGAGCATCCCGGGTAGAATCGATATCGTCGACGTGTTCCGTCGCAGCGAATTTTTAGCGGGTGTCGCGGAAGATGCGGTACGACATGGGGATGTCGGGCTCGTCTTCAACCAGCTCGGTCTCTCAAGTGCTGAGGCGGAGCAAATCGTGCGTGACGCCGGGCTCGATTATATCGAGAACCGCTGCCTGTACGTGGAGCATGCTCGTCTACTCGGATAAGACCTACCTCCTTGGTAGGTCTCCTTTTTTTCAGCGATGGCTGACAAGGGAGGCTTGCCAGAATCGATGAACAGCTATACAATAGGAAAGAAAAACGAACGTGTGTTCGAAATTGAGGTGACTGCTATGTCAACAGATCTATTTAATTACAATGAAGACGCCATCCAGGTGCTCGAAGGACTCACGGCCGTGCGGAAACGACCGGGGATGTACATCGGGTCAACCGACCATCGCGGACTTCACCATCTCGTCTATGAGATTGTCGACAACGCGATCGATGAGGCGCTCGCCGGGTTCGGCGGTCAAATCGATGTGACGATTCATAAGGACGATGCCATCACGGTCCGTGACCACGGCCGCGGGATGCCGACAGGAATGCACGCCTCTGGAAAGCCTACCCCAGAAGTCATTTTTACGGTCCTTCACGCTGGAGGAAAGTTCGGACAAGGCGGATATAAGACGTCTGGTGGACTCCACGGCGTCGGTGCTTCGGTCGTCAACGCCCTATCAAGCAAGGTCGTCGTGACGATTTATCGTGACGGAAAAGTGTTCGAACAGACCTTTGCAGACGGCGGTGTGCCTCAAACGACACTGATTGAGACAGGCAAGACACGCCAAACCGGCACGAGTGTCTATTTCAAACCGGATGCGACCATCTTCTCAACGACGACGTATAACTATGACACGCTCGCCGAACGCCTCCGTGAATCGGCTTTCCTCTTAAAAGGATTGACGATCACGCTCACTGATGAGCGTACGGAGAAGCAAGAGACGTTCCATTACGAGGAAGGGATTGCCGAGTTCGTCCAATACTTGAACGACGATAAGGCGACACTCCACCCAATCGTCTATTTCGAAGGGGTCGAGAATGAGATCGAGATCGAACTCGCGTTTCAGTTCACGGACGCCTATTCCGAAAATGTGCTCTCGTTCGTCAACAACGTCCGGACACGCGATGGTGGAACGCACGAGGTCGGTGCCAAGACGGCGATGACCCGAATCATGAACGAATATGCACGGAAGAACGGTTTACTCAAAGAGAAAGATAAAAATCTCGACGGCGGCGACGTCCGTGAGGGACTCACGCTCATCGTGTCGGTCCGGATCCCGGAGGAATTCCTCCAGTTCGAGGGGCAGACGAAGTCGAAACTCGGGTCACCGGAGGCACGTGCGAGCGCTGACAGCGTCATGGCGAAACAGTTGACGATCTTCCTAGAAGAGAACCCTCAGATGGCGACGATGCTCATCAAGAAGGCGATTCGTGCGGCACAGGCTCGCGAGGCGGCCCGCAAGGCACGGGAAGAGGCCCGTAACGGGAAGAAAAAGAAACGCTCGAGCATCTTGAACGGAAAATTGACGCCTGCGACGTCAAAGAATGCTGCTAAGAACGAGCTCTTTCTCGTCGAGGGTGACTCGGCCGGTGGTTCAGCCAAACAAGGGCGGGACCGTACGTTCCAGGCTATCCTGCCGCTGCGCGGGAAGGTCATCAACTCGGAGAAGTCGAAACTCCAGGACATCATGAAAAACGAAGAGATCAACACGATCATCCATGCAATCGGCGCCGGGGTCGGTCACGATTTTGATTTGGACGACTGCAACTTCGACAAGGTCATCATCATGACGGATGCCGACACGGACGGTGCACACATCCAGGTGCTCCTCCTCACGTTCTTCTTCCGTTATATGCGACCGCTCGTCGAGGCGGGCCGCGTGTTCGTTGCCTTGCCACCGCTCTATCGCATCTCAAAAGGGAAAGGCAAGTCCGAACAGTTCGACTATGCCTGGGACGAAGAGGCACTAGAGAAGCTCGTCAAAGTGTATAAGAAAGGCTATATCCTCCAACGCTACAAAGGTCTTGGCGAGATGAACGCGGACCAGTTATGGGAGACGACGATGAACCCGGACACTCGTACACTCATCCGTGTCACAGTCGACGATGCGGCCGTTGCGGATAAGCGTGTGTCTGTCCTGATGGGCGACAATGTCACGCACCGTCGTGAATGGATTGAGGAGAACGTCGCCTTCGGACTCCAGGAAGATGATTCGATCATCGCCAATGAACATGTGACTAAAGCGATTGAGGAAGTGATGTAACGATGTCGACGATTCAACACATTTTAAACCTATCTCTCGAACAGGTCGTTGGAGACCGGTTCGGGCGTTACTCAAAATATATCATCCAAGACCGCGCCTTACCGGACGCACGTGACGGACTCAAGCCTGTACAGCGCCGGATTCTATATGCGATGCACCACGAGGGGAATACGAACGATAAGCCGTATCGGAAGTCTGCGAAGACGGTCGGGAACGTCATCGGGAACTATCACCCGCACGGTGACTCGTCCGTCTATGAGGCGATGGTACGTCTCTCGCAAGATTGGAAACTCCGGTATCCGCTCATCGACATGCATGGGAACAACGGATCGATGGATGGTGACCCGGCGGCGGCCATGCGTTACACGGAAGCCCGTCTCTCGAAGATTGCGGGTGTCATGTTGACGTCAATTGCGAAGAATACGGTCGATTACACGCCGAACTTTGACGATTCAACGGAAGAACCGCTCGTCTTGCCGTCGCTCCTCCCGAACCTGCTCATGAACGGAACGACAGGGATTTCAGCCGGTTATGCGACGGAGATCCCACCGCATAATTTGACAGAAGTCCTCAACCTTGCCATCGCACGTTTGAATGGCCAGGTCGATATCGCTAAAGATGCGCTCGAGTATGTCACAGGTCCTGACTTCCCGACCGGGGGGACGGTCATGGGTAAAGACGGTATCCTAAAGGCGTTCGAGACCGGTAAAGGGAAGGTCATCATCCGGGCGAAGTCCGAGATTGAGCAATTAAAAGGTGGCCGTGAACAGATCACGATCACAGAACTTCCGTATGAAGTGAATAAGGCGAACCTCGTCAAAAAAATGGAAGAGCTCCGCCTCGATAAAAAGGTCGAAGGCGTCGCAGAAGTCCGTGACGAAACAGATCGGACGGGACTTCGGGTCGTCATCGAATTGAAGAAAGAGGCCGACGCAGAAGGTGTGCTTCACTTCTTTTTGAAGCATACGGACTTGCAACTCGCCTATAACTATAATATGGTCTCGATCGTGAACCGGACGCCGAAGCAGATGGGAATCATCCCAATCATCGATGCCTATTTGAAGCATGTCGAAGAGGTCGTGACGCGCAGGACGACGTTCGAACTCGAGCAGGCGAAGAAACGTGCTGAAATCGTCGATGCCTTAGAACAAGCCATCTCGGTCCTCGATGAGACACTCGAATTGATCCGTTCCGCCAAAGACAAGGCGGACGCGAAGAAGAAACTGATGGAGCGGTTCTCATTCACGGAACGACAAGCCGAAGCCGTCGTCATGCTCCAATTGTATCGACTCACGAATACGGACATCGTCGAGTTGCAAAAAGAAGCAAAGGCGCTCCAAAAAGAGATTGCCCGCCTCTCAAACATCCTCGACGTGGACGCGACAAAACGGAAGTTGATCGTGAAAGAACTTACGGCATTGCGTGACGAGTTCGGAGATGACCGTCGTTCGGTCATCGAGTCGGAAGTTGAGGAATTAAAACTGAAGACGGAAGTTATGATTGCTGTCGAAGAGACGATGGTATTCGTCAGCCGTGACGGGTACGTCAAACGTGCCTCGATGCGTTCGTATGGAGCGTCGAGTGACGTTTTACCGGAGATGAAAGAAAAGGATCGTCCACTCCTTACGACTCAAGCCATGACGACGGACCACTTGCTCGTCTGGACGAACAAGGGCAGCTACCTCCTCATCCCGATCCATCAGATTCCAGAATCGAAGTGGAAGGATGCCGGACAACACGTGGCCAACCTCGTTCCGATTGAAGGGGAACAGGTTATCTCGGCAGACGTCGTCTCGACGTTTGATACGGACGCCCATTGCCTCTTCGTGACGAAAGACGGGATGGTCAAACGTACACCGTTACGCGACTACGACGCGCAGCGGAAATCGAAACCACTCATGGCCTTGAAGCTGAAAGGTGACGACGAGGTCGTCTTCGCCGGGATCAGTGACGGTCCAGGGCAGTTGTTCCTTGTTTCAGAGCGTGGATACGGGCTCTGGTTCAAAGAGGATGATGTCCCTGTCGTCGGACAGCGGGCAGCCGGTGTGAAGGCGATGAACCTGAAAGACGGTGACCTCGTCGCCGATGCCTTTTCCTTCTTCACACCACCATTATTCGTTCTCGTGACGCAACGGGGAGCGGTCAAGAAGATGAAGCTCGAGGACCAGTTCGACTGTACGAACCGCAACCTTCGGGGGACGATGCTCATTCGTGAGGTCAAATCAAAACCGCACCAAATCCGTCGTGTGCTTCCGGTACATGGGGATGAGACGCTTCATATCGTTGGGAAAGAAAAAGCAAAGCAAGTGAAGACAAAAACCCTTACGCTACTCGATCGCTATGCCAACGGCTCGTTCGTCTTTGACGAAGACTCGTTCGGTGAAATCGAGGACGTGTATCTCGATTAATCAAAAGACCTGTGATTTGGCTGATTCGCCGTTCACAGGTCTTTTTGTCGTAGCCATGTCTCTAGATCGTGTTGTTGTCGTCGATGGTGCCGCGTGTGCATCTCGATGAGTTTGAACCATTCTCTCGCATTCAGCCAGCCGAACCCACCGTGAAGCGTCTTTCGATTGTCATCTGCATCGTTCAAACGGGATTCCAACGTATCCATCTTTGAGATTAAGATGGTCATGCGTTCTCGCAATCGATCTTTCGAGTCAGTATTGTTCGGTGGTTGATTCATCTCAGGTGGGAGCTCGATTTTTATCGGTGGAAAGTCTCCCCGTTCGAACAACTTTTCTCCAAAAGACGTCTTCTCTCCACCGAGTTCACCCTCACCACGTAGGCAGCGGTCGGCCTCTTCTAAATACTCCTCTGCGACCAAAATGAGATGGTCAAACATTTGTCCAATGGACCAGATGCTCGGGGCATGCTTGTATCGCAAGTCGGACATGGTATAACGTGCGAGATCTTTTCTGAATCTGATTAATTCATAGCGTATCCTCAACATCTCACCTCCATTTTCTTTTAGTATACGTGATTGAAAACTGATGTCAGAGAATGTGAGTTATGAAAAGGAAGAATGCATCAATTTGCCGAAAAAGACATGTAGGACAAAAGATAGGGGGATCTATATGTCTCAATGGCTGACGTGGGCGAAACGGATTCAGGCGCTGTCTCAGGCCGGTCTGACGTTCACGCGTGATCAATATGACCGAGAACGGTACGAAGAGTTACAAGAAATCGTAAGAGAGATGTATGAACGGCACTCGGACTTATCGAACGAGGCTATCTTACAACTCGTTCATGTGGACGGTTATCCGACTCCGAAACTTGATGTGCGAGGCGTCATCTTCAAAGATGACCGAATCCTGCTCGTGAAGGAGCGGTCAGATGGGTTGTGGACCTTACCCGGCGGTTTCTGTGAAGTGAATCGCTCTCCTGCCTCGAATATCATCAAAGAAGTAGAGGAAGAGGCTGGCCTGGATGTGATTCCAGTACGGTTGCTCGCCTTGTTCGATATGCATGAACATCCACACCCACCTCTCTCGGAGCATTATTACAAGCTTTTCATCGAGTGTGCACTGATTGGTGACGGGGAGGGGAGCGCCGGCGTGGAGACGAGTGACGTCGGTTTCTTTGAACGAGACGATTTACCTGAGCTCTCCCTTGCCCGCAATACGATCGAACAGATTCATATGTGCTTTGACGCGCATTGGCAAGAAGAAGACTGGACCACTTTATTCGACTAGGAGGCTCAATGATGCAAGTAATACGATATGGACATATCCATCAACTGACCTTTTACGCTCCCGTACTACCAATCAACGTTCAACTGTTTGAGCATGAGCTCGGACTCGTCTTGATCGACACGGCGCTGGAGCGGAACGCGACCGATATCCTGTCGTATATCGCCGAGCTAGACAAGCCACTCCTCGCGATATTGTTAACGCATGCTCATGGGGATCATGTCGGTGGGGTGGACACCATCAAAGCAGAGCATCCGCTCGCTGAACTCTTCATCTCCCGACGTGATGCCCGCCTCTTATCGGGAGATCGGTCGCTAGAGGAAGAAGAGCAGAATAAGATTCGTGGTTCTTTGCCGACGATTCGTTCTACACCGGATGCGGTACTAGAGATTGGTGAGCGGTTATTCGGTTTACGTGTCCTCGATGCAGCGGGTCATACACCAGGATCGATTGCGTACTATGACGAGGTAAATCGGGTATTATTTGCAGGTGACGCTTTTCAAACTCAGGGAGGGGCAGCGGTGGCTGGAGATGTTCGGCCGTTATTCCCATTACCAGGACTCGCGACATGGAATCGGTCCGTTGCGGTCGAGAGTGCGGAGCGGCTAGTGGACTTGTCACCACTCCTTACTTTCGTCGGGCACGGTCCGCCACTCAAAGGGACACACCGGCTCTATTTGGCGTTGAAACGGGCGAAACGGAAGCAGGCGAGAAAGTTTATCCGTTAACGGGAGGGTTGCACCATGCAGCTGAAAGAAGTTGCCATTCATCAATTTGAGCAAGCCCAACAGATGCTCGAGATTCAACGTAACGCTTATGCGGTCGAAGCGGAACTGCTCGGGTTTGACGAAATCCCGGCGCGCTATGAGACGATCGATGTCATTCAAAACTTACCAGGCACGAGTTATGGCTTATATATCGAGGAGCGGTTGATTGGGTTTGTCACGGTGGAAGCATCTGAGAAAACTGTTGAAATCACGAAACTATGTATCGACCCGACATACTTTCGGGCGAGACTGGCGACGACGTTACTCGAACACATATTGAGCATTCACAAAGGAAAGTTGATTTACGTGCATACGGGCAAGCATAACGGACCGGCGAAGCGTCTGTATACGAAACTTGGATTTGAACCGAGTGCCGAATTCGAACCAGAACATGGCGTCACATTGATCCGATATACGCATACGTCTTAAATTCAAATCTCATCTCACTATCATAAGTATACTAAGATAATGAGATGAGTTATTATTTTTACTGATAATATATGTTATGTAAACTAATAAAACGAGAGCAAAAAAATTGCTCTACATGGCAGTTCCCTATCCTTAAAAAATCTTGTACCAGTACAAAGTCAATTCGATTTGTGGATTCGCGTATTGTTTAATCGAGTCGACGCCTCCAAGTTGAAATCCCTCTCTTTCATAGAAACGGCAAGCAATGAGATTATCGTTCTGCGCTTCAAGCGATAAGCCGATCAGTTGTTTCTCATTTGCCCAATGTTCGGCCGCCTCAAGCAATATTCTTCCGATTCCACGCTTACGATATGTTTGACGGACCGCGATATTTTCAATGTATGCAAATCGACTCCAATCCTTCACGAGTCGGATTTGTCCGACACATTCATCTGCATCCATCGCCAAAAACAGGATGCGACTATCATGTTCGATATATTGTTTCCAGTCTAACCGATCGTCCGGAAATGTTATCTCCGTGACTTCCTCATCTAATTCTTCGACATATGTCCATTTTCCATTCATATAACTTGGTATGATTCGACCGATGATTGGAAATGGATCATTTGCGTCATTTACAATGTGAATGTGCGATTCATCTAAGGCTATGATTCGAATCATATTCATCCGCTCCTACTCTATTGCGTATTTGTTCTTCATTCATCTCTTTTAACTAACTTTCAATCATTATTTTAAGGTCCATCGATTCTGTCTCAATTTAATTTTACTTCTGTATCATTGTTGTGAATTTAGCATTCATCGGAATGATAACGCTTTATGAATAAACGTTTCAAATTTTAAATTCACCTGTTTAAACTATGTTTCACAGTTGCTAGACCGCTGAAGTCATGCTATTTTTAGACAGATGAACCATCTTAAGGAGGAATTCTTGTGAAACGAACGACTAAAGGTTTGGCAGCAACTTTATTTTTAGCAATCCCTCTTGCCGCTTGTGGTGATGATAGCACGAATCAAGCAGATACGACACGCTGGGAAGAGATTCAAGAAGAAGGCACATTGACGGTCGGAACTGCCGGCACCCTCTACCCCGCTTCTTTCCGTGAAGAAGAGAGCGATACGTTGACAGGTTTCGATGTCGAACTCATGAAAGAAGTCGCCAAACGCCTTGATCTCGAAATCGAGTTCAAAGAAATGGCATTTGACAACATGTTAACGAGTGTTCAGAACGGTCAAATCGACATCGCTGCAAATGATATCTCGGTAACAGAAGACCGTAAAGAGAAGTTCGCCTTTTCAAAACCGTATAAATACACTTACGGGACTGCTATCGTTCGCAAGAGCGACCTCTCTGGAATTGAATCACTCGAGGATTTGAAAGGCAAGAAAGCCGCTGGTGAGGCGACGACTGTCTTCATGGATGTGGCTCGAAAGTATGGAGCAGAAGAAGTCATCTATGATAACGCCACGAACGACCAGTACTTGCGCGACGTTTCAACGGGACGGACCGATGTCATCTTGAACGACTATTATCTTCAAACGTTGGCACTTGCATTCTTCCCTGAGTTCGATATCACGATTCATCCGGATATCGCCTATAACCCGCAAGAAGTAGCATTTTTGATGGATAAAGAAAATGACGAGCTCCAGGAGAACATCGACCGTGTACTAGATGAAATGCTTGAAGATGGTACAGTCAAAGAACTATCTGAGCAATTCTATAATGGTGCCGATGTTTCGGTAGAACCTGACGTAGACGCAACAATCGTCGAAACGAAGTAATGTTGGCATGTCGTTCTCAGATGTCAAATGGGACGCCATCTTTGACGTAGACCTGGCGATCCAATCGTTTCCTTACCTGTTGGGCGGGTTACCGAATACGCTTTGGATCTCGTTCATCAGCATGTTTTTTGGTCTCCTGTTTGGTCTTTTGTTGGCGCTCGGGAAGTTGTCTCCGACACGACTCCTTCGCTATCCGTCGACTTTCTATATCTCGTTCATGCGCGGAGTCCCCATCTTGATCATTCTGTTCATCCTCTATTCGGGATTCCCGTTCATCGGAATCGAGTTCGCCGCTTTGACGGCAGCCATTCTCGGATTTAGTCTGAATTCTGCCGCCTATATCGCTGAGATCATCCGCTCCTCGATTCGCGCGGTCGATGACGGACAGGTTGAGGCGGCTCGTTCACTCGGGATGGGGAAATGGTTGACATTGAAGGGGGTCGTCTTACCGCAGGCGACACGGATCGCCCTTCCGCCGCTCTCGAACGTTTTTCTCGATCTGATTAAAGCGAGTTCGCTCGCTGCGATGATCACGGTACCTGAGATTTTCAACAAGGCCAAAATCGTCGGTGGTCGGGAGTTCGACTACATGACAGTGTATATCGTCGTGGCGTTGATCTACTGGGCAATCTGTACGTTCATGTCCTTCTTCCAAGAATGGCTCGAACGTCATTTTGAACGATATTTAGATACTCCGAAACGTTGACTGACTGGCTTATGCCGGTCGGTCTTTTTTAGTGAAATGGATTTTTGATACATCTCCTGAACCGATTATGCTATGATTTTCTTAATTATCAGAAAAATATAGGGGGATTTTGAATGAACCATCCATGGGTTTCACATTTGAATGATCAAGTCATTGGTCAATCGAAAGCCATCAAGCTCGCTTCGATTGCATTACTATCGGGAGGTCACGTTTTACTCGAGGACCGTCCCGGTACGGGGAAGACTACACTTGCCCGTAGTTTGGCAAGTTCGATATCAGCGACATTTCAGCGTGTACAGTGTACCCCGGATACATTGCCAAGTGATATTTTAGGAATGGAGTTATTCAATCCGACGACCGGAGCGTTCGAACGTCGGACGGGTCCGATTTTCACATCGATTCTACTTGTCGATGAGATTAACCGGACGACGCCACGTACACAATCTGCGTTGCTTGAGGCGATGCAGGAACGTCAAGTGACACTCGGGGAAGTGTCGCTCAAGCTACCGGAACCATTCTTTATGATTGCCACTCAAAACCCATTCGATGGACAAGGGACGTTTCCGCTCCCGCAGGCTCAATTGGACCGTTTCTTATTCAAATTGACACTTGCTCCCCTCTCGCGAGATTCCGAACGACGACTGATTCGCAATGAGCACCTCGCTTCAGAATCTTTCTCTCTGCAACAGGACGAATTGTTGAAGATGCAACAAGAGGTACGAGATGTCCGATTCCACGAGGCGATGGAGGATTACTTACTGGATTTGATGGAGTCACTTCGTCATCATCGTGACATCGAGGTTGGACCAAGTCCACGTGCGACGCTCGCGTATACGATGGCGGCTCGGGCTCATGCCTATATGGAAGGACGCGACTATGTCTCACCAGAAGATATTCGGGCACTCGCGCTTCCGATTTTAGGGCATCGAATCGTCTTGACGGTCGAAGCGTCGCTGAAGACGAAGCCGTCAAAGTTGATCAAATCTGTACTCGAGACCATCCCGGTCCCCTCAGAGGTGTAAGATGCAGTTAGTCAGCCCACGCTATCTCGAGTCCGGCTATATGTGGCTCCTGTTCGTCGTCGGGGTCTTTACGGCACTTTATGGGAACGTCTTGATTGCCAGTCTATTGATTGGATTCAGTCTCTATGCACTGGTCATGCCATCTTTTATGTTTCGATTGGCAGAACAAATCCATGTCGACCTCACTGAGGAGATGAAACTCTTTCCGAATGACGAGGCCGTCTATGTCTTGAAACTTGTGTCGACGGCAAAAGTCCCGCTTGGCGTTGTCCGCCTATCCGGCTATTTGCATCCCACCGTGGAATCAGAAGGACATGCGTTTTGGCGGCAGGAGAACTTTGTCGAGACGAATGCGACTGTCGACTTCACAATCCCGCTCCATGCGAAGAAGCGAGGTCCTATCCGCCTAGAGGCTATCGGGATGGAAATTCGAGATCCGTTACGCATGTTCTCGCTCTATAAAGAGGACTCACTCCCACGCATCGGCTATGTCTTCCCAGAGTTTTCGCCCTATCCGATTCCGAAACGTCCCCCTACTCTCCCAGGTGAGGAGATGGTTCGTCATAGTGCCTATCGTGACCCGGAGACGTTCCAATCGGTCACTCCATATCATGGGCAACCGATGCGACAGCTATATTGGTCTGCCTATGCGAAGACGGGCGAACTGCTGGCCCGTACCGAGCAACCGGTACAAGCAAATGAATATGTCATCGTCCTCGACTTGTTGACGAAGGATGGGCGTGCCCTCACCTATCAGATGGAGCGCCTCATCTCGCAAGCTGCCGCATTATGCCGTGATTTCGAGAAAGAAAATGCGAGTTACGGTCTGATTGTCCCGACGCTTACGAAGGATGGAATCACGTATGACCTTCAACCGGGAAGTGGTGAGGTACATTTTCGGAAGATTATGACGACGTTCGCTTGTCTGTCCGAGAGTGATTTTCCGCTTGCTCGCTCCTTGTTTGAGCGGAAGGTCGCCAAATACAGTGGGAATCAGTCGATTCTCCGCTTGGGGGGTGACGGTCAATGAGATGGTTATGGTGGGTCTTCGCAGCATTTTACATCGGGCACGTGTTTCCATTGCTCTTCTTATTGACACTTCGTCTCCCTCGGAATACACAACTGATTGTACAGACGTTCCTGAGCGTCGGTGCCCTTTATTTCTCTTATGAGATGAGCATCATGCTTTTGATTTTCACATACGTTCATGCCTTCATACGGACGTTGGATTGGACGGACCGTTACGCGATGGCGAGCGTATTGTTTTTAGTGGCGGACTGGTTATTCCCCCCGGCATCGCAATCGCTCGCGATGGTGCTCTTTCCGTTCATCTTTTTGATTTGGCAACGAAACCTGTATTACCGTCGCGACTACAAGCGGATGGTGACGATGTTGACCGTAGGCCTAGGCATCGGTCTGATTGTCTCTCTCATCATTCGTACGATTAAAGAGCTATTGTTTGGTAATGTCGTCGCCTGGATCACTCCATTCTTTTTGTGGATCGGGAGCTGGTTTGATGGAATCGTACTCGACCCGAATGATCGCGTAAACCGCTTCCTCGTACCGGATAATCCGAACCTAGATGCGGAGACAGTGGCGCAAGAGACATTGCTCGCGTCCGCATCGAATAACTCGCTGTTCTATATCGGAGTGTTTGTAATGATCTTGCTTCTTGGGGTAGGATTGTTCTTCTATCTGCAGAAGCGAAAAGACATCCAGGAAGATGGAATGATTCCTAGGAGTATTCACCACCCGACACTCTCAGATAAGCGGATCGTCCGCTCGCCTCGCCAGATTCGCCTTCTTGAGACGGGACGAAAGTTAGAACAGCATCACCCACGTCATCGAGAGGAGACGGTGGCTGATTGGTTGCAGCGAATCGAGTTCACGGACCACAGGCTTTATGCAGATTGGTTAGAGGCCGCAGAGTATGGGGACAAGGAAGCGCCACAAGCAATCAGTGATTCATTCGAACGACTCGTTGAACAAGTGAATAAACGCTAAAAAACATCCGGCAGAGGAGTTCCTTCTGACCGGATGTTTTTCATTATAAAATTGGACTGAGAAGGCGGGACACGCTCTCTTTGAAGCGAATCCAACGTGTCCTCGATTCATATCGTTCGATGGTTAGCCGCTCAGCGCGTGCCTCGTCTCGCTCGAACGCATCGATGACGGACTGAGCGACGTCTTTGTCGAAGACGAGCGCTGAAATTTCAAAGTTGAGGCGGAAACTTCGGGCGTCGATGTTCGTCGTCCCAATTGATGCGACTTCTCCGTCGATGACGAGCGTTTTCGCATGAAGGAAACCTTCCTCATACGTGAACACTTCTGCTCCGTAACGTACGAGCTCCGCAGCGTTCGCATAGGTCGCCCAGTAGACAAACATATGGTCGGGCTTGTTCGGGATCATCAGTTTGATCTTAGTACCCGCCATCAGGGCGATTCGACAGGCATCAAGGAAACTTGCATCCGGGATGAAGTAGGGAGTCTGGATATAGATACATTCTTTCGACTGGGTGATCATTTTGACGAGCATATTCTTTAAATGCTCCGTCGACGAGTTTGGACCCGATGTCACGATTTGAACCGGGGACGCATGACGAGCAATCCCTTCGATTGGCCAAACAAAGTCGTCTTTCTGTGCCTTCGTTCGTGTCGGGACAGAGCGATTCCAATCCAGGATGAAACGTTCGAGCAATTCCTTAACGGCGTCGCCTGAAATTCGTAAGTGAACATCTCGCCAATAACCGAAATGCTCATCCTTTCCGAGATACTCATCCCCGACGTTGAAGCCGCCGATATAACCAAGTTCTCCGTCAACGACGCAGAGTTTTCGGTGATTTCGATTGTTGACGCGGAAGTTGATGCCGAGTTTGGACGGAAAGAACGATTTGACTTCCCCACCGTGGGCCAGCAGGTCCTTAAAGTGTTTGTGCCTCAGTCCCCTCGAGCCTACCGCATCGTAGAGGAGTCGGACACGTAATCCTTGTTTTGCCTTTTCGGTCAATAAGCGAATTAACGATTGACCCAGCGCATCGTTTTGGATGATGTAATATTGAATGTTCACTTCTTTCGTCGCCTGTTCGATATCTCGAAACAGTTGATCAAACTTCTCTTTTCCGTCGTGAAGGACGTCGATATCGTTCTGGAAAGACATCATCGCATTCGTCGATACGAGATTCAATCGTGCGAGTCGTCGGTGCTTCAATAGAAGTGGATGATTGAACGGTGCCATGGATTGGTCCAATTGGTCAAGTTGCTCCGCCACATGATGATGATACGCTTCACGTTTCTCTTCTTCGACTTCATAAAAGTTTTGAGATTTGATCAATCGACCGAAGAAGATGTAGACGAAGAATCCGATGAGAGGCAAGAAGAAGAGGACGAGTAACCACGCCCAAGTCGTTCCAATGTCACGCCTTTCAAAAAAGATAATGGTGATTGCAAACGTGAGGTTAAGCAATAAGATGAGCCAAGTCATGATGACGATAATGAGTCCGATAGTCACTTCCATGGTATCCCTCCCTTTCTTTCAATTCTTACCCGAAATCAAACAATCTTAGCAAATGTTTTTCCTGATTTGGGTATACATTAATGAAGAAGTGAAGAAACGGGGGGAAGCTTATGGAAGACATGATGATTGGGTTCAGCTTACTTGTCCTCATCGGTGCACTTTCGCAGTTACTCGCTTGGCGATTTGACTTTCCAGCCATCTTGATTATGACGGTTGCAGGGATTCTAGTCGGACCGATTTTCGGTTGGTTGGAGCCGGATCGGATACTCGGTGAGCTTTATAGCCCACTCATCTCCATCGCGGTGGCGCTCATCCTGTTTGAAGGAAGCCTCAGTCTCGAATTCAGGGAGATTGACGATTTGCGGAGATCAATCTTTCGTCTCGTCACGGTCGGGGTATTCGTTTCTTTTATCTTGACCTCGATTTTGCTCATCATGGTTGGAGATTTTCATTGGTTGCCAGCATTTACGCTCGGTGCCATCTTTGTCGTGACCGGACCGACCGTCATCATTCCGTTACTTCGACAAGCTAACTTGTCCGCACGCCCAGCTAAAGTCTTGAAATGGGAAGGGATCATCGTCGATCCTCTTGGCGCCTTGATTGGACTCTTTGTCGTTCGAGTGGGATTCATCTTCTATCAAAACGACGGGCTCGCGAGCCACTTGCCATTTTTTTGGTCCTGTATCGTCGCGATCGCCTTTGGGATTGCCGTTGGACATCTATTAATTCGTTTGTTCGGGAATGAGAAAGTCCCTGAATATTTAAGAACAACCCTCACGTTCTCTGGGGTCCTCCTCGTATATTCAATCAGTGAATGGGTCATGAGCGAGGTCGGGCTATTGGCTGTAACGGCAATGGGATTGACGATGGCAAATTCAAAGCATGGACATATGCATATTCTGAAACAGCTTCGTGAGTTTAAAGAGAACATTTCGATTTTACTGGTTTCGACAGTCTTCATCATTCTGACGGCAAGTTTGACACGTGATAGTTTACTCGCCATTTTCGACTGGCCTCTCCTCTTGTCGATTCTCGGAATCTTATTTTTTGTCCGACCGATCTCGGTGCAGACGTCGCTCCTCGGTTCTCCGCTATCCGCTCAAGAGCGGGCACTCATCAGCTGGATTGCCCCTCGAGGTATTGTTGCGATGACGGTGACCGGTTTCTTTGCACAAGAGATTGCCGAACTGGGAATTGAAGATGCGGAACGGATGTTGCCAATCACACTCGGTTTAGTCGTAACGTCTGTCGCCCTACATGGATTGACGATTAAACCACTCGCGAAGCGACTCGGACTGACGAAAGTGAAGAATCCTTGGGAGAAGGTATAGACAAAAAAAAGACACCGCCCGATGGCAGTGTCTTTGATCAGCTTGAATTAGTTCAAGACTTTGATTGTGATTGATTGGCGACCGAAAGCAAGTGCTTGCTCTTGTGTCGGCATCAAGATATCGATTTTGTTTCCTTTGATGGCACCACCAGTGTCTCCTGCGATGGCTTCTCCGTATCCTTCAACCCATACTTTAGAGCCGAGCGGAATGACAGAAGGGTCAACCGCGATGACTTTTTGGTTCGGGTTCGAACGAACGTCGATTCCTGTCGCTGTGATACCAGAACATCCTGCACAATATGGTGTATAAGCTGTCGCTTCAACTGTCATTGTCTGACCTGAAGCCGGAGCTTGGGTTTGCGTTGTAGACGATGCAGTTTTTGTTACAGGTGCTGATGTCGATGTCTTCGGTGCTGTTGTCTTCGCATCGTTCGCTACAGATGCAGCGGCTGCACCTTTCACGGCGAACTCTTGTCCAGGGAAAATAAGATCTGAATCAAGACCGTTCCAAGTCATCAATTGATTGACAGTGATCCCGTGGTTCAATGCGATACGATAAAGTGTATCACCTGATTTAACTGTATACGTTTTAGATGCAGTAGAAGCTTGTGATTTTGCTTCTGCCTTTCCAAGTTTCAAGACTTGGTTCGGATAAATCATATTTGAGTTTAAGCCGTTCGCTTGTTTGATGTCGTTTACAGAGACGTTGTTGTTCACGGCGATACGATAGAGTGTATCTCCAGACTGAACTGTGTGTGTTGATGCTGCCGAAGCTGGAGCAGCGACTCCTAAACTAAGGCCAGCGAGTGCCGTTAGTGTCAATAGTGGTTTTTTCATAAGAATATTCCTCCCTTTTCTAACGCCCCCTTACTGTAACACCTGTATATTTCACAGCGATTACAGGACGATATGAGAGTGTTATCAGTTCATTTACAGAACAATTCACGAGGATGAGAGGTTTCTGAAAATTGTTTCAATCTATTGAAACGGCTTCACAGAGCCAATTTAAGATATACTATAGAGAGAAAAAAGGAGGTTTTGGTCTTTGGAACTATTACTGCTATATTACATTGTGACTAATTTACTAGCGTTTGTGTCATATTTTGTCGATAAACGACGGTCTCGTGTCGGAGCTTGGCGTATTTCTGAGCGGACATTGTTGACGATGGCATGGATCGGTGGAGCGTTCGGTGCCTATTTGGCGATGCGCGTCTTTCGTCATAAGACGCTAAAACCGAAATTCCGAATCGGAGTGCCTGTTGCAATTCTCGTGCATGCTGCGTTTACCGGTTGGCTGATTTTTTAAACTATTATATAGAAGAAACTCGATTGTATCTTTTAATGAACGATGATTAAAAATGTCAGATTCGTCCCAGTTCATGCTCATTTCAAAGTGTTTCTCCGTGAACAATCGAAATGAAATGTCGGGAAATTTCCGAAACGAGGAGGATGGCTCTTTTGAAGAGTATCGAGATGATTCGTCACGGATCATTGACATTAAAGGTGACTGATCACTTCACTGTTCTTTTTTGCAAGTCTGGGATGTCCGTGATTCGAGTGAACGGAGTAAGCCTCACCCTTCATCCAAGAGAAGCCGTTCTCTTGGCACGAGGACAAAGTGTCATGGTTGAGAAAATCGAGGAAGCGTCACCGATGAGGTTACTCGAATTTGATCCGACTGCTTTGTTCCATCCCGAGTTGGCGAAGCGATATGTGACGCCATATCTAAATACTGAAAAGTCCATACATATGATAAAACCGGAACGAGGTCATCAATCTATTATTCAGACGATTGAACGGGCCGTTCAACATTTATCTGCGGACGGTCCACTCGCATTGATGGATGCGACACTTCAATGTACAGTCATCTGGCGCTACTGGATTCAGCAAGAGACTGAAACGATGAAGAATGAGAACAAACGGGAAAGTCTTCGTCATATGCTTGCTTATGTCGACGCTCATATAGAGGACAGACCGACATTAGCCCAAATCGCTCATGCGGGCAGTGTGAGTCGAAGTGAGTGCTCTCGTTTGTTTGTATTCTTTGGAGACACATCTCCTATTGCGTATGTACAGATGAAGCGAATGGAGCGGGCCGCCACTTTATTAGAAGATTTGACGGAAGGTATCGCAGACATCGCCAATCGCCTGAGCTACTCAAGTGTCAGTCACTTCGTACAGACATTCAAAGCACATCATGCAATCACCCCGCTCGCCTATCGAAAACAATACCAAAAGAAAAGAGCCGAATAACCGGCTCTTTTCTTTTATCTTGCGGTCCACCCACCATCGGCTTTCAAAACATCTCCATTCACGAAGCTCGAATCATCCGATGCTAAAAAGAGGGCGACGTTCGCTATTTGCTCTGGTTCTCCCATCGGGGCTTCCCCCACCGCTTGAATGGCGCGCATCCCAAGTTCGCTCGGTGCTGTGATGGTTGACCCAATATTCGTATTGACGCCACCCGGTGCGATGGCGTTTGCTCGAATCTTACCGAGCGTGCCATGTGTCGCCGCGATGTTCTTCGTCAATCCGATTAACGCATGTTTTGAGGCCACATACGCTGCACCACCTCGTGTACCGAATAATCCTCCGACCGATGCATTGTTGATGATGACGCCACCCCGGTTCTGCTTCTCCATCACTTGGATGGCGGCACGTGAAAGTTTCATCGGTCCGGTCAAATTGACGCCAAGGACACGGTCCCATAATTCATCCGTCACTTCTCCCACCGTCATGAAGTTGTCCATGATTCCCGCGTTATTGACGAGAATGTCGACCGAGCCGAACGTGTCTTTCGCCGCATCGACGAGTTTGTCAATATCCGTTTGATTCGTCACGTTACCAGCAATGCCAAGAACTTCCCCACCCGCTGCTTTGATTTCATCAACTACCGCCTGCACAGCATCTTCATTCAAGTCGAAGGCGACGACTCGTGCGCCTTCTTCCGCAAACAGTTTGGCGATGGCTCGCCCCATGCCTGAACCTGCGCCAGTGACAATTGCCGTTTTTCCTGAAAGCTTCATTCCTCATTCCTCCTTTGAAAGGTCAGAACGTATACGATGTGTGATGACAGTAATCTGCCTGTCACTATGTTATACCCACATTTGGTTGCGAGCCTCCTGAGAAACATGGCGATTTTTCTTCAATTGACTCCCAGCAATCTTTATACTTGAATGGAAAGCACTCCATTATATAAAGGAGAGATGACGTGAGACAATTCCATGCAACCGTCCATGGTCAAGGTGAACCTGTACTTTTCCTTCCCGGTGGAGGATTCACTGGGTCACAAGGCCAATTATTTGCCGAAGCATTACATAACGATTTCGAAGTTCACCTGTTAGATCTACCTGGATTTGGTGAAAGTGAGGGACTACATACATTCGCCACGTCCAAAGTACTCGCGGACTGGGTCGAGACGTATCGAATCTCACGACACCTTGAATCGGTTCGACTAATCGGTCATTCGATGGGAGGTGCCATCGCCCTGGCTTATGCAGTCCATTATCCAGACCAAGTCAGGCATTTGATACTTCTCGACCAAGGACATAAACCGAACGCTATGCTACCATATCGGGAATATGGCATCTTCGGATTCGCCTTACCGCTTTTACGTCTACTGTATCACCATTCACCACGACGCCTCTTGAACTGGATTGAAACGAAAGTGAATAAGAGTGACCCCACGTTTTCTGAAGAGCGGTTCCAACTGTTCTGTCGACGAATCGGGGTCGAGCCGACGTTATCGATTCGTTCTGCTGTCGAGCAATCGGCCCGTCTTTCGACCGGTGGCTTACACTTGTTGTTTGGTTATGATGGATTGGATTTTAAGGACTTGTTACGACGCGTCCAAGTCCCGACGCACCTGTATTATGCGGATTTCACGGGAATTGATTTGAAGGAGGCGAAGCGAACGCTCCATCATGTCAAACGAGCGGAACGACTGCTTCATCCTTCTGTACAATTGATTGCCGTACCAGGTGGACACTTCGTTCAATGGAGCCGTCATTTCTCGATGGAAAACGTTGAGCGGTTCTTACATACATAAAACAAGACAGCGGAGAGGTTTCCGCTGTCTTGTTCGTCATGATGCCCAGTCGTGGCGCTTTAGCCATTCGTGAAGTTGATGCTGTAGCTCAGGATGGAGCGGTTCACTGAGTTGTGAACGATATTGTTTTTTCACGTCCAAAATACTCATCTCACCATCGAAATGTTTCAACATATGGTCCATGTCCTTAATCTTTTGTACCTCGATATGCTCTACGTGAAGTGCAGCGAGCTCATCTAGATGCTCGACGCCCGTTTGAACGTCCCGGTCTCCTGTCAGTGCGAGCGTCGGAATGTTCAATTGAACCAATCGTTCTCGAAGTGACACGTCTGTGTGTGCAAGATGCTCCCGTAACCATTTGGCAGGGAACTTCATCAGCTGGATCCGCATCGTATCCTGATCCGTTGCTGTGACGCGCTCGAACAGTTTTTGTTGTTTCCCGACGACCGACTTCTCATTCAAGCTAAAGCGAAGCAGTTTACCCTTGATCCCTTTCGTACGTTTCACTACATCGAGTAAGGCATGCGCCTGTTCCTGCATGCTCGTCTTCAAGGCGACACCGGCACCAGACAACAGGATGAGACCAGAAACGGATTCACGTTCTGCTGCGAGTGTCGCGACGATACATCCTTCGCTATGACCGAGCAATAAAACGTCTTGTGAGACATGGTCATGAGATTTCAGATAACGGACGACCGCCGACACGTCATCAACGAGTCCTGTCAGACCGACGCTATGTCGATTGCCACCACTCTTGCCAATCCCCCGTTTGTCATAGCGTAATGTGATGAATCCTTGGATCGTCAGCCATTCTGCTAAGTCTTTATACAAGTTTGACTTGAAGCCGGTACCGTTTCCGTCACGGTCCAATCCTCCCGTCCCTCCGATGAGGACGATGGCTGGAAAGGACGACCGTTCCTGATCGGGTGTCGTTATGGTGGCAGCAATGGTTGTTTCCCCTTGAATCAACACATTTTCTTGTTTATACATCATCCATCTCCTCCTTTTCTTCTACCGGCATGAACGCGTAGGAGAATTTCCGCAACGTACGTTCTTCAGATGGTTCATGCTCGAGCACTCCCTCTAAGAGATCGTAGAGACCTCTTAGGAATCGATCACTCTCGGCATCAGACAGATAAAGTGGGATACTCCGAAAGCCGACCTTGTCTCCTTGAAGGTCGATTTTGTCCCGCTTTAAATAGTCTCCGAAATCCATGAGCAGTGACATCGCGAACGTGTAACATATTTTATATAGTTGTTCACGATCTTCCTCTTCGACGACTTGATTGACAGCGGTCAATGGATTGTTTTGAATCGCGTACACTTTTTCATACACCCCACGTACTTTGTTCTCACTTGCGACAGATAAAATCTCGTCTTGTACCATCTTGTTGATATGGCGATAGAGGCTCGCTTGGGGCACATCGGGAAGCAACTTTGCCAACTCTCCGGTCGTCACTTGCTCGTTCATGAGAACGTGCTGAAAAATTTTCATGCGAATCGGGTTTAACAGACTTTTTAAAACGTCTTGATTCATCATCTTCACCTCATTATTATCATATTTGATAATATTGTTACTTATGATAATATCATGCGTCCGAATATGTGTCTACGTCCATATAAAAAGCCGCCCTCATTGGCGGCTATATACATGTTCTTATCTCTCACAGGCGATTCCATCTTTGTCGCGATCACGTGCTTTGTTCGCGTCATATAGTGCTTTACTTACATATGGCGTGTAACGTGTCTTACCACCTTTATTTTTCGTCGTCTTTGACTTGGCTACACCACCTTTATACGTTTTGTTTAACTCTGTACAGTTTTTAAATGTCTTGACCGCTGCATCTACTGATTTTGTCGGTGTTGAAGACAATCCGATGACTAGAATGAATGTTGAAAGTGCTAGCATGACTTTTTTCATGAAATCCCTCCTCTTAGATGGTATATCGGGTAATTTTGTGTGAGTTGAATCATTCTCAAAACGACATAAAAAATCCTTCTCATTTTCTATAGAAAACAAAAAGGATATGATTCATTATTTCTTTTCAACGACACCTCGGACAATCGCGAAGAATACCCGGTTCGGAAGATAACGCTTGAGGGCAATCAAAAGGCCCGCTTGTTTACCTGCTGGATAACGGAGTCGTTTCTTCCGTTCGGTCGCGGATCGCCAAATCGTCTCAGCGACAACGTCTGGACCTTCGGCGTTCGCACCAGCGGCATTCGTGTTATGGAGCGCAACCTCTGTGTAGCCATCATATACATCGAGCGGTTGGTCACGGACGAGTTCTTGGGAACGACCGTAAAAGTCTGTCTTAATCGGTCCCGGCTCAATCAATTTCATGTCGATATTGAAAGGTGCCAACTCGAACTGGAGCGATTCGATGAATCCTTCAATCGCCCATTTTGAACTGTGATACAAGCTGTAAATTGGGAATGTGATCTGTCCACCGACGGAGGAGACGGTCACGATCCGTCCGCTCCGCTGTTTACGAAAGTATGGCAGTGCTGTCCGGATCACATTCATGACCCCGAATACGTTCGTATCAAATTGCCGTTGAATCTGTTCGGGAGAGGCTTCCTCGAAAATCCCTACCGCTCCATACCCAGCATTGTTCAACAACACATCCATCGTTCCGTGATCCGAGACGATTTGTTTAAATGCCTCTCGGATACTCGTCTCGTTCGTCACATCTAGTTGATAGAGAGACACCCCTTTTAGGTGAGACAGTTCTTGATGATCTTCAGGTCTTCGCATCGTAGCGGCGACATGCCAGCCTCGTTTGCTGAACAGTTCGACCGTCGCTCGGCCAATTCCGCTCGATGCTCCTGTGATGACAATCGTTTGTTTTTGGTTCATATTCATTCCCCTTTAATGTTTATATGTTTAAACTTTTAAACTCATTGGTGATAAAGAAGCCTTTCTCCCTGTTTCCAAAAAGAAAGGTCAAAGGATGCATTCGTCTTCTATCGCTCGTGTCAGTGCCTTCAGCAGTCCGACCGCGTTCTCGAGCGTCAGGAAGTAAAAGTTCTCTGTCCCGACTTTCTCTGATGAGACGATGCCCGCTTGTCGAAGTAGTTTGAGATGATGCGAGATGGCCGGTCGAGACAACTCAATCTTCTCATCAATCTGATTGACGTTTAAGCGTTCATGTTTGGCGATCTCGACGATGATGCGTTGACGATTGACGTCGGCTAATACTTGGAACAATGGAATCGCATCTTCAAATAAAGATAACGAGACTTCGGGTGTGGCATCTGGTTGTTTCATATTCATCACTCCGTTTAAAAGTTTAAACGTTTAATCCTGTACTAAGAATACTAGGTGATCCGCCTTCTGTCAACGAAGTTGTTCGTACACTTCACGTAGAATGCTTGCAATCATGTGTCTCGAGTCATAATCCCGCTTGGAGATTTTGACGAGCGGCGATGGTTCGGGGAAGAGCTGGGCATTGATGTCGTCAATGTTGTAGCCCGCTGCAGTTTTTGTTATCACGTTATCAGTCAAACGTTCTAGATAATCGAGCTTTTTGGTCAGTTGCTCCCTTCCCTGTTCGAGATGCCCGGCGTGTTGGCAATAAACTTCCTCGAAATTAAGACTCAGAACACGTTTGAGAGAACGAATCTGTTCAGGTACCGACTCCTCCGGAATCATCACCTTCGGATAAGGATGGACGAACAAATCACCCGAGAACAGCCGACCGTTCTCCTCGTCGTATAAGACGACGTGATTCGGTTCATGACCAGGTGTATGGATTACCTGATAAGTATGATGTTCTGATGTGATCTGATTGTCATAATAGGCAATCGGCTGAAACGGTTCCGGGTCTCCTGAGAAGCGTGCCCGATAATCTGGGATATCTAGCCCCGTCCGGCACATGTCCCTGGCGGATTCTCGTATGTAAATTGGGACACCGTATGTCCGTTCAAGCCAGGCTGCCGTTCCGATATGGTCTTCATGGGGGTGCGTGATGCTGACGAGATCGATTGGAACCGACTCATAAAACGGTTGAAGTTCGGGTAGCATCGTGCGTGTTCCCGTATCGATGAGCATCCCGTCGATATAATACACATACATCGACATCTCGAATGGACCGTTCTTTACGTTGGCACAAACAGCCGTCACCGGTCCATAGTTCTTTATTTGCATCATGCGTCCCTCCAATTTTTCACTTTTCTTCATTATATCGAAAAAGAGCAAAGACCTGCAGACATTTCACAGTTCTTTGCTCACCCTTATTTAGAGATTCTCTCCATTCGTCGCAATGACCTGTTTGTACCAGTCGAACGAGTCTTTCTTCATCCGCTCCATCGATCCGTTCCCTTCATTGTCACGGTCGACGTAAATCATCCCGTATCGCTTCTTCATTTCTCCCGTCGTGAACGAGACGATGTCGATGATGCCCCAAGGTGTGTAACCAATCAAGTCGACCCCGTCATAAATGACGGCTTGCTTCAATTGTTCGATATGGGCCTTCAAGTAATCGATTCGGGCTTTGTCATGAATCTTTCCGTCGACAATCTCATCGACGGCACCGAATCCATTCTCGACGATGAAGAGCGGAATTTGGTACCGGTCATAGAGTCGGTTGAGCACATAACGGAGTCCGACCGGGTCAATCGCCCATCCCCAGTCACTCGACTGGATATACGGGTTCTCGACCCCATTCGGCAGACCACCGTTGACGATATCGCCACTGTTGTCCGCGACGACGTCACTCTTCACGGTCGTCGACATATAGTAACTGAAACCGAGATAATCGACCTTTCCGTTCTGTAGGATTTCTTCGTCCCCTTCAAGGATTGGGATGTTATACCCTTCCCGCTCGAACTCGTTCAAGGCGTAGCTCGGATAGAAGCCTCGTACTTGTACGTCCGGGAAGAAATAGCGTTGACGCATCATCTCTTCGGCGAGCATGACGTCATCTGGGTTTGATGAATACGGATAAATCGGTACGTGAGAGACCATCGCTCCAATCTCGAAGTCAGGATTGATGGCTTTCCCTTTGGCAACGGCGAGAGCGCTCGCAATCAGTTCATGGTGCCCAGTCTGATACATGACTTCGCGGGCGTTCTCCCCTTCTTCTAAGAGGACTCCCGAATTCGTCCATAAGAAGAGTGGATTGTTGACGTCCATCTTGTTGTTGATTTCGTTGAACGTCATCCAGTATTTGACCTTGTCTTTGTAACGGTCAAAGCAGACCTCAGCGAAGCGGACGAAATGCTCGACGACTTCACGATTTCGGAATCCCCCGTATTCACGGGCAAGATGGAGCGGCATCTCAAAATGCGACAGTGTGATGATCGGTTCGATGTCATGTTTGAGTAGCTCATCGAACAAGTCATCATAAAATTGGAGACCCGCCTCGTTCGGTTCTGCATCATCACCATTCGGGAAGATGCGGCTCCATCCGATGGAAGTACGTAAACATTTCAATCCCATCTCAGCAAAGAGGGCCACATCTTCTTTATAACGATGGTAAAAGTCAATCGCCTCATGGTTCGGATAGAATTCATTCGGTTCGACCTTGTCTGTGATCCGGCGAGCGACGCCGTGTGCACCTGCCGTCAAGACATCGACGACACTCGGTCCTTTGCCATCAGCCTCCCAACCACCCTCGAATTGATGAGCGGCAAGCGCGCCTCCCCATAGAAAATCGTTCGGTAATGTCTTCATTGTAAGTCCTCCTTCACATGAATCGTACACGTCAAGTATAATTGTACCGGTACAATTATACAAGGTCGGTACATTGAATTACTTTTGTTTTTTTCATGATATAATAGAACCAGTGACGAAAAAGTGAGGAATGACGATGCTAAAATATCAACAAATCGCAAATGAAATCGAACAATACATCCACGAACAAAACTTAAAACAAGGCGATAAGCTCCCTGTCCTTGAGCAGATGATGAATCAATATGCGGTGAGCAAGAGCACCATCACGAAAGCTTTAGAGCTGCTCGAACGAAAGGGTGTCATTTTTCAACTGCGGGGAAGCGGCATTTTCGTCAGACGACATAATCGACCTGGCTATATGAGCCTCTTCTCGACCCAAGGGTTCAAGAGCAATCTCGGAGACCGTGTCTTGACATCTGATGTGATTGATGTGTCTGTCGTGAAGCCAGACGCGACGGTTGCGGAGAATCTCGGGATTGACGTGTTGGACGATGTGTATCGGGTCGAACGGGTAAGGTATGTGGATGAAGAGGTGCTCTGTCACGAGGAATCCTATTATGTGAAAGCCGTCGTGCCCTATTTGAATCGCGAAATTGTGGCAGACTCTATTTTCGATTATGTCCAAAGCGCGCTCGGCGTCACGATTGGATTTTCTGACATGTATCTACAGGTCGATCGATTGACGGAAAGTGAAGCGGAACACCTCGGATTGCAAGAGAATGATCCGACACTTCGCATCGAGACGATCTTCCATCTCACGAATGGGAAACCATTTGACTATTCCCGCATCACCTATCATTACACACATTCACAGTTCGTCATTCAGGCGAACGGGCCCTATATGTAAAGACAACCCCTCATGCGCGTCATATGCTCCCCAATAGGTAGACAGATGAAATAACAAATCTGTTTATCTGATTGGGGAGTGTTTTTTTATGGCGAGAAGTCGGCATATGATCGAACAAAAATTGAGTGCGCTGCGCATGATGGAAGAAGAAACATATACTTGGAAAGAAATCATGGAGGCTCATGGCGTCTCTAGGCACACCCTCCAGGTGTGGAAAGTGAAATTTGATACCGGTGGGATCGATGCGTTGAAGGAATCGAAGGCATGGAAATCTTACACCAAGGAACTGAAAATCGCGGCCGTCCGCGACTATCTCGATGGGTTCACTAGAATGGAGGTACTCTCCAAGTATCAGATCAGTGATTGGTCTGTTCTTCGTAAATGGATTAAGAAGTATACTAGTCATAGCGAGTTAACAGATTCGAGAAAAGGGATGGATCGAGCTATGACAAAAGGAAGAAAAACTACATTCGAAGAGCGCCTTGAGATCGTGAAATATTGTTTGGAGAATGGACGCAACTACCAGCAGACCGCGGAACAATTTCAGGTGTCCTATGCCCAGGTCTATGGCTGGATCAAAAAGTATGACACGGGCGGGGCAGAGGCGCTCGTGGACCGCCGTGGGCGTACGAAGCCAGAGGACGAACTAAGCGGGGTCCCGTCAGAAAAATGCGGATTTACAACGTTAAGGAAAAATGGACAAAAAATAAGAGCATGCACAACATTTACAGTTGAGCTGCTCTTATTTTAAATAGCGATAAATTGTAGCACGACTAATCCCTGTCATTTCAACAATTTCACTCACACTATACTGTTCAGATTTATATAAATTGATGGCTTTTTTCAGCTCTCGTTCATTTACTTTCGGACGCCCACCTTGACGCCCTCTTGCTCTAGCACTAATTAAACCTTCCTTCGTTCGCTGGACAATTAAATCATGTTCAAACTGGCTGAATGCTTGGAAAACCGTCATCATTAATTTCCCTTGTGGTGTTGAAGTATCAAAGTTTTCTTTAATGCTTAGCAACTTGATCTCTCGTTCTTCAAAATACGCAACTAATTCAATTAAATCCTTTGTACTTCTACCTAACCGAGAAAAGCTTTCTACGATTACCATGTCTCCTGGTCGCAATTTATCCTTCAGCCGGTTTAATTCTGGACGATCTGTTTTCGTTCCGGATAATTTCTCCGTTAAAATCTCGTGGCAATTGTACTGCTTCAATAAATCTAACTGTCGATTCAATTCCTGCTGTCGTGTACTCACTCGTGCATAGCCATAAGTATAAGAAGACATCGTTTTCCCCCTTTGATATACAAATCTATATCACAAAGGGGGCTTTTTGAAACATAGATTTTGAGCAAAGTTTTGAAACAGCATTTGGTAAGTAATACGGATATAAATTGCTGAAATAAAAACTGTCTCAAAAACAATCGTTTTCGAAATTAGAAAATGAAATAATAAAAATATTAAACTTTATGCAACTAAACATCCTTTCAAATGCTCTAACAGTACGTAAGGAAAAGAGAGGTGCTACCAATGGAAAATGACATTTTAGTGAAAAAAGCACAGAAAGGAGATGGGGAAACATTTATACAGTTAATTCAGCAATATGAGCTGATTTTATATCGTACTGCTAAACGACTCGGTTTAAAAGACGAGGACATTGCGGATTTACTGCAAGATACAATTATGATCGCTTTTGAAAAAATTAAAACTTTAAAAAAGGGTCAGTATTTTAATACCTGGATATGCCGAATTTTATTGAACAATTGCTACCGTTTTATGAAAAAGAACAAGCCTTTAGTAGCAATGGATGAAGCGATTCTGAATAATTTATCGCATCAGGATTTTTTGTCGGTAGAGTTAGACGAGGCACTAGGTAGCTTAGATGATAACCACCGTATCGCCCTCACTCTTTATTATGTTAACGGCTTTACAACAAAGGAAATTAGTGAATTTCTACATGAATCCGAAGGCACAATCAAATCGCGAATTTCTAGGGCGAAAAAGCAATTAAAAAATACGTATTATTTGGAAGGAGCTAATTTAGTATGAAAAAAAATATAGACGACTTAATGCGTGAAGATATGAATAAAGAGCAACAATTACCAGCCTCAATTCGTTCAGCTTTTGACCAATCTTATGCACAAATTCGCCAGCAATCAAAGAAAAAGACAACGAAACCTTGGTTAAAGCCTGTATCAGCTGCAGTAGCAGCGATCGTTTTGAGTGCTACGGTGTTACTGACAAATGATACCGCATTAGCGAAGTTACAAGCTTTTCTAGGTTTAAATGATTCTGGAATAGAAATTGCAGCGATGAATGGGGATATACAAAATCTCGCACAAGTACAACAAGATGAAAATATTACGATGACATTAGAAAATCTCTTTGTCGATGCATACCGTTTTGGTTTACAGTTTACAATGGATTCTAAGGATATTTCTGCAGACGATTTAAATAGAATCGAGTTTGAATATCGACTATTTGATGCACAAGGAAATGAAATTAGTGCTCTCATTTCAGATACAAAACCATATACAGGACAGGAGGTCTTAAGTGGCATGGATTTTAAACTAGCAGATGTCAGCAATAACCGTGCAACAATTGAAATGATTGCAACTGCAAATCAGCGTGAAGTACCTTCTTTAGAAGTAGCACGATTAGTCGTAGAAACGGTTCATATTTCTTCAGATAAAAGTGGTGTGAAATCGATAAATGGTCATTGGGAATTTAATTTAGCATCACCGACAATCGTGAAACAACAGTACATTGCAACGAATAGCGTTCCGGGGCTTACAATAAACGAAGCAGTCGTTACAAATGGCTCTTTGCACCTTACTTATACAATTGATGAAATAAATGTAGGTGAAACGATTGCTCATGATACAGCATTAATTAATGAATTGGGCGAAGCGTTTTATGCATCAGGAAATAGTTATAAAGAGATTGATGGAAAAACTGAAGTAAGTCTTGTTTTCCCTTACAGCGTAAGAAGTGAACAGCAAGCACTTGCTTTAAAAGTGAAAGACTATAAGGAATTGAAATTAATTACTAAAGAATAATTAATACACAAAGTTAAAAAACTATCTTATGATAAGCAGTCCACTGGCCATTAAAATGACAGTGGACTTGCTGTATTTATAATTAATTATTAGGCTGGTGAACTATGAAAACTTCGAGAGGACGCGAACTACTAACTGACAATCAACGAACTGAACTCATGCAAATCCCAACGGATGACTGGATTTTAGGGACATACTATACGTTTTCAGAGCAGGATTTGGCCATCAATTTAAAGCGAAGACGTGAGGACAATCGCTTAGGCTTTGCCGTACAGCTTGCGGTTTTACGCTATCCGGGATGGTCCTATACCCACCTTAAAAGCATCCCACATAGCGTTATTCAGTACATTGCTCAACAAATCAATGTCCCAGCAGGAGCCATTCATTCTTATGGGCAAAGAGAAAATACGTTATGGGATCACTTAAAAGAAATTCGTAAAGCGTACGGTTATCAGGAATTCACAAGTAAGGAATATCGGCAGCTTTCAAAGCACCTGCTACCACTGGCCTTAGAGAATGGGGATTCGATGTATTTATTAAATGCATGCTTTGACTACTTACGCCAACAGAAAATCATTTTTCCTGCCTTAACAACGCTTGAACGGGTTGTATGGGAAACACGTGACCGAGCTGAAGAAAGGATATTTAATCAGATTTATTATGCGCTAACACCTACGCAAATAGAGAAATTAGAAACATTGGTTGTGCCAGCGAGTGCAACAGAATCGAATAAAACACCGCTTGGCTGGCTGAAAGAGCCGATGGGGTTCCCTTCACCAGATACCTTTTTAAAGGTCATTGAACGGTTAGAATTTATACGAGATATGGCGTTAAATGATCATTCATTACGTACGATTCATCGAAACCGGTTAAGCCAGCTCGCTCGACTTGGTACACGCTATGAGCCGTATGCGTTTCGCAATTTTAAAGAAAATAAACGCTACGCCATTTTAGTTGTGTACTTGCTGCAACTGGCACAGGAATTAACCGATAAAGCCTTTGAAATTCATGACCGGCAAATTTTAAGCTTATTATCCAAAGGACGTAAAGCTCAAGAAGAAATCCAGCGGAAAAACGGCAAGAAATTAAACGAAAAAATTATTCATTTCACAAATATTGGACAGGCACTTATTAAGGCAAAACAAGAGAACTTGAATGTTTTTGATGTATTAGAATCCGTTTTAGAATGGGATACATTTGTTACGTCCATTGAAGAAGCAAAGGAGCTTGCACGACCATCGGATTACGATTATTTAGACTTGCTGCAAAAACGCTTTTATGCCCTTCGTAAATACACACCAACGTTGTTACGTGTACTCGATTTTCTTTCAACAAAAGCAAATGAACCTTTACTAGAAGCCGTTGAGCTATTACGTGAGATGAACGATGCGGGGAAACGAAAAGTGCCTATTGATGCACCTATCAACTTTATTTCTGCACGTTGGAAAAAGCATTTATATGAGGAAGACGGCTCCATTAATCGTCACTATTATGAAATGGCTGTTTTAACCGAATTACGTGAACACGTACGAGCTGGGGATATTTCCATTGAGGGAAGTAAGCAATACCGAGATTTTGAGGAATATTTATTTACAGCTGAACAGTGGCATGCTGACAAACAACAAACACGACTTGCTGTCCCTATTGCTTATGAAGAGTACTTGCAAGAGCGAATAGCAAGCTTAGAGGAACGTTTGAAATGGTTAACTACTAATTTAAAAGACTTAGATGGCGTTTCACTTGAAAAAGGACGCTTATCGTTAGCTCGATTAGAAAAAGATATTCCCGCAGAGGCACAAGCGTATAGCGCAAATTTATATAAGTTGTTACAACGTATTAAATTAACGGACCTTTTAATGGATGTTGCATATTTAACAGGCTTTCATGAGCAATTTACACATGCTTCATCAAATCGGAAACCCGACAAAGAGGAAACGGTGTTGTTCATGGCTGCTTTAATTGGCATGGGGACCAATATTGGTTTAAGTAAAATGGCTGATGCAACACCAGGTGTAACCTATAAACAGTTGGCCAATGTCGCTCATTGGCGTATGCATGAAGATGCAATGAATCGCGCACAAGCGACCTTAGTGAATTATCAGCACCGGTTAAAAATGGCTTCGTATTGGGGAGACGGTACAACATCTTCCTCCGATGTTATGCGTATGCAAGTAAGCGTTTCTTCCTTACATGCAGAAGCTAATCCTCATTATGGTACAGGGAAAGGTACAACAATTTATCGTTTTACAAGCGACCAGTTTTCATCTTATTACACTAAAATTATTCATACTAATTCAAGAGATGCGATTCATGTGTTAGATGGCTTATTGCATCATGAAACGGATTTAATGATTGAAGAGCATTATACAGATACAGCGGGCTACACAGATCAAATTTTTGGTTTGACACATCTATTAGGCTTCAAGTTTTCTCCAAGAATTCGAGATTTATCGGATGCCAAGCTATTTACTTTTAAACAAATGAAAGAGTATCCCAAATTAAATGCACTCTTACGTGGCCAAATAAATACAAAAATCATTCAGGAAAATTACGAAGAATGTCTACGTTTAGCACACTCTTTACGCGAAGGAATCGTGTCTGCCTCCCTCATCATGGGCAAACTAGGGTCTTATGCAAGACAAAATAGTTTAGCCACAGCCTTAAGAGAAATGGGACGGATTGAAAAAACGATTTTCATTTTAAACTATATTTCAGATGAGGCACTACGAAGGAAAATTCAAAAGGGCTTGAACAAAGGTGAGGCAATGAATGCTTTAGCACGTGCGATTTTCTTTGGGAAACAAGGCGAGCTGCGAGAACGAACAATGCAGCATCAATTACAACGTGCGAGCGCCCTAAATATGATCATTAACGCCATTAGTGTTTGGAATACGATTTATTTAACGGAGGCACTTGAACATCAAAAGAGCCAAGGGCATTTCAAAGAAGAGCTACTGCCCCATATTTCCCCACTCGGTTGGGAGCATATTAATTTCTTAGGTGAATACCACTTTAGATCAGAAAGTAGCCACAATCCAAAGGAACTTCGCCCATTACGAATTCCTTAACGTTGTTAATATAGGCGTTTCCGTCAGAAAAAATCCCTTAACGTTGTAAATCCGCATTTTTCTGACGGGACCCCTAAGCGAAGAAGAGAAGCTTAAGCGCCGTATCCAGCAAATGGAGCTTGAGAATGAACTTCTTCGTGCGGACATCTTGTTTCTAAAAAAGTTAGAGGAGATCGAGAGGAGGTCATAATCAGCCAGGTACGGCTACAGCAACGATATATCGCCATCAAAGAATTGAACGAAGAGGAGACCCCTTCGATCGTGCTCCTCTGTCGAGTCGCCGGCATCTCACGGGCGGCCTATTACAAATGGTTGAATCGCACCATACCGGTGCGTCAAGAAGAGAACGAGAAGCTTCTGGGGGACATCCGTCTACTCTATGACCAGGCGAACGGCACATACGGGTACCGTCGGATCACGATGACGATCAACCGGTTGCGTCGACAACAAGGACTGTCCCCGTTCAATGAAAAGCGAGTCTATCGCTTGATGCATATCCATGGGATCCAATCGATCATCCGCCGGAAGCGGAAGAAGCATAAGAAGTCAACGCCGCAGCACGTGGCCGAGAATCTGATGAACCGAGAATTCAGTACATCCCGGCCAGACGAGAAATGGTGCACCGACGTCACCGAGTTCAAATACGGCGCCGGGAAGAAGGCCTACCTGAGCGCGATCATCGACCTGTATGACGGCTCGATCGTCGCCTATCGCATCGGAAAGTCCAACAACAACGCTCTCGTCTTCCAGACGATGATGCCAGCCATCACGGGGCTCCGCACAGGAGCGCGTCCGATGATCCATAGCGACCGAGGGTTCCAATATACCTCGAGAGGGTTCAAACGCATGGTGGAAGACGCGGGACTGACCCACAGCATGTCCCGGGTCGGACGTTGTCTCGACAACGCCCCGATCGAGAGTTTTTGGGGCACCTTAAAAGTGGAGATGTACTACCTGCGTGAGTTCCAGGCCTATAGCGAACTCACAACGGCCATCGAGAACTACATATCGTTCTACAACCACGATCGTCTCCAGAAACGACTGAACGGCTTGAGACCTGTATTCGACAGGGCTCAAGCCGCTTAGGCTGGTTTTCATTATTTACCCTGTCTACTTGACGGGGAGCAGTTCAGCGTATGAGGGGTTGTTCGTCGCGAGATGAATATCACTTCACGACCGGGAGATTGACCTGATCGACCCAATCGTCAATGAACCGACGTTGATGTTGATGTAATCGTGGTAGGTCTTCTCTTGAGAAAAATCGATGTTCATGACTTTCGTCTGTCAATTGAGCGATTTCTCCTGAGAATGAATGGGTGTAAAAGATGACTTGAACACTATAGACGCGATCACCGTTTTCATAAGTGGCATATCCCTCATCACCGGAATAGATTCCGAACAGTTTCAAACTATCCACGGAGAGCCCCGTCTCTTCAAGAGTTTCACGGATGGCTGTCTCTTCAAATGATTCTCCAGGCTCCATAACGCCACCGGGGATTCCCCAAACATGATGATCTTTTCGGTGTTGCAACAAAATTTGATTGTCCTGTTCGATGAGGACTCCACATCCTACAGTGATTAATAGATTCGATCCGATTAATTGACGCATATGCTGTATGTAACTCACTACACTACCCCTCTTTATTTAGAATTCAAAAAATCTTGATCTCCCCATTCACATGATCAATGAAATAGTACGTATCGTTAGCATCATGTGCGAGTATGAAATTTCCTAGTATATTTGGATGAAATTCAATAGTGAACGTCTCAAGCGTCTGCTCGTATGTCGGATATGAAAGGGACTGCCACACATTCTTCGCCTTCGGAATCTGAAGCTGAGGCAATAAGTCGTCTTCAATCAATCCTTTCCAATCTGGGTTATGCAATATAAAGCGAAACACGTTTTCAAATGGAGCAAACGTCCCACCTAAACCAAACGCCAATTTGATGGGAAACGCACCTCTAACCACATGTTCAAAAAATGTCTCAATTTGGACAATACCAGTTGTCGCGACACGTCTCACTTGGTTTCCTTGAAGCGTCAACCCGTCTTCGGAATAGCTCAGAATCCAATCCCTCTCTCCTCTTAAGACGATGACCTCATTTGAAGAAAGCGTCAATTCCGACTCTAACACCTCACGATTTTTGATGGTTTTGGTCGTCACATGCTCTTCTTCCTGACTTTTAAAAGAGAAGCGACGTTTTCTCAAATCCCTTACAGTCCGCTTACGTTCTATAAGTAATGGAAACTGTTCATTCTCCAAATGGCGAAAAATCAAGTAGGTTGCTTCTCTGTCTCTCAATGCATGACTCGGTATGACCACTAAGTCTAGTGGATTATGATGATTGGATAAGTCTTTTGACATCATGTTGCTTTTCGTCTCTTGAGGAACCAATATCCGAATGGCAATATCGCTAACACAGCAAAGCCAATCAATCGGTTGGTATTCGATGTTGGCTTGTTTGACTCTTCCTCATCCGAATGGACTGATGATGAGTCGCCTGCTCCACCTATCATTCCTTCTTCGGCATCCCCTTCAATACTTTCATTCTCTTCAACCAATAATACTTGAAACGCCTCAGTTGAAATTTCATCTCCGCTAATCATCTGTTTTGTATTAGATGTCAACGCCGTCAACATGTCCCCTTCGTAATCAAACCACGTCGACGCTTCTGAGTATTTCACGAGATTGCCTTTTACGTCCGTCAACGCTTTAGGGGTTTCTTTGTCTGAACCGAACGTTGAGAACGCATATGTACCCGCTGATTGTTCATATGTTCCGATCACGTTGACCGGTTCATCATCTTGAAAAACGGTCGCCACAAATTCTTTTGTTGGGACGAACGTACATGTTTCTCCCGTTTTGTAACAAGAGGAAGACGGTACGTATGTCTCGAGTAGTGGCCCAAAAGTGATGTTCTCACTGTCCGTCATATGATAATTAGCCGGATCATCTCCCTGAATATGATCCATCACAATGTTATAAAAATATGCATCTGCAAAACGTTCCGCCGAGGATTCAGTCATCTCGGCTGATACGGTCCTCGTGCTTGCAAGCAGTCCGACACAACATATGAGTAAGCCCGTCATTCTTCGCATGTGTTTCTCCTTTCATCACCCTGATGACTTCAACAACATCGCGTAATTGTTTTCTTCCTTCTCCAAGTACAATATGGTCGATTTGGCTGTGTTGGTCGAGCCGGTTGATCAACATCTCCACATTACAGTCTTTTTTAATCAAGTAAGAGACCCAATACGCCGTCTGTTGAATCAAATCTTCGTATTGAGCATGGAGCCCATTCCCGAGCGGACCGCTCAAATCAAGAGAGACTGTGAACGTGTCGAGATTTTGACGTTCGTAAACTTTTACCTGTACACAACCGACCTTTGATGTGGCGACCCAGTCGATTGTTTGGCAGGATCCTCCCATAGTTTTAATCCTTTATTTAAAAATAGGATTAAAAGGATTATACCATTCAATTTAACGGAATATTCAGTTATTTTTAGACAAAAGAAAAATGCCCGTTCATTGAACGAGCATCCACCATTCTCTACCTTCATCTTCTTCGTCGAACAACCATCCTTCAAATCCATACACGCGAATATCCTGGTCGCTACGGATGTCCCATTGGTTGATAAACGTTTTGACATGTAGAATCGGGATCCATTTTTGATGGGATGAATCACGCCGCACAAACGTTTGTAACTCCTTTTCATCTTCAAACACGAGAAATTCAGAGTTCCAGAGTGTAGGAAAATCTAGCAGCACGACAACTCGCATTCGCTCATCCACACGCAACTCTACTAGTCGTTTCGCTTCATCGAGCAGAACATGGATGATTGCCTGTTTGATTTGGGCACTGTGTTGAACATCCAATAAAAAAGTTTGTTCGACCGGAATCTTGGTATTCCAATTACCATTATGAAACTCATTTGGAAAATCATGATGATTTTCTTACATATTACGCTGAAGACGAATTAACTTTCGTTTTAGACCACGCACTTTCCGATGTCTCATTTCAGGATGGACTCGACTTGCTTCATATGGTGCCGGTCATGCCCGATGAATTCTTCGATGATTACGTGCAGTGAGTATGGGACACCTTGATTTGGATCATGAGAGACTCCGTTCGCTGACGTCTTAAAAGTCAACGTCTCTTCACTTAAGGACTCGAGCATGTTGACGAGCGTTTGTCGACTGCTAAGGGATTCTTTCAAAACCGCGTCACCTGTCAATTTTTCCGCCCTTTTCGTCGCCCGTGCGTTAAACGAGTCAAAGTCAGGGAAAATCATTCCTTCCCCGTTCTTCACCGATGGGATGATGACATTCAAAAGATGGTTGTCCCAATGGGCGATATGTAAAACGATTTGCTTTATGGACCACTTCTCCGAGTTTATCTGTTCATTCCAATCGGATTCACTCAGCTTTCCTAACGAATCGAGCCATTCTGTGTACGATGCGAATTCTTTAATAACTTGCATCAAATCCCCTCCCCGTTCTCTTCATATTACTGCGATTATAGCACGAACGAGTCTTTTCAAATCAAAAAACGGCACCGTTCTTCATGAACGATGCCGTGCGTATCTCTATAACCAGACTGGTAATGAGAAGAAAACTAAGAACAATACGGTCAAGACACCGACGACCGGACTGAGTGACCGGTAGCCCTTCTTGAACAAGACAATCATCGTGTAGGCGATGAACCCGAGCCCGATGCCATCGACGATGGAATACGTGAACGGGATCATGATGATGACAAGGATTGCCGGGAAGGCATGCTCCCAGTTATCGAGTGGCAAATGCTTCACGTTCTGGAACATCATCATCCCGATGATAATCAACACCGGAGCGATCGCCGTCACCGGAATGATTGCAAAGAGCGGTAGCAATAAGAGTGATACCACATACAATCCAGACGTGACGAATGAAGCAATCCCACCTCGTGCACCGACCGATATGCCGGCAGCCACTTCGACCGTCGAGACGGTCGGGCTTGACCCGAACATGGCCCCGGCCATCGTCGACAGACCTTGTGCAATGAGACCTTTCGGCGCATCCTTTTCTTTGTCGATTGCACGTGTCTGATTCTGAATCAAGCTGATATTTTCAATCAACAAGACGAGCGTCAGTACACCCACCGCGACTAAGAAGAGCGGAGAAGCAGATTCTGCGAACGAGATGTTCCCAAATACCGTGCCAAATGACTCGAAAAACGGTGACAATGAGAAGCTTCCCGTCCACTCCAGCGTTCCCATCACGGCGCTGAGACCGACACCAAAACCGATTGTCCATAGGAAGCTGCTCGGTCCCATCTTCAAGAACAACAAGATGGCGACGAAGAGTGATAAAAAGGCCACCTGGACGTTACGCTCTCCGAGGTCACCGATGTGAAGCAATGCCCCACCCCCACCTGAGACAATTCCTGCCGCCTCAAGACCAATCAAAATGAGGAAGAGACCGAGACCGACCGTCAATCCGTCATGAATGATCGGTGGAAACGCGTTCGCCAATTTCCTAGCCACTTTGGTGACCGTCAACAATACGACGAGTACACCTGAGACGAACGAGACAGCGAGCGCGCTTTGCCAACTCAATCCCATCTGTAGGACGAGCGTGTACGTGAAGAGCGCATTAATCCCCATTCCCGGTAACAAGAGAAGCGGCAGATTGAAGAATCCCGCAATCAATGTCCCGATGATGCTTGTCAAAATCGCTCCGACGAGCGCCCCCTCGAACGGGAGTCCAGCTTGTGTCAAGATTGCCGCATGCACGGCCGGGATGTATGCTGTCGCCAGGAAGTTCAGCACGCCCCCGTATGTTTCTGTTTTCCATTCTGTTTGTTTTGCCATAGGAATCAATCCTTTATTGGCACCCTCACCCACCCGTGTATACACACGAGATTGATTATATCCTGTCAGACATCTAACAAGCAAGAGCGATTCGACTCAATTCCTTCTTTGGACCCATTTATGAGACCGATTCCATCAAAAGATTCATTTTACAAAACAAGAACGTTTGTTCTTATTTTTAGCGCGTTTTTGCGAACAAATCTGTTATAATGAAGGGGCAGGTTAACGCAGCAATAGTGGGGTCAGCCGCCAAGTCCACAATGGAGGAAGGCGGTGGTGCGGATGGAACAACTTTGGACCTGGGTCGGGGATTATGTGATGATCCCAATCCTCGCTCCGATCATCGTTCACTTGGTGATTCACCGAACATCCGATCGTGCAACGTCTGAACGCACAAAAAAATGACCCCCTCGGCGCAATGAGATGGGTCACTTTCTGATTCACTAACCATTGTGGCGGCTGGGACCACTCTTAAAGTGGTAGCCTGTAAGCCAGAGGTCGGTGTGTCCAGCACCGGTCTCTTTCTACTTGCATCATACCATACTTGTTCCCATTTTTCAGCAACAGAAACGCGAAAACGGTGAAGTTGACGTGACGAATGATATCGGGACGCCCGACATTATTCCGAGAGCAAGCTTCTTGATTGATTGTTCTACAGTTCGAGGCAACGCAAAGCGCTTTACCTTTTTTAGATTTCATTTATGACTCCTTTAAGAATTCTTTAAATCTGCCATCTACACTGAAGACAGTTCAAATTCTTAGGAGGTTTATTCCCATGTATAATCAGAATTATTCAGTTATGTTCACAATCGAATCAGGAGTCGTTCTCATCCCACTCGCCATCCTCGGACTCATCACGTTACTCGTCTGGTCGTTTCGCAAGAAACATGTAAAAGTCACACAAACCATTTTGCTTCTATCATTCGGGATATACTTATTAGGTGTCCTTCACTTCGTTTTTTTCCCGATTGACGTTAACTTAGGAAAATATGCGAACCAAGTACCATGGTGGAAAACGATTAATTTTATTCCGATTTTGACCATCGACTTGTATTCGTTTGTGTTGAATATCGTGATGCTCCTCCCGTTAGGCTGTTATCTTCCATTTTTGAAACCGTCGATCACGAAAAAAGAAGTACTTAAATTAGGATTTCAGTTTAGTCTGATTCTTGAACTGATTCAATTATTGGTGCGTACGACACTAGGCAGTGGACGAAGCACGGATGTGAATGATTTATTGGCAAATGCGTTCGGCGCGCTCTTAGGGTTCTTACTCGTTCGCTTCGTCGTCCAATACGCTCCGTTCCGACGTTTGTATCAGAATTTCCAACTTTAATTCGCGAGGGAGTTTCAAGCATGACAAAAATCTTGTTAGTGGATGATGATGTCCAAATCGCAGAACTGATTGATGTGTATGTAAAAAATGACGGGTATCACACGACGATGGCAACCGATGGGGAAATGGCGCTTGACTTGTTCAACCAAGAATCGTTTGACTTAATCATTTTAGATTGGATGATGCCTCGGATGGATGGGCTTGAATTTTGTAAGCGTGTGCGCCAGACGAGCCAAATTCCGATCTTAATGGTCAGTGCCAAAGTGGGTGATATGGATAAGATATTGGGATTGACGACGGGAGTCGATGACTACATCATCAAACCGTTCAATCCGCTCGAGTTGATGGCACGTATTAAAGCATTGCTGCGCCGTTCAAACTATAACCGACCAAGCAAGTCCTCAAGTGTACAAGCTGGCCCCTTCCTCATCGATCGAGCCAGCCACACCGTCATGATGCAAGAGCAGACGATTCGATTGACAGCACGTGAATTTGAGATTTTGTATTTACTAGCGAAACATAAAGGCCGGGTGTATAGCTCTGAAGAAATATTTGAGGCTGTCTGGCAAGAGCATGGCGTCGGGTCGAATCAGACGGTGATGGTTCATATCAGTAACATCCGTGAGAAATTACATGCCGTCGTGCCACATGAGGTCATCATTCATACGGTGTGGGGAGTGGGATATAAAATTGAGACATAATATATGGCGCGTCATAACGTTCATCCCGATGTGGAAACGTCTGCTGTATGTATTGATTGCGTTTGGGGTCGCCACACTGAGCGGTGCTCTGTTACTGCCTGCCGTGTGGTACTTCGAGGAGTCATCACGATTTATGGAGAGTCTGATCATCGTGTTGTCGTATTTCCGGGAAGGTGTCATCGTCATGTTTTACAGTCTGATGGTCATCGTTTGTCTCGTGTTGATTTATCAATATGAGCGTAAACGGTATTTACAGTTTCACATTGAGCGGATGACTTCACTTGTCGAAGAACTCCATGCCAATCGTGATTTGGTTGAACCATCTGTCCCGCCAGAGCTAGAGCAGTTGATGGCGACTGTTCGCGCCATCTCAGACAGTGCAGCAAAGGCGGAGCAGGAATTGGTTCAAGCGGATCGTTTGAAGCACGAGCTCGTGGCCAACGTCGCCCACGATTTGCGCTCCCCGCTCACGTCAATCACGGGTTATCTTGACTTGATTCACAGCGACCGTTACCGGGACGAGGTGGAGTTGCGTCATTACATCCAAGTCATTCATGAGAATGCGACCCATCTGAAAGGCTTGATTAACGATATCTTTGACTATACATTTCTGCAAAACGACCGAATCGCGCTGCAAACAAGTGAGGTCCATCTCGATGAATTGCTCAATCAGCTCATCATGCAGTCGACATTACGTCTCTCGGAAGTTGAAATGGAAGCTCGATTCAGTTCCTCAGCCAAACGACCCATCGTTGAGGGTGATGCGTTGAAGCTCGTGCGCGTATTCGAAAACATACTCGAGAATGCGATTCGTTACGGGCGTGACGGAACGTATATCGATACGTTCATTGAAGATACGGATGAAGTGGTTCTTATCAACATGACGAATTACGGCGAGGAGGCCATCCCCTCACGTGACATCCCATATGTGTTTGAACGATTTTTTAGAGTGGAAAAGTCACGCGCACATTACACCGGCGGATCAGGTCTCGGTCTCGCCATCGCCAAGTCCATCATCGATTTACATGAGGGCGAGATTCACGTAACGAGTCAACCAAGAGAAACGACGTTCACAATCATTCTCCCTAAAGTCTCTTCCAATGCTGTTCATGAAAAATCATGGCTCGTGTGACCTACACGCGCCATGATTTTTCATGAACACAAAAGAGAATCAACTTCAAGCTTATGTCGGAGCGAGCCCCTTAAGCCGATTAAAAAAGACGAGCCACTCGCAACACGAGGGGGCTCGTCGATCACCTGACTGGGTTATCCGTTAGCCCGGTGTTTTCATATCTTCCTGTACCGTATAGCGAGAGAACCAGTTCAGCATGGCGTCCGCCTCTTCTTTCGGGATATCATCGATGGTCTCGACTGATAAGAATCCTCCACGTGTCGAGAACTGCACCGTACATAACCCGAAACGGCGCTGCAAGAGCGATTGCTTCACTTGAATCTGTTCGATCCGTGGTTTGTCCGTCAAGAATGAGCGGACGTTAAACGCTCCCGTCCGTAACTGGATGAATTGATCCGTGCGGACATATTTTGTGGTGATGTAACTGAGGACGCGTCCCCCGATGATGATGACCCATAAGAGCATGAGCCACCAGGCATACTCTCGGAAGAAATAAAGCACGAGTCCTGAGATGATGAAGCCGAACCAGCTGATTCGGAGTAGTTTGATTCCTAAGGCACGTCTCGGTAATCGATGTAGTTCGTCCGACCATGTGAAGTGCGTGAAGTGTTCACGGAGCACCCGCATCGCTCGGTCACGACGAACGAACGGCAGAATCGTCGACGATTCGTCCTTCAACTCATCCATTGTCCCTGCTGCGACGAGTTCGACCCCGACGATGTGGAACCAACGACGAATGAACGTCTCTTTGATACGAATCGCTTGGATCTTCTCATATGGGATTTCTTTCGCACTCCGGTTCAACAATCCCTTCTCGACGCGAATGCGTTCCCCTCTCCGCTCAAGTCGGAAGTTCCCATACTTCAAGAAATTGATGACCATGCCGATCACGATTGATACCATCAACACTCCGATGACGAGAAGACCGATGGCGATGATGGACGCATGGACGACATAATCTTCGACTTGATTAAACGCCCCATCCAAGTTGATGAAGTCGTCGATTGACGAGATAACCGTCGAGGCGACCGGGAAGATGGCGAAGACAGAGAGCGACGTGATGGATGCCAATACGATTTCGCGCGTAGATAAGGCGTACAATAGACGACTTGGTACCGGTGCTGCCTGTGCAGGTGTCTCATCCGACTCTTCTGAGTCATCTACCGCTACTCCGCTTTGTTTCCGATGACGGACCTGTTCGAGAATCTCTTCCAGTCGTTTGGCTTCAGTCGGGAAGACACCCGCTAATTTGAAAGAAGCATCGTCACTGTTGGCATTCGTATCGAACGTCAATTCGACGACACCAAGCAACCGATAGAGGAATGGACTGTTCGAATGAACACTTTGAATCTTATAGAGTGGAAGCGATTTTTCTTTTTTCAACCAATTCCCTTCGATGACATAGACAGTCTTTTCATCGAGGGCATATCGGAAGTTTAACCATCCGAAGAACTTTTGAACAATGTCGAGTAATAGGAAGAGTAAAATCCCGACTCGGATGATGATACCGAATGTCGAGTCCCAGTCGTTATTGAGCACAAAGAGTAAAACGATTGGAATGGCGAATGACTTGATGACTTCGAGAATACGCAGCACCAAAACGCGACTCGGGAGTCGATGCCATGTTAACGCGGTCTCGGTCATACGACATCCTCCTCTTCAATGCGTGCATAGATGGCAATCTGTTCACGGAGTGTCTTGGCGAACGACTCTTCAATCGCATAGATTTCGTGAGAACCGGCCGCTGTCCCGATGGTGATGGTCTGTAACCCGTATTTACGGAGAAGCGGTCCTTGTTCCGCATGAACATATTGGACCTTTGTCATCGGGATGAGCACATCGTGTGTCGTGATGATCCCATGGTGAATCCGAATCTCGAGTGGCTGAACGTCATACGTGAATCGTTCTTGTTTCCACTTTTGGAACCAGATGAGATCAATCAAACTATAGACGACATCGATGACGAGTAGCACGATCAAACCAATCTGTATCCAAGTCGGCCAGTCGAACCAGTAAGCGGCCGCTACGAGAGCTCCTGTGACAAGAAGTCCGATGAGATAAAAAATCGCACTTGATAACCGGAAGACGGCACGTGCCTCGATTGGAAGTGTGCCGCTGATTCGTTGTGGTGTGACACCTTCTTCAGGTGTCGGTGTTGTTTCTGACATGGTGAATCCCCCTATCGTCTTATGTATCTGTCTTTATTGTATACGCATTTCTTCTCGAAAAGTTTCAGGATTCGGTCTGGAATGTACTTAAGACTTCATAAAAACTCGTAAAATAATGGATAATACAATCTTTTTCATTTCCCTGCCCCTTCAAGTGTAGATAATGACAACGAATCGGTTGACGCAGACAATGATTTTTCTAGACTAACACAACTTGAGATTATTACCAAATAATTCATTAATCCTTTATTGACTCATATATAATTGGATTTTATTTACACCTTAGGATATAGCTGAGATAATTAAATCAATATCGTTATCAATTCAATCACTTCACAATCATCGAGGTAACTATGAGACAAAACATATTAAAAGAATTAATTCCTTTTTATTTTAGACAGATGAGCCGAAATGAATTCTATTTGATTGCACTTATCTTTATCCCGATTGTCCTCATATTTAAAATCGTTGCGAACGTGAACGATCCGTTCGAGTACATGATGTTTCCTGATGTCTTAGAAGGCATAGTGATTCCTATTCAAGGTGTTATGTTGATTGTCAGCGTAGTCATGTATCGTCTTACTTCAGATGAGGCACAATACAGAAGTCAATTGACTCTTCCGAACATTGTGTGGATTCAATTTCAAAAGATTGTCGCCATACTCTTCATACATACGTTCTTTTCATTTTGTGCCATCTTACTCGGGCTTCTACCTGTCGTCACTTATTTCTCATTTAATCAAATCGAAACATGGTCCTTTTATCAGCAGCTATTATTCCATTCACTTACTTTCTATCTACTTCCACTACTAATTGCATCGGTATGGGGAATCAATGTGGGTCTCCTGTTCGGAAAAAAGCGAAGCGGCATTCTCGTCCTCTTTATCCTATGGATATTGTTCGGACCACTGAATACAGAGATTTTTTCTGAGTTCTTCTTAGAAAAAGGATTTAATAGCCCGAATGCTTTCTTCTTTTTCGGACCTCTACAACCTGAGGTCATCTATTACGAACTAACAGGTTTTTTGAGTAGCAACGCACTATTTATTAAGAACATGTTGATTTTATGTTTTCATTTTGGACTCACCCTATGGATCATATCGTGTTGGGCAATCAGAAGGAGTCATCGTATTCAGATGACAGTCTTGGCAATTATGCTGTTCTTAGTGATTGCATCTAGTGCTTCTTTCGCATTAAGCCATGACCAGTTGGTATTCGATCGTTCTCTCGATACGGAAACGACAAAACATTATGAACTACCTTATCCATATGATTTTTCACAAATAGATTCACTTTTGAACTTTGAAATAATCAATGTTCAGTTGAAATTAGCGAAGCAATCACATGGTCAGTTCGAAGTGGAAGCAGACTATACTTTAGTTTCGAGTACAGAAACTATTGTGTTATCGCTCTATCATCCTTACGAGGTAAAACATATCAGTGTAAACCAGCGAGAAGTCTCGTTCCATCAAGTTGGAGATTTCATCGAGATTGAGGCTGTAACGCTCGGAGTACCAACTGCATTGTCTGTCCGATATACAATCCCAAACACAAGTCAATTCCCAATCACTAATGAAGTAACTTATCTGCCTGCTTGGTTAAACTGGTATCCAACAAAACAATCTTATCCAAACAGCAGACTCGGGTCTGAGAACTTTAAACCTGTGATTAATCGAACGAATAGCTTACCTGTCACGTTGCATTATTCGCCACAATCTAAGTTTTTAACAAACCTTATCGAGCAAGCTCCTGCTCATTATGAAGGTGTACAGGCAGGGGTGACGTTGTTTGAGGGATCATTTGAAGCGTATCAAGCGGAAGATCAAGAAATAATCGTCGATCAGTCATGGACACCACCATACTCGTATTGGCCGATTCTAAAAGAAACGCTTCAATCAATTCATGAACTCACTGAAAGAGAGTTTGGCATATCAAGCTCCTTGCCTGATAAGATCATCCTCCTATCGCCTAATCTTGAGAAATTCAGTTACCGAGATAATCAGCATTTACTCCTTCATGTGGGGAGCAATTTACGATTAGATCATGACCTACCAGAAGTCGTTCGGGCATACATGCCTGCCTTGTTTTGGTCACATTCAAACACAGACAGCCAAATCCAGCCGACACGAGCGGCATTCGATGATGCGATGGCTTTTTGGCTGTCAGTCGAATTGAATCTCCCCTCACCGCTCGAACCAGACCCTTTCTTCTTAGAATCAATTCTTAACGGGGAGGAACTGAGGACATCTAAAAAGCAAATATCTGAATTCATGCAATTGACTCATCAACAGCAACTCATCTTTTTGAAAAAATGGTATCGGGATTTGAACAGTGCGTCAAAAGTATAAGTGATTTGGAGGTACACCATGATACAAGTGGAACACATCGTGAAAAGGTACAAGAAACATATGGCTCTCGATCATGTCTCGCTAAACATTGAAGGGATATATGGTCTCCTTGGGTCGAACGGAGCGGGAAAGACGACATTAATGAAAATCATTTGCGGGCTAACGAATGCGTCCGGTGGAGATATCCGGGTGAACGGTCAATCAATGATGAAACGTAAATATGCAGATACAGCTGGAATAATTGGTTTCTTAGCCCAAGACTTTAATGTTTATCCTTCCTTGTCTGTAAAAGAAGTTCTCTTTCATCTAGCCCTATTGCAAGGTATCGTCGACCGCAAGAAACAAGAGAGTGTCATTCAACAAGCGTTAGAAAGAGTCAACTTGACCGATAAATCCCACCTGAAGATGGAAGAACTATCAGGTGGGATGCGACGCCGCGTTGGGATTGCTCAATTGTTGCTGCGTGAGCCGGAGATACTCGTCTTCGATGAACCGACTGCAGGCCTTGATATCGAAGAACGAATCCGCTTCCGAAACCTTCTTCGCGACTTAAGTCATGATCATACAATCATTATTTCTTCACATATCGTGGAGGATATTGAGTTCTTGTGTACGAAGATTGGACTCTTATCCGATGGACACGTCTTATTCGAAGGCACACCTGAGGAATTGAAGAAGAAAGCAGAAGGTTCGTTGGCGGAAGCGCAAATCAATCTTATAGAATTGAATAAATGGGTGAAAGATCATGATGTAGTACATATCGAAGAAACATCAGACGGAGCCTGTATCCGATATTTTGATGAAGAGAAAGGCGATGCGAAAATCGTTCCTCGGCTTTCGGATGGTTACTTAGCTGTGATGAGGGCGCAATGATGGATATATACCGTTTACTAAGAATTCAATTGTTTGAATGGAGATATCAGCGGTTACTCGGGATTATTCCGCTATTTGTATTCTGCGCTTCTCTTCTTGTTATAGTTAGGGACAGTTCTGAACTGCACCTCAGTATACAGATTGTCCATTCTCTCTATCTGCCTTGGATTTCATGGTCTGTCATTCTCTATTTTCAGCCGTTATATGACACAGGGGCTTATTACACATTAATCCCACACTACCGAAAATGGATTAGTTTAAACTTCGTGTTCCTGTTCACATTTTATGTTATGGGGTATCTTTTATTGCTATTTAATATTGATGGTGCGTTCCGATTGCTTCAAACAAATCCATTAATACTAGTTCACCATCTACTTTTGCTAACTCTCTTTTGGTGGCTTGGAGCAGCTCTGGTACTTCTTCTAAAAAGCTTCGAGTATGCGATTGCCCTCGTACTAACCTATACACTCATCGAGGTTATTACACGAGGTGAGTTTATGCCTTGGCCGCACATCTTTTACTTCCATGAGTACTATGATCTTACAATTTATATACAAAAAATCAGTTTGATTGTGTTCATTTCCTTAGTTTTTGTTTGTCTGGCACTTGTACGTTTGTACAAAAGAGATTGAAGAGGTTCATTCGTCTTTTATATAGGTCATTCTATAAATATTTTATACACACAAAAACCTAAAGGTGCACACGGTTTCGAGTACTCCTTTAGGTTTTCTATCAATCTTTCCTTCTCAGTCTTCAAAAAACCATTTCTTACGTGGTTCCACTTTTAGGTTGTCTCCATGTTTCTTCATTTCCGTGACAAGATAGCGTTCGAGTTCATTCATTGCCTTGACCCAGTCGGTCATCGTCGCCACGAGCGGCACGACGATGAGAATGAGTTCTTCCTCTTCTTCTCGCATCCTCTCAATCATTAACTTCGCAAAGTCAAAGTTCTCATGGATGAGATCCTCTTCCCGATCGATGAGGTGCTCGTTCTCAAGCTCGTAGGCTGAAAACAGACGCTCATGTCGACGCAACAAGTGACGAATGTGGCGATACAGCTCTTCGCTCAATTGTGGAGGAAGTTGTTCAATCGTATGAAAATCATGATCGAGCTTCTCGATGACATGGAGCGCGGCACGGTTCGTCTCAATCATTTTAGACTTCAGGACAGCTCGACGGAAGATCGGTGTCTTCTTCTCAAGCCATCGATTCGCTTTAATTTCTTCTTCAAAATAGGCGTACGTTTGTTTTGAGTCGCTATGCAACTTTTTCGTCTCTGGTAACGAGTCGAATGAGGAGCGGCCGCCTTCCGTCTCCGCAAACAAGCGTGCGATCCGAACAACCATTTGAAATGTGTCGGTGATTTGTGCTTCGAGTTTCCGCTCGTAGCGAGGTGGGAACAATAGTGCATTCACAATCAATGCGACCGTAATCCCCATCATAATGAGTAGATAACGTTCGCCCGCAAACACCCACACCGGCATATCCGACTGGCTCGCCCCTTCCATGATGAGAATCGTCGTCAAGATGACGGTCCGTGTCGTCGATTCTAAATTTAAAAAGAGAAGAATAGAGATGGCGATGATGATGACGAATCCGATAGCGATTGGTGTCGGATTCGGAGTGAGTAGCAGAAATCCGACGGAGAGTAATGCTCCAATCAGGTTCCCTTTCATCTCTTCGATTAAGCGAAGCCCAGTCTGATAAACTGACGGCAGGAGCGCGAGTGACGCAGCGAGTGCCGGGACGACGATTTGTTGGAATTGAAATGCCTCGGCAATCAGTAGGACGATTGCGACCGATAGCCCAGTCTTAATTGTTCTAGCCCCAAATTTCATGTAATGGTGCCTTCCTCTCTTACACCTGTCATATGTATTTTTTGCCTTCTTCCTCAATTCTAAAACGTACCATATTCTTTTCAAGGGGAAATGAACCATTTCAGGCAGTTTTGTGAACGCTTCCGTGTTATGATGGCGTTGGATATTTCTTTCATCTTGATGGGGAGGGGTTTACTTGTCAACAATTGCTTTATTCGGTGGAAGTGGCCGTACTGGGGAACGGGTGCTTGAACGCCTACTCAAAAAGGGACATCGTGTCACACTGCTAACGAGACAATCGCTAGGTTCCAATGAAGAAATCGATGAAATTTTAGGAGATGCGACCGATCGAGACGCTGTCTTTGAAACGGTTCGATCTGCAGATGTTGTCATATCGGCATTAGGGACGGACAAACAAAACGTATTATCAACATTCACACCACTCGTGATCGAAGCGATGAAACAGTTTAATGTGACACGCATCATCACGGTCGGGACCGCAGGCATCTTGCAGGCGCATGACAGCGACAACTACCGCTTTGAAACGAAAGAATCGAAGCGTACGATGACAACCGCAGCCGAAGATCACGCCCGTGCTTATGAGTTATTACGGGATTCAGGCTTAGCCTTCACGGTCATCTGTCCGACTCAACTGATCGATGAGCAATCTACCGGTGAAATCATCGTGTCAAAAGAGGTATTGGGGACGAAACATTCAGGTCCAATTTCGAGAGATGACGTTGCCGATTTGGTGATGGCTTGTTTAACGGACGATGACTATGTCGGACACCGTGTCGGCATCACGACGGAATCATAATTAGGGGATGGGAAACATGCACGAACAACAAGAACAATTGGCACGACTCGCTTTAACGTTTGAACAAGAGGAGATGACGGACGCTGCACGACTCGCCCGTACCGCCCTACAAAAAGTAACAAATGAAGAAGTATGGATTGCCGTCTGTGGTCACTTCTCAGCCGGAAAGTCGACATTGCTCAATGACTGGCTAGAGGAAGGGTTCCTTCCGACAAGTCCGATTCCGACGAGTGCCAACATCGTCACATTACGGGGTGGCGAATCAGCGGCAGCCGTCGCAATCAATGATACGGATTGGATTTCATTAGATCCTTCTTCCCTATCAAACATCAGTGACTATTGCAAAGTGGAAGAAATCAAGGAAGTCGAGTATACCATCGATCGATTCCCGTTTGACGAACACGTCGTCTTGATGGATACGCCAGGGATCGATTCGACGGATGAACGTCATCGCCAAGCGACAGAACGTTCGCTCTTCTTGGCCGATCATCTGTTCTTCATGATGGACTACAACCATGTGCAATCGGAACAAAACATCGGGCTGATGAAACAATTTAGCCGGGAAGGACGTCCCTACTCCATCATCATCAACCAAATCGACAAGCATGATGAGTGTGAACTCTCTTTCGTGGAGTTCAAAGCGTCATTGACGAAAGCGTTCCGACATCATGACATCGTCCCAAATGACACATTCTACATTTCACTTCGTGATGGGCAACATCCGCATAACGAAGTCGAGCGCTTGCGGTCATATGTACGTCAAGTCATCGACGAGGCAAAACAGCAACAAGTTGAGCATGCGGATGCATTGATTCATACGCTAGTCCGCCGCAACGAAACATCGATTCAATCGATGTTGGACCAATTGCCAACCTATGAAAAGAGCCCGAAGGAAATGCAATCTCGTCTACATCGTCTTGAAAAGAAACGGTCATGGTGGACCTCATTCCGTCGTGAGTTCTTTAAACACCAAACTCCGATCGTTCAAAGTGCGCCGATCATGACTTATGAGTTCCGTGAGTTGTTGCGGTCCTATCTCGAGAGTTGTGCCCCGTCCTTCAAGGTCGGTCTCTTATTCTCAAAAGAGAAGACGAAGCAAGAACGAGCTCGTCGTGAGGAAGTGGCAGTCAAAGAGTTCAACCGTCTGATTGACATGAACTTGCGCCCACATCTCGTGAAGTTCGCGGAAGACATCATCCGAGATTTGAAACTACCTGAAACGTTGCTACCAAAAGGAGATGTCCTCCCGATTGCACCGAATTCACTCATCACCGAACAAGTGAAGTCGGGTGCATCCCTCAGCGGTGATACGGTGTTGCAGTTTAGTCGTGACATCGAGACGGCCCTCGCGTCCTGGGTAACGAAAGTATCGGAACCTTGGGTCCACTCGACGGATACGTATATGAAGGCGGAAGTCGATTTGCGTTTGGAACAATTTACGACTGAAGAGGAAGCGTTGTACGAAGCACTCGATACGGAGGCGTTACGGATTCGTCTTTCGAACCGTTTGGACTCGATTCGAAAATATAAGGAGTTTCAACTTGATTCGAATCAAGTGAATCAGTTGGCTGTTCGAAACTATGTCGATGCAACGTATCTCCCGGAAAAACAGTCGAATGTTGTTGAATCAGAGGTTGCATCGACGTTGATTTTGGAAGATGGTCATCATTTATTTGATTTTGATTTTTCTTATGAAAATGCGGTATGTGAAATATTAGAGAATCATCCGTTATTCCGCTCCCGTGTCTCGACATTACGCAAGAAAATCGAGCGTGCGAAGCATGAACAGTACACGTTCGCCATCTTCGGAGCATTTTCGGCTGGAAAGTCCTCGACTCTCAATGCGCTATTCGGTGAGACGGTATTACCGACGTCCCCTAACCCGTTGACGGCATCCATCACAAAGATCGTCCCGCCGAACGGACGGACAAATCGAACTGCATCGATCACCTTCAAATCACACGATGAACTCGAAGAGGAGTTACAAGGTTATGGGACTTCCCTCGCCTCTCTCGATGTCGATCACCCGTTCGTCAATGCCGTAAAATCGGCACCGCTCGAGTACCTCGGACGAACGGAAGTCGTCGACTATGACACGTTCTGCGCATTCGTCGCACAAGAAGAGAAGAGCTGCATCGTGAAAGAGATCGAACTTTATCTCGACTCACCGTGGGCAGATCGTGGCATCGTCTTCGTCGATACGCCGGGGGCCGATTCACAGTTCAACCGACATAGCGAGGTCCAGTTCGGTTATATGCGTGATGCGGACGCCGTCTTGTTCGTCACCTATTACAACCATGCGTTCACCGAAGCAGACCGGGAGCTCGTCATTCAGCTTGGCCGTGTCCAAGGGACTGGAGATCACGAGATGTTCTTCCTCGTCAATGCGTCTGACCTTGCGACAGATGAAGAAGAACGGGATGCTGTCACGGATTACGTGGCACAACAGTTGACCGCGCTCGGTGTTCGGAGACCGACCGTCCTACCCATCTCAAGCCGAAACGCCATGCAGGGCGATGATGCTGGGTTTGACCGGTTCGTCTCAACACTTGAACGCTATGTCGACAAAGACCTTCGCCTCGCCAACGCGATGCGTATACAGGAAGAAACGACAGCGCTACTCGCTACATTTGATCGTGTATTGAATGAAGCGAAAGAAGACGCGTCGGCGAAAGAACATCGTCGTCAACAATTGATTGCTTTACTCGAGAACCCACCGGCACTCGATATGTCAGCACTCATTGACCTGTTTGATCGGGAAGCGAAAGAACTCCTCGCCCACCTCGAGACGCGTTCGCTCCTCCGCCTCTCGGACTTCGTCAAGGAGACGTTCCATCCGGTCGAGGTCGACGGATCGAGAAAGAGCCTGGAGCGCGCACTCGGACGTACACTCGACAAATACGCCTACGATATCCAGCAAGAGCTCCAAGTGTTCCAGTATCGGTTGGAGCGATATGTTAAACGCGAATTCGTAGCCTTGGTCGAACGGTTGACCGAGCGTCAAGCGTCGCTCCTTCCGACGCTTGAATTTGACCATGACCTCGACGTGGCATGGTTACGAGAGGCTGTCGAACCGATTCATCTCGAGACATCACCTTATCAGTCGGTATTGAAGCGCTATAAGAATGCGAGTCAATTTTTCGAGGGAGACGGACGGACGCAACTGAAGGATGAGTTGACCTCACTTCTTCGCGATATGATTCGGTCGCGTCTTGAAACGATTCATACGAAGCAAATCGAACGGGCCAACACGGAAATCAGTAAAGCTGAAGTCGAGATTGAACGAGAGTGGTCAACTCAATTGAAAGAACTTGCCGATGCAGAGCTCAGCATGTTGACGGACAACCATTCCTTTGATGAGATGCATGAACGTCTCGAATCGCTCAGAAAGGAAACGGTATGAACACATTACTGCTCATCGGACTCATTCCCGCTGTCGTTATGACGATTGTTCTGGGGCTGTTTCTGAGATATCTCTATTTGAACAAAGAATAACGGGAACGGTCCTCGATGCGCACATGACATCGAGGACCGTTTTAAGTTTGTATTTATTTGTCTGCTGGATAGACCACGCCAAGCTGTGTTCGAACGTTCGTCATCACATCAGCAAGACGAATCATGTCATTTGCTGAATGTACAACTGTTTCCGAAGCACTAGCTTCGATCGCACGGACGAATGCTTCGATCTCATATGACATCGGAGCATTCTGTGATTCTGATACGATTTCTGACGTGCCATCTCGCAACTCTAGACGGACTTCATCACACGTCGCAATATCGTCGATGACGATGCGTCCTTTTTCCCCGATGATCTCAGAAGGAGTCGATGTCGCATGAATCTTTGAATGCATGATGATCACATCCAAATCGTCATAAGAGAGAATGACCGTTCCGCTCCCGTCCACTCCAGATTCCAGCTTCACACCGCTCGCCTGGATATCATTTGGTTGACCGAACAGTTTTAAAGCAGGACCAAGGAGATACACACCAAGGTCCATCAACGAACCGTTCGAGAATGCAGGATTGAACGTATTCGGGTTCTCCCCTTGTTTATAGAGGTCATACCGTGAAGAATACTGTGATTTATTAAAGACGGCCCGACGCACCGGAGCAATTCGCTCCATCGCCTTTTGAATCCGTTCAAAATTCGGCATGAACAAGTTTCGAAGTGCTTCAAGTAAGACGACCTGGTTCTCCTTCGCCACTTCAACCAAACGAGTCACTTCCTGGACGTTCGAGGCGAGTGGTTTTTCACAGAGGACGTGTTTGCCATGCTGCATGAACAAGATACTCTGTTCGGCGTGAAGTGAGTTCGGACTCGCAATATAGATGGCATCGATGACATCACTCTTCGCCATCTCTTCAAGTGACGTGAACGTATGTAAGATGGAGTGACTCGCTGCATATTCGTTAGCACGCGAATCCGTGCGCGAATAGAGAGCTGTTACTTCTACGTCATTCAACTGATTGATTGTGTCAATAAACCAGTCTGTGATGAAGTTTGTACCAATAATGCCAAAACGGATCATGTGAATTCCTCATTTCTGTTCTTTCAGTTTTTTGATGAGTAAAATTTCATCCAATAAAGGAATCTTATCATATCCGACATGTGGGATTGTCGCTTTCAGTTTTCTTGCCCGCGTCACCGCATCATGAATGATTCGTTCTAGACGATAGCCACGACGTTGATAAAAGCCAAGCGCTCTCAAATTATCATTGGTTGTGATGACGATTAATTGCTTAACTCCGTGCTGCATACCAATTTCTTCAACAGCATGGAGTAAGTGAGAGCCGATCCCACTATTCTCTATCAGACTATCAAGAGATATGATTTCTACTTCTTCATCCCGAATAACATACGTAACAAGACCGTGAATTTGATTTGTTTTCATGTAGACAAATCCTTCGAGCTCTGCACAATCGTATGTTCCCGAAGAAACGACCATTTGAGTTGAACCCCAATGTTTAACAAAAAAATTGCGAATGTCTTCTTGCATACTAGTATTGATTGGTACAATCACTTAGTTCATCCCTGTCTATATATGATTAAAAAATACGGTGTTTGAAATATATTGCAAGCTAATATACTCTCTTATTATTGGTTTCATTCTGAAAGACTTCGGCACGTCTCCTCTCCTTGAACGGCCAACGATAAATCTTTTCCTCATTTCCGACATAGGCTACACCGTTTTCAATAGTCAACGAGGAACAGTCAAGGAGATGACGTGGCATCGGATAGGAGTCAATCCGTCCGTCCACTTGGACATGGACGAGACGACCGTCGATTGAAGAGATGACCCACACCCCCTTCTCTGATGCACACATCACGTCACAATCATGAAGGACCGGGCCCTTTCTGACCTCTTGATTATAGCGAAAACGTACGGTTCCCTCCTTTGAGAAACAGACGAGTGCCTCGGTCGAGATCCCATCTCCAAAGATGCCCTCGTCCCCATATCCAATCCAGATTCCCGTATCGTTCATTACAACTGCTGAAATCGCGTTTCCTGCATGAAAGGAATGATTGATCTGTCCATGCGTATCCAGCACCCACGCATTGATTGGTTCTCCTTCTATCGTAAACGCCCAAATGAACAAGTAATTCTCGTCGATGATTCGAATACCTGACACATATTCATGCCGTTTGAAGTCTATGATCAACCCATTCCAATGGATGTAGAATTGATGATTGGTCTTGACCAAACGAGCGGAACCCATTGACTTGCGCGCATCGGAAACAACCACCTCTATTTCATCGTTCATACACCATCACCCCTTACCGTCTTCGAATCGCTTAAACTCCAACGCCGCTCGAAATCGTCTAGATTCTTCATCACTCACCACTACATCCATATATCTCGATTTCCAATATGGGGAGAGGTCCACTTCTTCCACGCCGATCCGCTTGAACCAATCTCTCACCGTCTCATTCGACTGGTGTCTTGAGGCAATCGGCAAGTCCAGATTGAACTGGATGAGCGCATTCAGAATCGCATTATCGGTCCATTGAACCTCTTTGGATTCCACAAATCCATTTGCTTTAGCCTTACGCTCTCTTCGTTTTACGGCGTCACTCAAGAAATCAATGGTCGAGACGACACGCTTTCTTTTCCTTAGCACGCTGAGCGTCAAAATCAGAAGAACAATCAAACCCCCAATAAGGAACCATAACCAGTATGAATTTCCCGACTCGGTTACTGTCCCTCCTGTTTCGAACGTATAGTCTAAAAAGTCATTCTTCAAGAATTGAAAATCCTCATCATCTTTCAGACGAAACTTCCCTCCATATTCATCACTGCTGGTTCCGTCCTCTCCAGAAAAGAAAAGCACGATTCCACCTTTTGTCGGGTCGTGAAACCATTCCCAAAATAAACGAGCCAGATGAATCAATCCAGTCACCAACACCAAACTGCCGAACATCATCATCAATAATCGGGTTGTAAATCGCATCGTAACCTCCGTTACACATTATGTATGATCGTATCATGTATAATAAGAGATTGTCAGAAAAATCCAAATAAAAGGACCGAAAGATTTTCGGTCCACTGTTTTACAAAATTGCTTCCGCGAGCAGACGGTCGAACTTACGCACGTCCACTTTCTTGTTCAAATTAATTTTAATTGTACCGGCGCGAGTGAACAGCTGGACTTCGGAATTAAAGTCGAACATCCTCCCCGCATTCTCCGTCGAGTACATATTGATTGAGTCGTACGGAAGCGAGTAGACCTCAATTTTTTTACCCGTCAGTCCTTGTGCGTCACGGACAATCAGACGTTTGTTCGTGAAGACGGCGACGTCACGGACAGTCTTATAGGCAGCGACCGCCCGCTCCCCATCGATGAATGACTCCGTGATATCATTCGGCACCTCACATTCGGAATAAAACGTCCAAGATAACTCTCCAATCGGGTTTCCCATATTGATTCCTCCCTGAATAAATGACATGTACTACCACCTATATTCCACATTTTTCGTTTGATTAGACCTCGAATGGGAAGATAATGTATAGCATGTTGATTGTAGAGGAGGGCGTCGTCATGATTGCGCAGCAAATCATCACATTACTACTGATTGGCTATTTCATTTATTTGATTGATTCCAAACGAAATTATTTTCCGGTTCCGGTCATCTTGGTATTGATCGGAATAGCGCTCTCATATATCGCTTTTTTTGATTCGGTATTCATTTCAAAAGATATGATCTTCGAGGTGTTCCTACCGGCACTTCTATTTACATCGGCTTATCAGTTCAAATACAAAGATTTGAAAGACAATATCGGGATCATCACGATATTGAGTACGGTCGGTCTTGTCTTGACTGCCATCTTGATGGGATATGGCACGTTTTGGATCAGTGAGTTGTTTACACCACTCAGTTTGACCGCCTCTTTCTTATTGGCGTCCATCTTGATTCCAACCGACCCTGTTTCTGTGACCGCTATCTTAAAGCGGAGTAAAGGAGAGAAGCGGATTGCGGACGTCGTCGAAGGTGAATCGATGGTGAACGACGGGACGAGTGTCGTCATCTTCACGATTTTTCTTAGTATGTTCGCAACGGGAGAGCGATTCTCCACGCTTAGCTTTTTAAGTGAATTTTTGATAGTGTCTGCTGGAGGAATCGGGATCGGCTTCGTCTTTGGATTTGTACTTAAAAAATTGATGATTATCAGTTTTAAAAAGCATGAACTCGTCATGTTGACGATCGTCATCGCGTACGGGGCTTTCTATCTTGCCGACGCGCTGGAAGTATCGGGTGTCCTTGCGACCGTGACAGCAGGCATGATGCTCTCCCATGAGCTTGGCATGAAAGAAAATTATGAATCGGTCCAGCGTCACTTGGATGGATTTTGGGATATTGTGATTCCCATGCTACTCGCTCTCTTGTTCTTGTTGATTGGAATCGAAGCGACCAGCTACCTGTCTATATCGCTCTGGACGTTCGCAGCCCTATTATTCTTCCTTTCCATCTTGACCCGGTTCATCGTTGTCGGCGGTCTCGTCTATTCCATCCCTGTCTGGCGAAAGGAATTTAAAGACGATTTGACAGCGACTTCTCTCCTTACTTGGTCCGGGATTAAAGGAACAATGTCGATTGCCCTCGTCCTCTGGCTAGAGGCAGAGAACATTGACGGATCGAGCGAAATGATTTCTCTCGCCTTTGCCGTCATCCTCCTCTCTCTTGTCTTACAGAGTATTGGTGTTTATCCGCTCACTACCTATTTAACGAATAAAGATGACACGTGAAAAAATCCTTCCTCGGGAGGATTTTTTTATTCGGGAATTGACATCGACTACTTTAAGTGTAAAATTACACTTGTAATATACTAGGAGGTGATCTGTTGGAAAACACTTCAACACCATCCGCTGCCATCTCTACTGGGATAGTGACCGTCGCGCTTGCACTCGTCGCTTCATTTCTTACCCCATCATTTTTGAAAGTCGGAATCATCTGGGATATGGTCGCTTTCTTAGTGATTGGGATTGCGACATTCAGTTTTACATACCATTATTATCAATCAAAACGGTTGTCCTATTGGCAATACATTTGCTGTTATGTCATCGTCTGTCTCTTTTTATTCACCGTGTTTCTCGGAATCTCATGGTTACTGATTTTCATAAGCTCGGCGACGCTCTGAGTCGAACAAACAGGAAGGAAGAACCGATTATGAAAAAATCCGAATTTATTGGACAAGTCTCTCGAAAAATGAAATTGATTCGCATCGAATCCCAGTATTCACAGGAAGAGATGGCGAACTTACTTGGGATTTCAAAAAAAACACTCATCCAAATCGAGAAGGAGAGAAATGAAGCAAGCTGGTCGACGATTGTGACGCTATGCGCGCTGTTCAATGAAAGTGAGATTCTCGTACACTTGATTGGCGACGACCCCGTTGAATTCGTCAAACTGATTGCAACCGAGAACACATACGAGCCGAAAGAAAAAACACTCGGCGGACGTGTCTTTTGGCATGCGATCAAAGAGGGGTCCCACTTCATTCTTCAACAGAACATCATCAGCGGACATTACCGCATCATCGATCTCGATCATGTGAGATGGTACAGCACGTTTGATGCGGAAGATGCCGAACAGGTGCGGTTGAAGTTGGAACTTCATCGTGAGGAATCAGATGACACGAAAGCATAAAGATTTGATGATGGCTTTCAGTCTAATCGTCATAACGATCGTCTACTTTTGGCTGATTCCAAACATCGCGTATGACTACATTTGGTTCGTTGGCACAATCATTTTACTCGTACTCTCGTCTTTATCAATCACGCGCTTGATTCAATCATACCTTCCACTTTCTATGATGAAATTCGTCCTGATTAGCGTGATTTTTTTCCTTGTACTCTGTTGTCTGTTGATTATCCTATTTTATGTCGTAGCGCTTTACCAGATGAACCATTTGTGACGAATTGGAGGTCTTTGTATGCGATTTTATGTCGGTTCAAGCTTTTCAAATATCGAAGAAGTACGGTTCATCCGTGATCGACTGATTGCGCTCGACCACAGTCATACGTACGACTGGACCCAAAACGAACGTGCCGCTTCAATCGATGCGTTACGTGCGATTGGCGAAGAAGAGGTTGCTGGAATTCAAACAGCGGACTTCGTCGTCATCCTCTTGCCTGGAGGAAAAGGCGCACATGTAGAGCTCGGGATCGCTCTAGGAACGAACAAGCCCGTTTACCTATATGATTTGGGTGACCAGATGATGAATATGGAGGAGACGAGCACGTTTTATCATGTGGATGCGGTACAATGCTTGGAGGGATCGTTCCACGACCTCCCCCACCAAATCCAATATCAATTGGAGCTCTCTAATCACGTTTGAGCTGATGTCCTTTATTCTCACGAAATCGAGCCGGGGTGCAACCTACCCATTCTGTGAAATGTCTGTTCAGCTGAGCCGGACTATTGAATCCGACTTCCTGGCTGATTGCGAGTAACGTAAGGTCCGAATAGCGTAGAAGTGATTTCGCATGAATCAGGCGTTGTCTCGTGATGTATTGATACGGTGTCTGACCGATTCGCTCTCGAAAGCTCCGAATGAACTGATATTTGCTTTGATGGACGATTCGACTCAAGTCTTCAATGCGAAGCTCCGTATGATAAGAATCATGAATGACACGCAAGACCGGTGCAAATATGTCTTCATCCACAATCGAATCGCTTAGATGATGTCGAATGAATGTCATGACATCATCTGTCGAAGCATTCCCCAATAACTCTCGACTTGACCACTCCCCTAACAGCCTTCTTGTCGACATGACCGCTATCGAAGGAAACATTGGATTGATCCTGCTTTTAAATCCGCTCAAGCGGCTAGCAGTAAACCGAAAACTCACATAAGTCGTTTCAGTTGAATCCGCGAACAATCGAAAGGACTGATTCGGTTGAATCACAATCGATTCGCTGTCTTGGAGACGATATTCGAATACATCCACTTCAATCCCGATTTTCCCTCCCAACACGAGCACCCAGACGATGTCTTCTACGCTCTCTTCTCTCTCTGTCGTCCAATCTCCAATAAACGACACGTAATGAATGGTGACGTCAGGCAGTGTAAGTAATTGTTCCATACATCCCTCCAGATTATTGCGCCAAAATCGAGCAATAAAGTGCACGATGATTCACTTCAAATCACGCATACTGTTCATAACAGTCAAGTGGCCACTTCACTGACCTTATGAAAAGATGGTGATTCACATGTTTCAATCGCTTCATCCTAACCTAAAAGTTAGACTTGGCTTGAACTTCATTCAAAAGCTGACTCAAACCGCGGTATTTCCTTTTTTGACGATTTATTTCGTTCGACAATTCGGTGCGACGGAGACCGGACCGCTCATCGTCTTGACGATGATTGCCTCATTCATCGCAAGTCTCTATGGAGGCCATCTGTCCGATTGTTACGGAAGAAAACGAATTCTCTTCATCGGAGAAATACTACGTTTCGCATGTTATATCGGTATGACAATCGCAGGTTCCCATGTAATCGACAGTGCCATTTTATTAATTATCTTTTTCTTTTCTAGTAATCTTCTGAGTAGTGCCATCACGCCAGCAAACGAATCCATCTTGATTGATGATAGCCGACCCGAGCAGCGAAAATATTTGTATACACTCAATTACTGGCTGATGAACGGTTCCATCGTCATCGGTAGCTTAATCGGCGGCTTCTTCTTGGAACAGCATCTCTTCTACTTGTTAGTATCGGCAGCCTTCCTCTCATTCGGATGTGTCTTCTTCATTTACTTGAAACTCGAAGACCACTATCAACCTGTACGAACAAAATCACGGAAGACCACTCGTATGTGGACAGGATATGAAACGGTCATAAAGAATCGACTTTTTTTGAAATACCTCATCGCAGGTATTTTGACGTTGTCGTTAGAGTTGCAGCTTACGCATTATCTCGCGATTCACTTTGCTGAAACGTTACACGCTGTCCCGTTCTTTCATTTCTCACTAGATGGGACGAAGATTCTCGGACTGCTTCGAGCGGAGAATACGATTCTCGTGTTACTGCTCGGTCTTGTGTTGATGCGTTGGACCCAATCAATCTCTGAACGTGCGCTACTTTACACGGGTGTCACACTGTTCAGTCTTGGATTCGCCATTTTACCGGTTTCACATGATTTTTCAATGCTAGTGCTCGCTACGGCTTGTTTCACGTTCGGAGAGCTGCTATATGTTCCCATTCATCAAGCCATGTTAGCTCGACTCATAGAAGACCATCTGCGCAGTCAATACTTGGCCGTGAACGGTCTCCGCTACCGAGGTGCGCTTCTCATTGGCGCAATCAGCGTTTCGGCTTATAATGTCGTGTCACCCGGTTGGATGGCCATCACTTATATTTGCTTTGGAATATTGGCAATCTTCTTCTATCGTTCAATCTTGAAAGAACTGGATAAGTGCCAACCTTTAGAAATGAAGAAAGCGTCCTAGATCACAATCATAGTTTAGTATCTTGAAGGGGATATACATCTATCTACCAAAAACGTTTCCAATATTTGCACAATGTGCTATCCTTACAAAAATGATCTGATAAACGCGATGAAGAGAAGAGTAAATCCATGAATCTTTCGTAGAGAGCCCCGCCGGTGAAAAAGGGTAAAGAAGATGGATCGAAACAAGACTCCGAGCAGCGCCATGGAACTCACCCCGAGGGATATGGCGACGGGCACTCCCGTTATAGAGTTGAGGTATAGTCCGACTCGTTCGGCAGTACCAAACAAGGTTCGTACGGTGACGTGCGGACGAACAGGGGTGGCACCACGATGAGAATCTCGTCCCCAAGACTTCGTTCTTGGGGGTGGGATTTTTTTGCGTTGCGAAAGTGATTAAAAAATAGAAGGAGTGATTGACTTGAACTCGTTTCGAAAAACCTCTACGCTACTGCTCGTCAGTGTCGGAATCTCAAATCTCGGTGCTTGGGTATACTTTATCGCGCTCAACCTGATTGTCCTCGAGATGACGGGATCTCCATTCGCCGTCTCGATTCTCTATGTATTAGTCCCACTCGCTTCAATCACGGCGAACCTTTGGTCAGGTAGCCTGATTGACCGGGTCGATACGAGACGACTGATGATGTTGCTGGATGTCCTGCGCGCATGTCTCGTATTCTGCTTGGGCTGGATCGATTCTTTATGGTTCATCTATGGAGTCGTCTTCATCCTGAATCTGATGAGTTCATTATTCGAATCATCAAGCCTGGTCTACATGACGCAACTCGTACCTGCCTCGAACCGTCAAAAGTTCAATGCGATGAAAAACTTTGTACAGTCATCCGGTTTCATTTTAGGTCCGACGATTGCGGGTCTACTCTTTCTAGTCGGGAGCCCGACATTTGCGATTTTTGTGAACGCCTTCGCACTCATTGGATCGGTCGGTATGCTGATGCTCCTCCCATCTCACCTTCGAACGAATGCGCCTGTTGAACCATTCTCTATGCGGATGATCATTGACGATTGGAAGGTTGTCATCCGATTCGCTTCGAATGCCAAATACGTGACGCTCATTTATGGCTTGTTCTGCGTCATGACCATCTTCATGTCTGGACTCGACTCGTTGGAAGCGTCATTCGCGACCCAAGTCCTTCACTTATCTGAGAGCCGCTACGGATTTCTCGTCAGTATCGCTGGAATCGGGATTATTGCAGGGTCTCTCATTAATTCAAGATGGAGTCACCGCTTATCCTTATCGTTTTGTATCGGATTCGGGGGCATCATGACACCAGTCGGCTATCTTCTTTTCGCAAGTTCATCGTCATTCATGATGGCCTCAGTTGGATTTTTTGTCCTGACATTTGCGCTTGCCTTTGCAAATACCGGATTTTTATCATTCTATCAGCACCATGTCCCGGTCGAAATCATGGGTCGGTTCTCTGGCGTTATCAATGTGGGAGAATCAGTACTCGTCATCCTACTCACGTTCGGGATTGGACTCCTTGCCGAAATAGTTGGGATTCGCCCGGTCTATCTCGCATTCTCCATTCTCTTCTTCCTCATCGGTTGTTATACGATGTACGTCATGCGCGACCGTTCGAAACGGAACTATTTCACTTACAATCAAATTGAAGAAGCATCTTAATATATTTGCCGGTCGCTTATATGCGACCGGCTTGTTCTAATCGATGAATCGCTTCATTGATTTTTCATCATACACTCCACCGTTTAATCAGCTCAAGATCTTCTGGAAATGCAAGTTCCAATCGCTCCAATTCATGAATCGACCACCAATTGACTTCATCGATGTCCGAGTCGATAGTTGCGGTCGCCAACCGCTCCTTACACGTTGCCAAGAAATAATGTGTCTCGACCTGAAAGTTTGATATGATGGCTCGTTTGAAATGTAGTCGTTGATCAATCGAAATGCGATAGCCCGTCTCTTCTAACACTTCGCGCCGACAACACTGTTCCGGAGTTTCTCCGTCTTCTAGACCACCTGATGGCAAACTCCATTGTTGTATGTCACGATTCTTTACGAGTAGGACTTCCTTCTCTTCGTTGATGCATAAAGCAGCTGATCCAATCCATTGTTCCATAGTCTTAATACTCCTTTTTCATTTTTCTGCTTGCAGGTGACGTTACGTCACCCGATATGATGGGGCTACAACCACATAAGGAGGAAATATGATGTTGAATCAAATGCAAAAGAAAATATCTCCCATTTGGACATGGAACCAGTTCGCAATTACGATGGTTCTTCTATTCGGAGTGACGCCCCTACTCATCGAGCAACACTTACACAACTTTTTAGAGCGGTCATGGGGAAACACCCTCTATTCAGGAACAAGTATCGGCCTGTTATTAGCCATAATATTTATGACCGTCCTCTATCTCGTCGCAATACGTCCTCGGACCTTATCGCTCGAAACGTTAGGACTTCGCCGCATCTCATGGAAAGACTCGGGGATGATCTTTCTATGGACAATTGTGTTAATTGTACTCAGTATCATCATCGTCGTAGTCCAATCATATTTCGGCATCGGTACGTCGAATACAAAAACAGAGAGTTTGCAAAGTGACTTGTCGATTATCTCCATACTGATTGCGTTTGGATCGGCGGCTATCGTTTCACCACTCTATGAAGAAATCTTTTATCGTGGGTTCTTATACCGCTTCTTTCAAGAACGATTTGGGGTTTGGATCGGGATGCTAATAAGTGCTGGAATATTCACTCTCGCTCATTTACCGACGACAAACACGTTACTCGTCAATTTTGTATCGGGACTAGTATTTGCTTGGGTATATGAACGGACCAACTCTATCTATTCCAGCATGCTCATCCATGGCACCTTTAATGGGCTAGCCGTTCTATTGACTGCATTGGCGTGAGGGAATCACTCTTGATATAGTGAATCAATATAGGCAAGAATCGATGCATCGATTGGATACAGTCCTAATTCATTCGATGCATCAGTTGATTTTCGAATCATCCAAAATGATTCAATCAATTGTTGATCTTGTCCAAATGTCTCGTCTGTTAACCATGTCAAATCTTCTTTAAGAATTTGAGCTTCTTTTGAGGAAGGGGCGACCCCACGTTCCAATAAAATTTCAATTCTCCGAATCAAGTTGATCCACTTTTTCGTATCATGCTCACCGTCTTCTAATTTAGGTAAACTTGATTGCAATGAATCAGACTCTTCTTCCGTAAAATAGTCCGTCCATTGTTTCCGGTCATTTGATTTAGCTTGAATAGTTTGCAGTTTCGTCCAATCGATTTTTTCATTTTCAAGCTTCATGGATTGAAGGAGTGTGACAGTATGGTTTCTGGCCTGCTTCAATTCCTCTATCTTTCCTTCTAACGAGGACAGATGTGCGGACAAGATGCTTGTAAGTGATTGCTCATCTAAGATTCTCCGAATCTCATCAAGCGGCACGGCCATCGATTTTAAAAGCATGATTTTTTGAAGGCGAAACATTTCGTCGTCACTATAAAATCGTTTCTGTACATCGTTTGTATACGATGGAGTGACCAAATTGATTTGGTCATAGTATCGAAGCGTACGCACTGACACGTTCAGTTTTCTCGCGACTTCTCCAGTAGAATAGTGTCTAGCCAACGTATGATCCTCCTTATAATATGTTATGTGTATATATGCAGTAGTTGTCCAATCAATCCTTCGAACTGATGAACCCCTTCATTCCGATTTGACAAACAAATGAAACCTGTTGGAGAGTCTTTCTCCATCACGAGCAAACATTGAAACCCGATCCCCCAACCGAATGAGAATCCCTTACCTGGCTTGTTGGGATTTATAAATAGACCATGTCCTACTTCGGCATTTGTGGAAGATGGTGTGAATAAAACCCTTCTTGACTCGTTACTCAAGAACCCTTCTTTCGTAATTGCGTTGACGAGTATCGCTAAATCGGAAGCCGTTGTCCAAAGACCACTCGCTGCAGGGTAAGGATAATAGCATGACTTTGGAGAGACGACTGACCCGTTTGGTTCAATCCCGATAACGCCATACTTCTCTATCCTCTCTAAATCATACGAACTTGAGTTCATATCCAGCGGTGCAAAGATGTATTCAGTCATGATTTTTTCAAATGTAGAAGACATACATTGCTCAATCGCATGTTGGAGTAAACAGTAACCAGAATCTGAATAGTGGAACGTTCCAACTTCCTGTGACTGGATAAACACCGGTCGCTCATAATAAGGTGTGTTACCCAATATTATCTCTTCCATCGAAGGGATCTCTGTACATTGATCCATCGTCCCGAACTGATCAGGCAAATCGATTATGCCAGCCTGATGTTGGATAAGCTGTCGTATCGTGATTTGTGAAGGAATCCCATTTTCATCATTCAACGTGAAGGAAGAGAAATAATCATTGATTTCCGAGTCTAAATTTAACTTCTGATCTTCAACGAGCTTCAAAATGAGAATCACCGTTACAAATTTACTAATCGAACAGGCGGCGAACATCCTGCCTTCACAAGAGACGTCTCCCAATTGAAATGCGGACAACTCCCTTCTTTCAGTGATAGTTGCCAAATCTAAATTTGATACATGGTGCTTCTCCATCCATTCGCTAATCGTTTCTCGAGTGAACATTTATGTCATCCTTTCGTGTACCAATCAATCGATAGTCGTCTTGGTTCTGCATAGCATCGTGAACACCTTTCACAATCTCGTCGTGTGTCAACCAACGGACAGATGCCAACTTATGCATTTCACCTAATTGGACTTGCCGATACAGCTGTTGTTCATTGAGACATAGACATGCCTTCTCATATTCCGGATTCGCCCGGCTACCTAAAATATGTATCACCTCTGCAGTTTCCGAATGATTCAAAATGAGTTGCATCGCTTTCCCTGAGCCTCGGTGCACCCACGCGATGACTCGATCAAATGGACCGTTTTTTTGCACTGCACTCTGTAGTGCGTTTGAAAGTAGTTCCTCATCGCAATAATCAACAATCAGCGGATGACACGTTTCAGGATTTCTTTGTACGACGCTTGCCATTTTTTCTTTATTTCGTCCAATGACCGTGACATCATGTTCGATTGCCAAATAAGATGCGAGTCCTGCCAACATCCCCGTCCCTCCGACGAGCAATATATGTTTTCGATTCATGCTATCACCTCTTTTTCCATTATACACCAATCGTTCGTACTTCTTTTTCTAAAGAAGTGTTCGCAAACATTCACGTCTTTTCAAAAATAAGCCTTTTAAAATAGAGTGAATCACTTATAATGAATCAAGTGTTCGAATCGGTTTGAACAATCACTATTTCGGAAAATGGATAATAGTGTTATCATTGCAATTTATTTCTTTTAAGAGGAGGATACCTATGAGACACTGGACAACGATGTCCATACAACTAATCGCACTCATCGTTGTATCGTTGACATGTAGTATTCTACTTTCCTCTGTGCTGATCCTGAATCATCTACCCGTTTGGTGGATGATCTGTATTCCGATTCTTTATCTTTCAACTTTGCTTATTCACCGAGCGTCTGGTGTACTCATTCTGTTAGGATTCGCTGCTTACTTTTTAATCACGATGCCTGTGTATGAGACTGCCGCTACTGCGCAACTATATATTTTATTACTATTAGCGATTTTGACGGGGTTGTCTTACTGGCTCCAAGTCAAGCTGTTTCATGCCCAGTTTGCACTAAAGGTTGCGGAAGCGAGGGTCAGTCAGTTAATTGCGGTCGACCCAGAGACCGGTTTTGATAACCGTGATCGTTTTTTGATGGATATAGAGGCTGAACGGGATCGGTTGATTCGCCACGGTGAAACGTTCGTGGTGTCATTCATCACACTGCCCATTCTCGATCATTTTGAAAAACAGTATGGTTCATCCGAATATGAATGGTTCTTATACTATTTTAGTGACGAACTTCACGAAGCGACTCGACGAACGGACAAGAAGTATCGGGTTGCGCAAGACACATTCGCCATGATTTTCCCTCGAACTTCAATCGAAAATGCACAAATTGTACATGAACGAATCAGACCACTACTACTAGATTATTCACGTCAGAACGGTGATTCGCTCACTGTTGAATGCTCAGACCAATCGTTTGAAGTGAACTTGGAGAACGCAGTCATACGATTAGAAGAAATTCATCGGTATGTCGAATCTAAAGACTAAAAAATGAGTTCAATTGTGAACTCATTTTTTGATGGAGTGAATATGAATTTCGTGTTTCTCATCCATTTCGACGATGTATCGTTGATCAAGTACCATCTGAATTGGGCTCGGAATCGACAGTTTTGGTGAAAACAGCCACACACGACCTGCAGGAACTAATAAAATGTATGTCTCGCTATTCGATGCGCCTAAAAAGTTCAGATGACGCTCATCGATTTGGTTACCGTCTCGGCGGTGGATCTCGATGTTTGAAAGTTCTTGTGCGACATGTAGCGGATCTTCCACAGTCAAACTCATCTCGCCAATTCCAAGAAATTCATTCGACGAAAAGGACTCGATGTTACTTTCTGGATTAATCGAATGTCGAGCAATCAACTCGACGACATTCTCATCCATATCGTAAAAATAAAGCGATGATGCATCGATTCCTTCAAAATAGATTTCGTCCTCACCGTCTTCAGTCAAAAGCGGGACACGTGACATCAGCCATTCTTTCGCTGTTTTGAATCGATTAGCCGGAATATTGATAGCGAAATGGTATTGTCGCTCTTGCTCCGTTTTAGCCTCTTGAAATACCAACGCATCTTCACCTAGATTGATTCGAAAACTGGTCAGGTCTTCCTCACTGACTGATAATCCAAGTCGTTCCGTATAGAAACGTTTCATTTCGTCAAGTCGGTTCGTGTAGAGTGTCGTTTCTGTGATTCTCATGATTTCTTCCCTCGCATTCCTTATCACTATTCTTAATTCTTTCATTTGATCATTCGCTTGTACTTTTTATATTCTGTCCAACTCATATCCATCCCTAACAGCTCGTTACAAACATCCCTCTGCCAAGTGTGTGGATTGAAACCAATCACTGGCTTTGACTTTTCACCTGAATCATCAAAAGTCAGAACCAATTGAGCCACACCTTTTTCCATATAGGTTTTAGCCAATCTCTGATTAAACCGGCTGTAATGCTCACCTAAAGAAAAGGTTGGCTGCACTGCCCACGGACATCGCTCGATTGCCATTTGAAGATACTCGCGCTCTTTATGTCGTAGCACTTTTGACATGCTTAGACAAATCAATGCAGAAATTTCAGGTGTTGCTGCTTCGATCAATCGATTCGCTACCTCAATGACTTCCTCGTCCATCTCGAAATCATTCCATCCTATATCATATAACGCCAAGGCAAAGTAGAAGGGTTTATCTGGATGGTATGAAAAAGCTGTTCGGCAAAACGCGTTCACTCGATCATAATCTTCAATCCGATCCAACCGTTCATAACCAATAAGCAGATCCCAGCGATATGAATCGGTCGGATCAAGTAGCACATAGTCAATTAACAGCTGCTCGATGTCCGGAGTGTCGCGCATGAAGTGTCCAAGTTCTTTGAATCGTTTGTCGTGAACAAGTAACTCGATTCGCTCCAACATCTTCTGCTGAATCGAAGTGAGCACTTGATTTCCTGTGTACAAATCGAAAATCAAAGATGACTTCAATTGACTCACCCTGATCTCCTCCTTTATCCATTACGTTCAACGAGTCGGAATATATCATCGACCCGCAACCTGGTGATACCATTACGTTGCTCCATTGCAAGAGGATGATTCGTTGGTTCGAGTTCAATCAATGGACGTATTCCGACTGCACGCATATGTACATTTGTCTTTAGATTGATGGTATCTGGATAGATAGGAAGTTCCGTCGATAGCCAGCCGAACATCGAATCGAGGTCAATACGCGTTGGTTCATCCCATAAATCGATGACTTTGAAAAAGTTATTCGGACTGAGTGATACCCAGACATTCCAGATGAAAGGATCGTCTTCTCCAATGATTGGAATTTCGAGGCATCCGCTGATAAAGAAATGAGCTTCATCGAGGACGCATAATCATCTGTCAAGACGACGCGTTTCTTCATCTCCCGTTTCGACAGCCCTTCTAATATTGCTGGCATGATTGATCCAAAACCGACTTTACTTTCGGTTCTCGTGCCACATGTTGAGCAGTTGTAATCACTGTTGTGCTTTCGTTTGAAAAGATATCTCATAAGTACTCGTTTTCTAGTTCAAATTCAAATTGTGGTATGTGAAATAAATATACATTCTACGCGCATTTCATTTTAATTTAAGGATGTCACAGTTTATTAGACGAATATTGTAACTCTTGAAACAGTCTCTAGCACTCGCGTTCTCGTATCATTTTTCGATAGAAACACCTCTTCCCCCTTTTCATCGAAGCAATATGCGATCGGAATGGAGATTCCACAATTTCGATACGACCCATCTGCATGACTCGTTCCGATGATCATCGCTTTTCGTTCCATCGCAATTTTTCTCGCTTCTTCCGACCACTCCATGAATTGCTCCTCACTAAACATCCCGACTCCGATTGGATTGAATATGATCGACAGATGCTCATGCGTTTTCAAGCCCTCACACCCCATAAAAATCTCCCTGCAAAGTAAATAACCGTATTCTTCCGCTCCATCCGTGACACTTGATGGCATGAACAAGAGCTCATTCTCTGGTGTTTTCCGTCGCGTTAACAACGTGTCACCTTGCTTGTTTATGATGAGGACCCGATCTTTATTCGTGTCATCTCGATACCCTAAAACAATCGATGTGTTGAATTTGATTGCTAAGTCACTTAGCCCATCTAATTCTGTATATGTACAATATCCCTCTGGATAGAGAATCAAGTCCACCGTCGGGTTCGACTCAATCTCTCGCTTCAGTTGCTCGAGATTTCGCTCTATCTTCGGTTGCCCAATCAATATATTCATGACTATTCGCCCGCTCTCATGATTTGTCTAGTTGGTGAATCCATTCATATGTAAGTGAGGTTGTCGACCAAACCCCACGATAAAGCAAGAATTTGATACTTCTCTTTATACTATCATTTAATTTATTCTGCATTAATGCTAACCATCACATTTCCAACCTTTTTCCCTTGGTCCACATATCGGTGCGCTTCGACAATCTTATCGAGTGGATATACCGTATCAATGACGGGTTGCAATGCTCCTGACTCAAACAATTCGTTCAAAAATATCAAATCCTCTTTACGTTCCATGGCTGGTCCTTGCCCCGCGACAGAACTGAAGGCCCCGTTATCGCTCACATGGGCTTTCGCTAATCGTTTATCGATTTTCCCTGAGGCATCAAAGACCACATCATACGTATTTAATTCAAGATCGTACCCCTCTTTCGTGTAATCGACGACCACATCAGCCCCAAGTCGCTTCACAAGTTCAACGTTTCGCTCGTGGCAAACTGCTGTGACATGCACGCCGTAATGCTTCGCAATCTGTACGGCAGTCGAACCGACAGCACCTGTGCCACCATAAATGAGAACGTTGTTCGCCCGGTCGATATGTGCCTTCCGCAAAAAATGTAACGACGTCGTACCTCCGAACGGTAGAGCAGCCGCCTCGATAAAGCTGGCATGCGTGGGCATCTGAAACACACATTTCGATTCGTTCACACAAGCGAATTCTGCATATCCGCCAAACCGCATCCCAGTCAGGGCATAGACGTTGTCTCCGACCTGAAAGTTTTTCACACTGTTGCCTGTTTCCACGACGATACCTGCCAACACGACACCGAGAATCGGTTGACGTGGCGCCTTAAACCCTACAACCATTCGCATGGGAAGTCTCCCCAATGGAGGGACGTCTAGTGCTCGGAGGCGTCGATCTCCCGAGTGGACGGCCGATGCATGGACTCGAACCAGCAACTCATTGCTTTTCGGCTTCGGTTGATTCACTTCTTGAATGACAAGTACTTCAGGTGGCCCATACGCGGTACAAATCACAGCTTTCATATTGATTCACTCCATTCATCAATTGTCACCTTAATCTGTTATACACTTTCCCTCAAACAAGACAGTTCAGTCCATTCGACATAGAAAAACCGGATCATATCATACGATATCATCCGGTTCCTTCCTTAATGACATGGTTGAATCAACGGGGGTGAATGGATTCGAAAGAGAAGCAGCTGCCGCTTCGGATTCTGCTAGACTTACCTCGGTCACCACCGGTTCTTGACGTCTGAGTTTAAATGCTCGCTCGAGGCGGCTCGTCAACAAGTTGAAGATAAAGATGAGCGCAGCAAGTGACATGGCCGGAACGAGAAACAAGTGATTCGTCATCCACGTCATCGCGGTGAACTGTCTGAAATAATACCCGAACATCGAAGACCATTCATAGACGGTCGGCATGATCCCTTCATGTAACATGACCGTTCCTCCGAAGAAAATCCCAAACAGCGAGAGATGAATAAGCAACATGAGCGTTTGGACAAACTGTTGCATGAAGACGATCACGAGGGTTGGAACGAGATGTGGGAATAGATGCAATCTCACACGGTGCCAGACACTGCCACCAAGCGTCTGAGCCACGATCATGAACTCTTGTTGAAGCAATTGTCGAATCTCCGTGATTAGGTATAACGTGACGGCAGGCAATCCGAGAACGACTAAGACGATTAGTTCAATCTTTACTCGATCAAATAATGGAGGCACTTGTGTCGAATCAAAAAAGGTCAGTGTTCCTACTAACATCATCAATGCGATCAATGAAATCGGCAGAATCAAAAAGCCGTCCAATAACGTTTTAAAGAATTGATTTAAGCGAGCTCCCCTGAAAGCAAGAGGGATGCCAATCAATAGACCGATGACCATCCGTCCGAATGCGACGAGCGCACAGATGCCAACGGTCCACTTAAATCCTTCCACGAGCATTTGGAATAAATCATATCCAGCATTGTCCGTCCCGAGCCATTGATATTTTGACGGTTCTAATGGTGGTATTCCAATGAGTCTCCCTTCATCAGAGTAGAGCATGAGGGTTTGATCAACATTCCCATCACGAAACACGGTATTTCCAAAACTCATCAACAATAGCCCCGCTACGATAACAAAGCAGAAGATGAAAATCGGGTCACGTATTAATACTCGGCGCATCAAATCCCTCCTTTCCATGCATTCGGAATAATCCATTCAATCAGTAAATCCAACAGAAAAATCGGGATATAGATGACGAATAAGATAACCAGTAATATCTCCATCTGCGGGTTGTAGACGGCGAATCGAAATAACCCTTGAACGTTAAATAAGTATTCGACAATCAAAAGTGTCGATAAGATGGTAATGATGTTCGAACGGAAAAAGAGGTAAAACCGATAGATGATATTCGGTAATAAGTGTTTCCAAAACAGTCCACTCGGTCGAATCCCTTTCGCTTGCGCGAGTTCGAGATACGGAATGGCTTCTTGTTCATGAATATGAATTGTCAACCATTTGATAAAGAAGAATAATGTCGTCAGCGTCAATGTGACGATTGGGAGAAACCGTATATATTCTGCGAATCCTCCGGCAACTTCAATGCGATCGAACCCTGTCGACTTATGGATTGTAATCGCAAGAAATTGAGAAAAAATTAACCAGAACAAATCTGGTACCATCTCGAGCGTCTGACTCGTTTGGTGTAAAACGGTACGAACGCGTCTCCCGCTCCGATAGTAGAGGTACGCATACATTAATCCTAGCGAGGTCGATACCGCGAGTGCCGTGGTAAAAATGATGACCGATTCTTTGACGAGCGGTCCAAGTGCCGGCAAGAGTGGCAAGTAACGTTGCGCGGTGATGTTGTAATATGTAATGTCCTCTAGTTTCTGTAATTGGTCCATCTGTTGTTGAATGCCGTTCCAATAATTCGTCAGACTAAAATCCGTCTGAACGACAAGCGACGGTAGCGCACTAATCGCAATCAAGATGAAAAATGCGATTATCAGATGAACTGATTTCCGAGCAATATACGTCATAGTTCTATCTCCTTTTGAATGCAAATCTCTCAATCAAAAGTGTGAAAGGATGTCCGGTTGATTGTTCATTTTCTAAAGGGAATAATATCCAAAGACACTTTCCACTGATTCTAGCATATTTATTATGTAAATAGAAACAATTTTCTGAAATTTATCTGGGTTAATTTGTATGATACAATGTATAGATAGAAATATTTAGGGGGTTAAAGGATGTGGATTATTTTTGGATTGGCGGCGATCGGGGCGACGCTCATCAATTTGACCGTATTTATGATGGAGAAGGACTATAAGCTGCCGATGGCGATTGCCCTATCATTAGTTGCTCTCACGTTATGCGCCGAATATAGCTTGCTCAACATGTGGGTCGAAGCTAAGGACTGGGCTGCCATAACAGATGTCGTACCCGGTATGTCGCGTGCGCTATGGTTCTTGACGGTTGCGGCAATCTTTTTGAATATCCTTCCGATCTTTTTAGAGAGAAAACGAAACAAGATGAAGGAATCGAAATGATCGGTATGGCGTTCAAGAAATTCCGGTCATTTAGTGAATGACAATGAATCATAAACTTATTGCGATTCTCGCTAATCCATTTGGTGTTTTCATTTTTGTCGTAATTTCACTGTCTTTGATATGGCAGGCCATACTCCGTCTCTTATCGTCTCAGCACATCTTGTTCATAACCAATTTAGTCGGAGGACTGGGTTTTATCGTCATGATGTTGCTTTTATGGCATACGTACAGGAGTCAATCATAGTAAAACGTGTTCGAAGCTATAAAATTAGCTTTGAACACGTTTTGTTTTTGAGTTTCACGCAATCAATCATCTGAACGAGTTGAATATAATAGCTCACCGTCAAGTGATCGCAACTCATAATCGATTCCTGATTGCATCTGCTTTGTCATTATTGCGCGACACGTAAACACATATCCTGGACCATATGCAACGTCCGGAATTTCCTTGAAGCCGTATGACCGCTCTCCGAACCATAGCGTCACGTTCGATGAACCCTTCGATGATCGGTCATCGACGACATAACATTCTCCCGTCTCGACGATGTGATTCGTCGTCATGCGGTCGTACGTTTCCATGCCTGCCATTCCAAGTACAAGAAACGAACAAAACATTGCGAGACAAGCTTGTCCTAGTTTGACTCGATTCCGAGTCTTTCGCCACTCTCTCCAATAGATGACAAGAGATCCTAGACACAATAATCCAATCAACCAAGTAAGTACAATTTCCAACAACCGAATCACCTCGTTTTACAATACGACTTTCTTCAAAAAAGGATTCGTGTCCCCTCACAAAAAAACTCGACACATGTCGAGTTTAAGGTAATTCATACTCCAATTTTCGCTTTTGCCAAGCGACAAGGAGGATACTGATGATGACGAGTTGGAACCAGGACGACAGTTTTCCTAAATCAACGATGGCCCAACCGTTCAATTGGTCCGGATACGCCCAGCCGTTGTAGAACGTGACAATATTTTCAGCGAGCCAGATAAAGCAGGCAATCAAGAAGAATGACAGGACGACCGGCATCTCAAATCGTCGATCGTCGAGTTTATACGAGACAACCGAGCGACCGAACGCCAAAAAGATGAATGCGATTAACAGCCACCGTAGGTCTAACCAAACATGGTGCCAAAAAAAGTTGAAGTAAATGGCGATGCCAAGTCCGAAGGCGATGATTGGGTGCGGCATCTTCGTAAATCGTAAATCGAGACGACGCCATGCCTGGACGACGTAACTACCAACGCTCGCATACATAAATCCGGCATAGAGCGGGACGCCCCACACTTTTGTGAACGCCTCATCCGGATAACTCCATGACCCCATCTGCACCTTGAATAATTCAAGTCCAAGACCGATGACATGGAACCAGCTGATGACCTTCACTTCTTCCATCGTCTCGAGCCCCGTCTTCACAAGGACGACTTGAACGAACAAACACCAGATGAGTAAAACGTCATATCGTGGGAGTGGTAACTCTACAAACTTTGTGACGGCAAGCGCTCCGAAGATGGCGACCGGAAAGATACAACTAAGTGCCTGTTCGTAAGCGAAGATAAAGAGATAACGTATACGTCCCATCCGTTGTCCTACCTTTCGATGTATTCATATAAAAATGAGGATTCGCCATCATAAAACCGCGGGTCAAAGACGCCGAGCCGTTCTTCGTTTGCTACGATGACGACGAACGGCGACCATTTGGTCAATGTGCGCGCCTCATGATTCGCTTCAAACAATGGTTCAAGACTCGCCTTTTCGGCACTCGTCAATTCGTATTGCAAGGTCGCTTCTTGATATATCGAATCTTGAAAGAGCGATACGTCCTCGTCAGTCTTCGTAATGACCGTGAACTGAGTCGGGATAAATGAAGCCGAGAGCGCCACTTCGTCATATTCCTTTGAATAAGACTGATATAAATAGGCGCCCTGCGCACTTTGAAGCGCGACATAAAGAACGAGGGCAGCCCATGCATACCGATACGTCTTATAACGAACTTCCTGCTTCCGAGCGACGAGCCAGGCGACCAAGAAGATTCCCCAATAGACGAAATCGACAATCGGGATCACACCGAATGTGATCCTCACGTCAGAGATCGGTTCGAAGTAGCCCGTTCCCCATGCATTGAACAAGTCAGATGTGTTGTGTATGAAGACAGACAACAGTGCCCACCAAAAATAGCGAATGTCCGTCACGCGAAAGAGGAGGCGAACGAGTATGTAGATGAGCAAGGCAATGAGTGGGACGAGAAAAATCGAGTGGGTGATGCCGCGATGCCACATCTGATACATCCCTTCTGTGTCCCATAGCCGAGAAATCACATCGCTGTCCGGGATTTGGCTCCCGACAAGTGTCGTGACGAACAAGGCTCGTTTTTCATGTTGTTGTAAATCCCGTTTATCGGCTGCACCATATAGCGTCAAACCGAATAACGTATGTGTAATCGTATCCACGTTCTACCTCCATAGCGAAAGAGACACCTCCCAGTACTGGACGATGTCTCTTCTTATTAATTCTCTTTATCCATTTTCATGGCGCGCCTTGCGACGATCGTTACGAAAATGACAGCGACAATCGGAATGATCAATGGCATCCAATTCAACATCCGCCTGTCCCCCTTCATCTAGTGTCGCAAGCAGTATAGCACATCTGCTTACTCGATGGATGAATGAATGCTTGTATTTTCATAAGTAGTTGCCATCTTCTCAATCGTTGCTTTCATATGATCACGAAGCGTGAGCGGTTCGACCACTTCTACTTGTGACCCTAAAGAGAGCAACCAGTAAATGAATCCGTCAGATACGGCTGCGTCGAAACGGATGAGGAATCGTTCTCCATGTTCAGAAACAGAAACGTCTTCCCCTAACTTGTCAAAGATGACCGGGAGAACGCGTTCGTCGACGGACAAAACGATTTGTTCATCAGATCCGTTATACATATTGAATGATTTTTGATAGTAATCATCAGGTAAATGATGCTTCGGACGAATGGTGCCATCTTCCACAATCTCCGAATTGACGATGCGGTCAACCCGGTAGTTCCGCACCTCTCCGATTGATTCGTCGATCCCGATCAAGTAGTACTGCTCGTGATTCCAATGCAAATCGATTGGATTAACGACGTATCGCTCTCCGTCACGGCGGAGCGGGAACGTTCGTTTCGTCACATCAAATCCGACGACGTCTGTATATTGGAACGAGATAGCTTTTCGTTCATGAATGGCCCGTTGGATACGATCGATATGGTAAGGAATGTGTCCGTGTTTTTTCTTCGGCGTCTTGATGATCGATTGTAGCGTCTTCGCTTCAGGGATACTCGTCAGCATTTGAAGTTTCTCTACAATTTCCTCGGTCACGTCTTCCGAGATAAATTTCGCTGCGACAATCGCATCGACCATCATCCGGAGTTCATGAATCTCAAATAAGCGGGCCGAATGCCAATACTTTTTAGCGAGACCATTCTTCTCCAATTCATCCTGCACTTCAAACCCCGAATTATTCAGTGCCTGGATATCGTCTTTCACCGATTTTTTTGCTAACTTAGAAGTATCTCCTATCGTTGACAAGTACTCGAGCAAATCTTCTAGTGTCTTTGGATTCGCTTCGTCCGTGTAACGTTCGAAGAAACGTCGAACTTCAAGTAACCGCTCTCGGTTATTCACGGTTCTATCCCCTTTCGTCTCTCTGTCTAAATTATGTATAAACAGACATTATCATTTTATTTCCACGAAATAAAGGTATTTTCCATTACAAAACGTTTAAGGAGGCGCCATCTAAGTTGAAATATTATGCACACGTCGACGGCTCAAAAATCGAATATATAGACCGCGGTCACGGTCCCGTCATCGTACTGATCCATGGGACCCAGTCATCGAGTTTAGAACCATACCATGTGGACCAACTCGTTTTATCCGGTTTCCGGGTCATTGTCCCATCTAGACCCGGATATGGAGAAACACCATACTCTTTTTCAGCATCTCCTCAATTGTTTGCATCCCGACTCTCTCACTTGATGCAAATGCTAGATATTGATCGATATCATGTCTATGGCATCTCTGCCGGAGGACCGACCGCGATCGAGCTCGCTTCACAGAATCAGTGTGTCCTTAGTTTGACCCTCGCTGCCGCCGTGACGAGTGTCGTTGATTTCCCGTATCGGGACACGGTCAGCCGAAATGTCGTCCAACCCGCATTTATCGCACTTCAATACATCATGAAACAGTTCATCGCTCGTGCCATTCAAAAACATCCATTCGAAGCGACGGCCCGTATGATTCAATCGACGAGTGTGTTGGCACTCGAGACGATTCGAGAAGAGGTGTCACCCTACGACATCTTTCTCCTAAAACGTGTCGCGAATCAGATGGCGTTTGGACTTGGCGCACAGTTCGATTTAAAACAAAGTGTCTCAAGTGAGGTCTTACTCGGTGTCACCTGCCCGACCTACATCGTCCATTCAAAAAATGACAAGGCCGTCCCCGTTCGTCATGCGCATTACGCGAAGCGATTGATCCCGCATGCTCAGTTAACAATCCTGAACAGTCCCGGCCACTTGATTTGGGTCGGACGACAAGCAAGAAAATCAGAGCGACAAATCGAACGGTTTATCCGATTCAACTCGTAAGCATCTCAAAAAGAGGTGCTTTTTTACGTATCTAACCCGAGGGCATCAATCAATTGATTCGTCGTATGTTCCGGTAGTCGCCAGAAAACATCCGTTCGCTCAAGATGCGTGATGACACTCGGACGGTTCGGTTGACCGAGCCACAGCTGATATCGTTCTTAATCGCCACCTTTAAATTGCAGCAAGAGATCAAAATCGGGTACCACTTCAATTTCGATGTCCTCGATTTCTTCTGAACTACGTAGCATTTCCGCGAACACCCGCACCTGGCTTAATTCATGAAACTCTAACTTCACTTCTGGATTCATTATTCCGCGCACCGTCGACTCCGCCACCATCACGCGTTCAACTTCTTCATTCTCAATCTCTCCAATCGGATCTCCAAATGGTGCGGTAATCGTTCGAATCGCATCAACCCACTTCATCATTTTATTCATTCTCTCACCTCTCTCTTCTCTTCATCTATACGTAGATCCAATCGAAACGGTTTCAACATTTGGAAAAATTAAAAAGCCGAGCAAACGCTCAGCTTTTACATTCATTCAAATTTCCAACCGACTAAACTTGCCCCGTCTCCGACGTAGCGAACCCGTTTCTCACCATCACATGGGAAGACGCGAAGGGTTGCCATAGCATCACCGTCGTTGACGAAACACTCGACACTCGATGAGTCGACATACAGCCGAAGGGATGTGACGTTGATCACCTTGGTCCGAGTCGTCCCGAACTCGGTTGCGAACGGTTCACCTGCATTCGTCCGGTCGATGGTCAATTCGGATGTTTCTTTCTCGTATCGAATCACAAGCGACTCATCTTCTGTCTTCAACAGTTCAAGTTTGAAGTCTTCCCCAGAAGTCGACAGTTCCAATTCATAACGTTCAGGAGTGACCATGTCGATCAGCGTACTCGATTCTTTAATAAACTGGTCTTGTCGTAGTTGCTTCATTTCTGGGACAGGTCGTTGTTTCAATACACCATCTTCCACTGATAGTTCACGTGGCAGTGTTAACGCATGTGCCCAGCCGTACCGGTCTGTCGGATATTCGATTTCCGGTAGGCCCATCCAACCGACTAGAATACGACGCCCGTCATGCTCCGTCGTTTGTGGAGCGTAAAAGTCGAAACCGAAGTCGAGCTCTTCAAACGACTCGTGCGTGAAGACGAGCGTTTCTAAATCAAGAGTGCCTGTGACGTATCCAGATTGATAGATGTTGTGATAGCGATGACCTTCAGGCTCAATCCCTTGCGGAGAAAAAATGAGGACATGCCTTCCATTCAGTTCAAACACGTCAGGACATTCCCACATGTAACCGAACCGCTCGAGCCCCGTCTTCACTTCACCTAAAAACGTCCATTCATTCAAGTCGGTCGAACGATATAAGACGACACATCCTGTCTCATCCGTTCGCTGTGCACCGACAATCGCATAATATGATCCATCTTCTTCCCATACTTTCGGATCGCGGAAATGTTCCGTGTAACCGGCCGGAATATCCGGGATGGCCACGTTGCGCCGCTCGATCATCCCTTCACGCAGTACACCGATGATTTGCGAGGCGTGACGCGTCCAATCGTCCGTACGATGATTCCCTGTATACATCACGTGAAGGGTGTCGTCCACAACGAAACCACTTCCTGAATAGGCACCATGGGAATCTTCTTTCGTTTCAGGGACTAACGCCACCCCGCGGTCGGTCCAATGGACAAGATCTTTCGAACTGACATGATACCAATGTTTGAGACCGTGAACTGGCCCGAGCGGGAACCATTGATAGAATAGATGGTACTCTCCATCGTAATATGCGAAGCCGTTCGGGTCATTGAGGAGGCCCGTCGGCGGCTGGATATGGTACCCAAACCGCCACGGGGATGCGGCCGTCTTTGCACGGAGCACCTCCATCTCGAGGGCGCTCACGTCACGGAGTGAACGATAACGTTCGGCCTTCGTCCAATTCATAGTGTCACTTCCTTTTTGTTATGCGGCTTGTTTGACCGCTTCTTTTTTTGCTTGTCGTTTCGCTAGGATGAATGTCAATCCGAATGTCACGGCGAAGGCGATGGCCATGCCAATGATATACGAGATGATCGAACCCGGTGCGATTGAAATAATACCTGGTAATCCGGCAGCACCGAGCGCTACTGCCAATACGTCGTTTCCAACGATGAACGCAGAAGCGATGGCTGAACCGACGATGGCTGCGATGAACGGATAACGTAGTTTTAAGTTGACCCCGAACATAGCAGGCTCTGTGATTCCAAGTAATGCTGAGATCCCTGATGCTGATGCGACACCTTTCATCTTCTTATCAGCAGTTAAGAAGAAGACCGCAAGGGTAGCTGCCCCTTGTGCGACGTTCGACATCGCAGCGATTGGGAAGATGAACGATCCACCTGTTTCGGCGATATCGGCGAGAAGCTGTGTCTCAATCGCGATGAAGCTATGGTGCATCCCCGTAATAACGATTGGGGCGTAGAGAAGACCCATGATCAAGCCACCGACGAATCCGAGTGAATCATACGTCCATACCAACCCATCAATGATTAAGTTCCCTGCTTCGCGTGTAATCGGACCCACGAAGGCGAACGTGATGAACGCTGTGAAGAGGAGTGAAAGTAATGGCGTAAGCAAGATATCAAGTGATGCCGGCATAAACTTCCGAATGTTAATTTCAAGCTTCGATAAAATATACGTCGAGACGAGGACTGGTAAGACTTGTCCTTGGTATCCTAACTTCTCAATCTCGAGTCCGAAAATGTTCCAAACCGGAATCTCTTCAACACTTGCCTGAGCGTATGCATTGATCAAGTCCGGGTGAACCATGATCATCCCGAGCGCTGCACCTAGGTACGGGTTACCACCGAACCGTTTGGCTGCGGAGAACCCTATGAGTACAGGAAGGAAGACGAAGGCGGCGTTTGCGAACGTATTGATCATCGCTGCGAGGTCGGCCATGCCTGGATACTGGTCAATCAACGAACGACCATCAAAGAACAAATCCGGTGCCGTCAATAAGTTGTTGATCCCCATCAAGAGACCACCGGCGACGATGGCCGGGATGATTGGAACGAAGATATCCGATAACATTTTGACGAACTGTTGGAGCGGGTTCATTTTTTTCGCTCCGGCTGACTTCACGTCTGTCGTCGACATGTCTCCAAGACCAGTCAATTGTGAAAATTCCGCATAGACCTTGTTGACCGTACCTTGTCCGATGATGATTTGGTATTGTCCGCCTGTAGAGAATGTTCCCTTAACCACATCAAGTTGTTCGAGTGCTTTCTCATCGACCTTCGACTCATCGTTCAATACGAGTCGAAGGCGAGTCGCACAGTGCGCGGCTGCCGCAACGTTTTCTTTCCCACCAATCGCCTCTAGGATCGATGCTGCTTCTTTTTTGTAATCCATCTTCATTTCCCTCCTAACGTTTCATTCACAAGTTGTCGTGATGGAATTGCTGGAATTGCGCCATAAGCTGTACATGTCAATGCACCCGTTACGTTCGCATATTCAATGTCGGAACGTAAGCGCTCCGGGTCAAACCCGAGTGTTGACAACCGATATAAGTAAGCTCCGACGAACGCATCTCCCGCTCCCGTCGAATCGATACTGTCGATTGAGATTGAAGGAACGATTTCATGATGCGTGCTTGTCGCAATCAACGTCCCACGAGACCCTAGTGTAATGGCAATCTGTTTTGCACCTAATTCAAGCAGTGCACGAACAGCGTCTTCTAGTTGTTCTTCTCCGGTTAACAAGTGCGCTTCTTCTTCGCTCAATTTAATGAAGTCCGATTCCGCGATGAAGTGTCTCGCATCTTGTTTAAATTGCTCGAGATCCGTGATCAATGCATCCCGATAGTTCGGGTCGAACGAGATAAACAAGCCATCCCGCTTTGAAAATTGCAATAACTTAAAGTACGCGTCTTTCAATTTCCCATCAAGTAGTGCTGTCGCCGAGCCGAAATGAATGATGTCTCCTGACTCGATCACCGATAAGTCGATCGACTCGAAGGCATACTCCCCGTCACTTCCGCGACGGAATGTGAAGTCCCGCTCTCCGTCCTCTTGAATCGATACGAATGCGAATGTCGTATCTCCAGACTCCACAAGGTTTTCTGTTCGGACGCCGTTCTCGACCAACGTCTGTTTCAAGAAGAGACCAAACGGGTCATCTCCAACCTGTCCGAGGAAACTGGATTGTCCCCCGTGCTTACTGACGACTGCCGCGACATTCGCAGGTGCGCCTCCCGCTTTCTTGACGAACGTCGTCCCGTTCACGAGATCGCTAGACGCATCCTCGCATACCCAGTCAATCAACAATTCGCCGATACAATGTACGGTGTTCATATCGTCCACCTCCAAAAATCATATGAGTTCTTTATACGATTGGTACCGGTTCCATTTTAGAATAAAAAATGTTGCGGAACCGGTTCCGCAACACAAATGTAAACGATTTAATTCAACTTGTCAACGCTCTCGCGCACTTTTAATTCAAAAATTGTGAACGTTTTCATTGGGACGTGTTCACCGTGTAAGAGCTGTAGCATCATGTCGGCAGCTTTCGCACCAGTTCGGCGATAAGGAAGGTGTACCGTCGTGATGGATGGATGCAGGACTTCCGTGAAATCATATCCTCCAAATCCACTGACAGAGACATCTCTCGGGACAGAGACCCCTTGATTCGCTAATCCTTTCAAGACGCCTAACGCAATGTTGTCGGTCGCACAAACAATCAACGAAACAGTGCCGACATCATTCGCCAACTGTTCACCGATTGGAATGGCGTCCTCAATCTTAAACGTCGTTTGAATGACTTTGACATTTGCCTCCGATTCTTGAAACGCCTTCAAAAATCCGTCACGGCGTGCTTGACCGACCGCGATATCCGATTCATACACCCCGACATAGACCACGTTTCGATGACCCCACTCCGTGAACTGTTTACCGAGCGCATAGGCCGCATCATAGTCAGGATAGACGAGACTATGGACATTGTCATGTTGCTGACCAATCAACAAGACCGGGATTTGAATCGCCTCAATCGCCTCAAGATGACGTTCCGTGACCGTCGTTCCAAGCCAGATGATTCCGGCGACTTTTTGTTTGGCTAAATTGTATAGCTGTTCGATTTCTCGTTCCGTCTGTTGTGCTGTATTGACGACGAGCATTTGATATCCTCGTTCCGTGAGCTGTTCATCAATCCCCATCATCGTCCGTGAGGCGGCATACGAATCGAGCCGTGGAACGATGACCCCAATCATCTTCGTCTGTTTCGACTTGAGACTTTGAGCGAACTGATTCGGCTCATAGTTCGTATCTCGAATGACCCGGTCGAGTTTTTCCCTTGTTGCCTTTCCAACCGATCCACCGTTCAGATAGCGTGAGACCGTACTTTTGGCGACACCAGCGAGCTCCGCAATGTCTTTAATGGTGACTTGCTTCATCCTTACCCCTCCATATGAAAAAAGCTGACGTGCGAGACGCCGTCAGCTTAATGGTTTACCACATATCGTTTCTTAAAATTTAAATAATACAAACCGTTCCGCTTTTCGAACCCGTTCTGAATAAGAACATGATGCATCTCTTGTTGATGTGGGCTCGTCGGTGGGATGCCAGCCCGGACTGTTTGTCCATCCATCAATTTTGAGTCCAGTAAGGCAAGACGCAAACCTTCCGTCGCATATCCTTTGTTTTTGTACGCATCGAACACCATCAGGTCGAGTTGGTATACGCGGGCAAGCTTGAGTAACAAGACTTTACCGACCAGTTTGTCATCGACCATCAAGTCGTAATAGAAGTCTTCTCCATAACTATGCTCTTCTGCGTGATAAAGTTGCTCCGCCCCCATTTCCTCGAGGATCCCTTTCAACTCTTCAGCAGAAACGCCATATGCACTTTCTCCATATTTTTGAAAGTGTTCATATTCAATCTCATCAATCTGGCGAATAGGTTGACGCACGATGTTCATCCCGTGCCCTCCTTAACTAGTAGTTCAATATCTGTCTGCGCTTATTATAAACGAATCCCTTCATGAAGCGCAAAAGATAACCGAACATCAAACCGGTTCGATATGAATATGCACCGAATCGACCGCATGCTCTTCATCTAGTTTCCGTTCGATATCGTCACACAATTCATGGGCCGCGTCCACAGTCAAATCGCCATCGACTGCAATCGTCACATCGAGCATCACGTGATTCCCAAGATGACGCCCTTTGATTTCCCGAACTTCTTTCACACGCTCAAATTGTTCAATTGTTTCCTCATAGGACTCGACGAGATGTGGAGGGAATCCGTCAGAAAGCTGATGGGTGGCATCTAAAAAGATTTGAATCGCTGTCCGGATGATCATGCCGGCAATCACAATTGCTAAGACCGTGTCCATCCAAGGCAGTTGAAAATAAGCGAATAGCACACCAAGCGTGGCTCCGACTGAAATCATCGCATCGGCCAAGTTGTCTTTCGCCGCCGCTTTAAGTGCCAATGACTTTGTTTTTCTCGCGAGGTTCAAGTTGAACCGATACACCCCGAACATGACGAGCGCACTGACGAAGGCGACGACCGCTGCCAACGGGTTCGGTTCGGTATACTCGCCCCCAATTAAGTTCGATAGACTGTTTAAGAAGACGAAAATACCGACCGCAATCATGATTAATGAAGCGATGAGAGCAGAGATTGTCTCCATTTTCGCATGACCATATTTATGCTCGGCATCCCGTGGCAATGCAGCCACCCGAATGCCAATATAGACCGCGACCGATGCAATGATATCCGTCGTATTGTTGAATCCATCGGCTAGGACCGCTTCAGATTCATATAAGTACCCGAAGAATACTTTTAGTATAGATAAGATCAAATATGCCGTAATCGACACAATCGCTCCTTTGAGCGCTTTTGGTGGATGATTTGTCGTTTCCATCCGCCCACCTCCTTATTAGCTCAGTTAGTATAGCAGGTGACATTCGTGTGGGGATAGAGAAACAATGTTTCTTACAGCCAAAATAAATGGAATATATTCCCGGTAGTTTCGTTTAACTAATTTTATGGTAAAGTAAACAGGAAGAGACCTTAGGGTTAAACCGCAAAAAGAGGTGAAACAGATGTTTACAGAACGTGATGGGATTAAATTACGATTGGAACAAATTGACAGATTATTAATCGATTTGAATCGCGAGGCAAAGCAATTGATGGCACGTCTCCGCGAATTAGATGCTTCTGGCGAAAATCCGCACGAAGTATCTCTGAAACCTGAAGAACGTGATACGTTGAAGTCGTCAATCGATGAAACGCTTGAAGCGCTTCAAAGCCGTTCAAAACGTCCGATGAACGTGAACGATGAGAAGAAGAAAGAACTCGCTTCTCATAAAGCACTTATCGATGAATTATCAGACTTACTCAGTAAGAAAAAATGAGACGCAACTGCGTCTCATTTTTTATGAAGGAGCCCGGATTATGTATATTGTCACTACTTGTTTGCGCCCTACAGATGATGTCTTGTCTCGAGCGCATACGCATGCCACAGAATACAAGATGAAATTTGTCGACCGACGCAAACTTTCCATTGATGAGTTGAAGAAACGTCATCAACAAGGTGTACTTATCTTTGATAAACGACGTGTCGAGTTCACACCTTTGCATAGTACAGAGCCGTTCTTTTTTCACCCATCGAGCTCCGTCTTTCGGGTAAAGCAACTGAGCCGAGGTGGATCAGATCCACTCATTAATGCCATGCAAGCAAATCCAGGTGATCATGTTCTAGATTGTACACTCGGACTCGGCTCGGACAGTATCGTCATGAGCCATGTCGTCGGTTCAACCGGTAAAGTAATTGGCCTTGAGAGTCAATTCATTACGGCACAGCTCGTCCGGGAAGGCATGTCCGTATGGGTCGAAAAAGATGAGCAGGTCAATGAGGCGATGCGACGCATTGAGGTCGTTCACTCCAACTCTCTCGACTATTTAAAATCGTGTGCGGAAAATTCGTTTGATTGTATTTACTTTGATCCGATGTTTGAAAAGACGATTTCAGAATCGGTTCATCTGAACCCACTTCGCACAATCGCCGACACCTCCCCTCTCACGCAAGAATTGATTACCGAAGCAACACGAGTAGCTATGAAACGAATTGTCTTGAAGGCGCATTTTGAGAGCGATACCTTTGAACGGTACGGTTTCACTCACATAAAACGTAAAACGTCGAAGTTCCATTACGGATATATCGACCTAGAGTCTAAGTCTATTTAGTCAAATTGAACTAAATAGGTCTTTAGACTCCTTTTTTGTTTATTATTTTCTGAATATTGACATTAATCAGACACAAAGAGTACATTTACAACAAGCTCACACATTTTCCCATTATTTTTTAACAGGAGGTTCACACAAATGAAAAAACGTTCCATCCGTCGAACGACACTCGCGGCTCTCATGACATCTGCCATGACAGTCAGTATCGTTCCGGCAGCTGGTGCTGCACCCCTCTCGGTTGCACCATCGGTTCCGACAACGAGCGAGCTCGCTCCGTTCGACCACAACATCATCGATGAAGAGCGTCTCGCGAAAGCTCTCGAGAAACGTGGCGTCATCAAAAAAGGATTGTCCGCATCTGAACGCATGAAAGCAGTCGATGCGTATATCGCGAAAAAGCAAGGTGAAGCGAAAGATCCACATAAGCACGACGACAAAGTGAACGAGAAGGCTTCGAAAGCAAAAGAGAAGATACATACTCAATTCGAAAAGGAATCAAAACGAATTCTTGATAAAGCGAAAAAAGGGCAAGGGAATTACCGTAAAGGGAAACCGAACGGTCAAGTAAAAGTATCTCCTGCCCAGCAATCTGCATACAACGGTTCGGTACGTGAAGATAAAGTCCTCGTTCTCCTCGTCGAGTACAGCGACTTCAAACACAATAACATCATCCAAGAGCCGGGCTATATGTACAGCGATAACTTCAGTAAAGAACATTACGAAAAGTATATGTTCGGTGATCAACAATTTGAACTCTTTAACGGTGAAAAGGTCCAAACGTTCAAACAATACTATGAAGAACAATCAGGCGGAAGTTATACGGTCGATGGTGAGGTTTCGGAGTGGTTGACCGTTCCGGGAACCGCGAAAGACTATGGAGCTGACAAAGGTGATGGCGGACATGATAACGTCGGACCGGGACCTCGTCAACTCGTCAAAGATGCGTTGAATGCTGCGGTCGCATCTGGAATCGATTTGAAAGAACATGATCAATACGACCTTTACGATTTGGATGGAGACGGTGACTTCAATGAGCCGGACGGTCTCGTTGACCACTTGATGATCATCCACGCTGGGACTGGTCAAGAAGCAGGTGGCGGTGCGCTCGGTGACGATGCGGTATGGTCACATCGCTGGGTTCTTGATGGTGTTTATCCAGTAGCCAACACAGAAGCTGCAGTTCCTTACTGGGGCGGGAAAATGGCTGCATATGATTACACGATTCAACCTGAAGATGGTGCGGTCGGCGTTTTCGCACACGAGTTCGGACATGACCTCGGTCTTCCAGATGAGTACGATACGCAGTACACAGGTCAAGGCGAACCGGTACAATCATGGTCGATCATGAGTGGCGGTAGCTGGGCTGGTAAAGTGGCTGGTACGGAGCCAACAAGCTTCTCACCACAAAACAAAGAGTACTTCCAAAAAATCATGGGTGGAAACTGGGCAAACATCACAGAAGTCGACCTTGAAGACATCAACTCTCAAGGGTTCGTCGCACAACTCGACCAATCTGTGACGAAATCAAACAATCCAGGCATTGTCAAAGTCAACCTTCCTGATAAGAAGATTAAAGGAATCGAACCAGCTTATGGCGATCGCTACTATTACTCGACAAAAGGTGACGACATCCATACTGAGATGGCAACACCAGCTGTGAAACTTGGAGCGGACGGAGTCCTCGCATTCGATTCATTCTATGAAGTCGAATCGGACTATGATTACTTGTACATCAAAGCCCTCAGCGGTGGTCAAGAAGTCGTTCTCGATGTATTCGGTGACGACGTCAACGGTGCAAACGAAGCGGGCTACCCTGCTGAGACGACGAACGGTGCATGGGTCAACAAATCATACGACCTCTCACAATTCGCTGGACAAGATGTTCAAATCGTCTTTGAATACGTGACAGACGGCGGTGTCGCCATGAAAGGCTTCGCAGTCGACAACTTGTCAATCAAATCAGAATCAGCAACACTCTTCGCAGATGATGCGGAAGGCGCTGAAGCCGTGACGCTTGATGGATTCGTCTCTTCAGACGGATACGATTCAAAACCACACTATTACTACCTTGAATGGCGTAACCACGCTGGGTCGGATATGGGTCTTCTCAACGGCCGCGGCGTGAAATACAACACAGGTCTCGTCGTGTGGTACGGTGATGACTCGTACACAGACAACTGGGTCGGTGTCCACCCTGGTGAAGGGTTCCTCGGTGTCGTCGATTCACATCCTGAAGCGCTCATCGGTAACTTGAACGGTCAACAGACAGTCGCAGGTAGTACACGTTACCAAATTGCTGATGCGGCGTTCAGTCTCGATAAGACGCTCGCTTGGTATATTGATTCACCGAGTCGTGGCGTGTACGATTACAAAGCACTGCCTGGCGTGAAGCAGTTCAATGATGCAAACTCTTACATCAACTCGCTCATTCCAGATGCAGGACGCAAACTTCCGCAATACGGTCTCGTCATTGACGTAGTCGGTGAAGCGAAAGACAACTCTGCAGGTGCCGTTTGGATCCGTACAAAATAAACATGTAACATTCGACCTCCAGTCTTCCTTTATCGAAGATTGGAGGTCTTATTATTCTAAAAAAGCTTGAAAACGACGAATAATCTGTGTAACATAGTTGGTGTAACGCCTCTGTAGGTTAGTGGCAGACCTCAGCAATGGTAATGCTGCAGCACGAGTTCGATTCTCGTCGGAGGCATCAGAAATATCGCTTAACGAAGCGGTTTAGAGCACTTCCTGTTTATGACAGGAGGTGCTTTCTTTTTGGTGTGGCACAGAAATGGCACAGTTTTCGTTTTTTTCATGTCTCGACCTACGATTTGTAGAATCGTTTTTTATTTTGTCGAACGATTGCACTTAACAGGGAGTTTCCCAAGCACTTTTAATATAGAAGAAGGTTTTATAATTTTTCGGTGTTTACCTGAGTGGACCCTCCCCCCTTTCCTTGACATCATTTCCGTTCCTCTATAAACTTGAAAAGTTGAAATCATTGAATAGTTAGAGGAAGGAGCATGATTCATGCTAAACGAATGGTTATGGATTCCTTCTGCCATCCTTACACTCGGACTACTCGTCCTCAGTTACAAGTTATTCGGACGAGTCGGCTTATATGCTTGGATTGCGATGGCTTCAGTCGTTGCAAACATCCAAGTCACGCAACAGATTGTAATTGGCGGATACATTTTCACGCTCGGTAACATCGTTTACGGTTCGCTCTACTTGGCAACCGATATTTTGAACGAAAAACATGGGCGAGCGGCTGCCCGTAAAGGCGTATGGCTCGGATTTTTCATCTTGATCGTCTCAACGGTACTCATGCAATACGCACTGTTATATGAGCCGTTTGAAGAGGCACTGTTCATGCACGAAAGCTTCGAGGCACTCTTCTCGATGCTGCCATTGATCACACTCGGTAGCCTTGCTGCCTATTTGGTCTCTCAATTGTTCGATGTCTTCGTCTATTCGAAGATTCGCGCAAAAACTGGCGAGAAGAAGCTTTGGCTTCGTACGACAGGTTCGACCGTCTTATCTCAACTGATTGATACGTTCACGTTCTGCATCATCGCATTTTGGGGAATGGAATGGGACATTTGGTGGAATATCTTTATCACGACATACGTGGCGAAGTTTGTGATCGCGTGGATGGCGACACCGTTTATGTATTACGCAAAACGAACAAATCCACAAGACGAAACCGAACAGGATGCAGCATAAAGAAAAGCCGTAACTTCAACATGAAGTTACGGCTTTTCTTATAGTCGTTCAATCTGGATACGCACAGCATACGGACGAGCTTCTTCAATCGACGCCGACTCTCGACAGACGGTAATCGCTTTGAATGCATCAATCGCAACCGCCTCGATGGTATGATCGTTCGTTTCGACTTCAAGAATGGTATAAGCAGGTAAGCGCTCGAGTTTAACCCACTCCCCGTTACGTTTTTTTTCATAGATGACTGGTGTTTGAATCGAGTAACGTCGGAGTAAATCATGTACATTCATCTGATCTCCTCCCTATTCAAATCGTACAATCATTATAGAAAACGCTTTCACATTTGTAAAGCGAGTACACTATAATTTTATACAATCTTCCACTTCATTTTAAATTCAATTTTGCCGATAAAAGAAGTAAAGAAATGGGGTGAATTGATGCGTTATCGCCGACAGGAGACGTTCCGCTATATCCTACCGAATCCCCGTACCATCCCTTATCGACTTGTATGGGAAGAAAAAGAACTCTATGATGGGGAAGGATTGCTTCTCAATGTAAGTTCTCATGGATTAAAATTGCGATCGGACTACCTCTTCCCGCTCTCTGATGATTTACAGGTCCATTTTCTTTTCGACCTCGTTCCGACGCTTCAACCGATCGAACTCATGGGACATGTCAGACACCGTGGCCAAACAGGCTCGCTGTATGATTATGGGATCATGCTTGATGTGAAGGCTGACGAAACTCAGCAACTCGTCACGATGATTAAAACGTATGCACGTGAAAATAAATGAGAACATGCGTCAGGCATCTTCTCATTTTTTCGTGTCTCCAAAAGAGGGTATACTACAACTATCAACCATTGACGAGGTGTTCGTATGACAAGAAAATTCTTATTGATTCCTTGGGGACTGGCAATTGCATTCGCCGTCATCGGTCCAAATGTCCCGTTCGACGGACGCTTTCTTCTCGATTTTGTGACTTATAATACCGAGGCGTACGAAGGCTATTCTCTATCACTCTTTAGTATCTTAGGGGTGTTTCCCCTGGCGATGTTTCCACTTCTTTGGTCAGAAGTGAATCAGCTCAAACCGAATCCACTCATCGCCGCTGTCACCAGTTTTTTCGTTGGGGGATTTCTACTCGCTCCTTATTTAGCTTTTGCGAGACAGTCACCTTATCCGACGCCGGTCAAACCACTGCCGACCCGCATCCTCGGCGTTGTGCTTTTACTGGTGACAATCGGGTTGTTCATCGCTGCAGCCAATACCGGAAATGTTGCAGAATACTGGTCATATGTGGAGAACAATCAATTTGTTCGAACAATGACCGTTGATTTCTTTTTGTTGGCATTCATTCAAATCACGTTAATGAATCGGGACGCGAAACGCTATAAAATGAGTTTATGGCCGCTCCCTTACATCCCGTTGTTCGGTCTCATTTTTTGGCTCATGATTCGTCATCAAAAACCGTTCAATGAAGCACCTCCAAAGCGTGAACGGGCTGAAATGAAACATTGAGCACCCATTTTTCATCAAAAACGGCTATACTAGAAATTAGTTTTTAATGAAGGAGACCATCACATGCGTTATTTCCAAGTCACTTCTTACGTGACTGTCAAGAATGAAGAACTCGAATTCAATGAATATGTAAAAGTTCCAAACCAAAAAGTCGATCAATTTTTGAAAGACACATTGGAACTAGATTTATACGATGACCAAGTGACATTGCGCGAATGTGTTGTCGAAAAAGGGAAATGGGAATGCCCAGTCGGTGATTTTGTCATCACGGAGCATATGAACGAGAAGACATTCAATCGGCTACAAAACAGCCGCTCTGTAAAGTCAACATCATAAACCAACTCAAAAAGATCCTGCTAGCTCATTGTGCTAGCAGGATCTTTTGACTGTTACACGATTTATTCGTTAGATTCTTCCTCTGGATCAGGGTCAGGATGCTGTGTCGGAGCCGGTTTTTTCGCCGGATCCGACTCGTCATCCGGTAGCGGATCCGGGTGAACCCCTGGTTGTGATTCGTCACGCTTCATCGTATCCCTCCTTCATGTTTACTCCACTTGTTTATCCTTTTTTCACATGAATGAAACGTATCAGTGTATATTCCGGTTGCCGATGACACGTCTGGAGATCGCCTTTTCAATTTCAACGATGATAAAGACGACGGCACCAAATGCCACAGGATAAATCCAATCTTCCCACGTTAATGGAGCGGTACCGAATAACGTATGCATAAACGGTACGTACGTGATGAACAATTGTAGGGCAATGAGTAAAGCTGATACGAGAAACGCAATCTTATTGTCAAAGAAATGACGGTTGAATGCTGGTGCCAACTCCGTACGACAGTTATACAAGTGGAAGAGCTGGGCCATGACGATGGCATTCAAGGTGATGGTTTGTAATTTCTCGGTCGAGTAGTCGAAATCCCCCAGCATATAGTTGATCCATAAACTACCGCCCCCGATAATAATTGAAACGAAGGTGACGCGGAAAATATAGTATCGGCTGAGTAGCGGCACATTGGCCGGACGTGGCGGTCGTTTCATCGTACTCTCTTCGAGTGGTTCGAAAGCGATTGCTAAAGAGAGAGTAATCGCGACAACCATGTTGACCCATAAAATCTGCACAGGACTGAGCGGTGCAGCCGCTCCGAGCAAGATACTCATTGCCACAAGCAACGCTTGACCTCCGTTTGTCGGAAGCAAGAAGAGAATGGTTTTCTTCAGGTTATCGTACACCCGTCGTCCTTCTCGTACGGCGTTATAGATCGTTTTGAAGTTGTCATCGACAAGAACCATCTGAGATGCTTCTTTCGCTACTTCCGTCCCTTTAATCCCCATTGCCACACCAATGTCAGCACGTTTTAAGGCAGGTGCGTCGTTCACACCATCTCCTGTCATCGATGTAATCAGACCGTTCTCTTGCAATCCTTTGACGAGACGAAGCTTGTCGTTAGGGCTGGTCCGTGCGAATACATCGTTATGAACGGAAGCCTCTTTGATTTCTTCATCTGTCATATCTGTCAATTCACGACCTTCGAGGGCGCCTTCCACTTCCATGCCCAGTTCTTTTGCAATCGCGACAGCGGTATCTTTATGATCACCCGTGATCATTTTAATTCGGATTCCAGCATCACGACACGCGGCAACCGCATCGATGGCCTCTTGTCGAGGTGGGTCGACGATTCCAAATAAGCCGAGGAAAGTCAGACCATCTTCAACATCCTCATGGTCGATTGACGCTTTTGAACTGTCGACACGTTTTAGACCAGCACCGAGAACGCGTTGACCGCGGTCGGCAATCTCTTTTCGTTTTTCATCCCAATAGTCTTGTTTAAAGTCTTCAGACGACGCCATATCAAAGAGTCGGTCCGGCGCCCCTTTGACAAAAATCATTCGCTCCCCTTTGTAATCGACGAGCGTCGCCATGTATTTATATTCAGAATCGAACGGAATCTTCGAGATAACTTTTAAACGTTCAATTGGGCGTTCAGCTTTCTCAGCGACCGTCAACAGACAAGCCTCTGTCGGATCGCCGTTGATGACCCAGTCGCCGTCTTCTTCATTCAATTGCGAATCGTTACACGTCTTCCCGACGGTTAACAGGTCAATCATGGATTCATCATCATCCAAGTCAAACGGTTGACCATTCAATTCGAGATCTCCATTCGGAGCATATCCGCTACCCGAGACTTCGATATCATGGTTCGCTGTCACGATTTGTTTGACCGTCATCTCATTCTTCGTCAACGTACCCGTCTTATCCGTACAAATGACAGATACAGCACCAAGCGTTTCGACAGATGGTAAACTTCGAACAATCGCTTTTTGTTCAGCCATATTCCGGACACCGAGTGCCAAAATGATAGAGATGACGGCAGGCAACCCTTCAGGAATCGCCGCAACGGCAAGACCGATTGTCGTCAGCATCAATTCGACCGGCTCATAATCTCGTAAAAAGTAACCGAACGCATAAATCACGACGGAGATGATTAAGATGGCGATGGAAACCGTTTGACCAAACTTTGTTGTTTGACGAATCAGAGGGGTTTTGACGGTCTGGACTTCTGAGATTGAAGCGTTGATTTGACCGAGTTCCGTACCTTCACCGATGGCCGTCACGATGGCTTTGGCACTTCCCGTTGCGACACTTGTGCCCGAGTACACCATGTTTTTTCGGTCAGCCAACACCGCGTCTTCTTTCACGACGTCCGATTTTTTCTCGACAGTCGTCGCTTCTCCGGTTAACGCCGATTCCTCAACCTTAAATTTTTCAGCTTGAACGACACGGGCATCGGCCGGCACTTTATCTCCGGCAGCAAGTACAAGGACATCCCCCACGACCAGGTCACTTGAATCAATCTCAGATTGCTTGCCGTTTCGAACGATGGTCGCCTTTGTTTCTAATAATTTTTTGATTCCTTCGAGCGCTTCTTCTGCCTTATTTTCTTGAAGGTATCCGACGACGCCGATAATCGTGACGACTAAAACGATGACGATCGTATCGATGTACTCCCCTAAGAATCCTGTGACGACGGCAGCCGCTAATAAGACGTACACGAGAACATCATTGAATTGTCTTAGAAATTTTATAATTTCAGGGGTTTTCTCTTTCTCCGGCAATACGTTTTTGCCGAATTCGTCTTGACGACTTGTGACACTTTCTGTTGTAAGACCTGATTCAAGATCAGTCTCCACATGGGTTCGCACCTCATCTACTTCGAGCGCATGCCACGGTCTGTCTTCGTTCTGCATGATTCATCCTCCTCGACCAATACTTTTTGAAAAGTCTTTCCCCTATCTGTTCCCAATCTCATGCGGCTCGACACGTGCAAACTTGTAGAATTGATGTCATTTTTCAAAGAAAACGCTTTCTTGATTTGGAATTTCTAATTGTAACCGGTATCATTGTTCAATTTTAATTTTTCTTTTGAATATGGCTTTACAGAAGTCTTTCTATGCATGAATATAGAATAAATTATGAATAAATAGAGATAGAAAGAAGGAAGAGTTTATGGTCATTATTCAAGGAATCGCACTTTTACTGCTCATCCTCGCCTTGTTCACATTATTTAGTTATAAGGCGCCTTTTGGAATGAAGGCGATGGGAGCATTGGCCGGTGCTGCAATCGCGAGTTTCCTCGTCGAAGCGTTCAACGCGTATGCAATCGGCGGATTGCTGCCACTTCCTCTTTATGAAGAAGTAGGTCAAGCGGCTGGCGCTTTGTCAGGTCCTGCCGCTGCGGCTCTTGTCGCCATCGCACTTGGAATCAACCCCGTCTATAGTTTGATGATCGGGTTGTCTGTATCGGGATTCGGAATCCTTCCTGGCTTTTTTGCAGGATATCTTTTGGCTTTGGCTGGCACTCGAATCAATCGCTATCTGCCGACCGGCGTCGATATGATTTTTTACGTCATCGTGATGGCACCGCTCGCCCGTCTCGTCGCGACAGGGGTAGACCCACTCGTGACAAACACACTTGAACAGATTGGAGCTGTCATCGAACTGGCAGCAACACAAAATCCGGTCGTCATGGGTCTCGTCTTAGGAGGAATTGTCACGGTCGTATCAACGTCGCCTCTCAGTTCGATGGCCTTGACGGCGATGCTTGGTTTGACAGGTGTACCGATGGCAATTGCCGCGCTTGCGTTGACTGCGTCCATCTCAATGAATTACTTGTTATTCCGTCAATTGAAAATCGGAACAAAGAAAGATCAGCTTTCTGTCGCCATCGAACCGTTGACGCAAGCTGACCTCATTTCCGCTAACCCAATTCCAATTTACAGTGTCAACTTTGTCGGTGGAGCCATCGCCGGGTTGATTGTCGCCATGACCGGTATGATCAACGATGCACCGGGTTCGGCAGCCGGGATTCCGGGACTTCTTGTCATGTATGGTTTCAACGATTGGCAAACAGTCACCTTCACAGCCGTTGTACTGTTCATCCTCGGAATCGGTTTTGGCTTGATCGGAAGTCGTTTGTTCAAAAATTTCCCGATTGTCCGTCATACGGAAAAAGTCGAATCGACAGAAAAAGATGCAGCCTAATCAAAAAATCGATGCACGTTCGAACAAAATGTTCGGCGGCATCGATTTTTCATTTTCACACGTGGGATTATCCTTACAATTCAAAAGCATCAATCGGTTCACAAAGAAATCATCGCACGTTCTTTTCAATTGTGAATTTGATTGTCGAAATTAGCGATTCCATACAAATCCATGTCAATTTACTGAAATGACTCTACCCGCATCACTAGATTGACGAGCAAGTTCAATCAAGTAGGTTGTCAATGTTGCATCTTTTAATGAAACGACGGGTTTCCGTACCTCATAACTATAAGCTAACTGTTGATAATACGCCAAATAGCTACCTTTCTCGATTTGAATGGACGAAACCTCTTCTTTGGATAATACACCAGTCTCTATAAGATCACTTTCTAACTTCCCTTGCTTCAGAGCCTCTTCTTGAGGATCAAGTCCATATTTCAAGAAACTTCCTTGCGTGCCGTGCACTTCAAACCGAGGTGTTTCTCCAGCGATGAACGGGTTCGAACGAAGGTATATTCGCTTTTCACCATAATAGAATGTCAGATGGAACCCATCATCGGATTGTCCGCCATCTCGTTGAATCATCACATCTGCTTGAATACGATCTGGCTTTCCAAACAAGGCGAGAGTCTGATCAATCAGATGACTTCCTAAGTCGAATAAAATACCTGAACCTGGTCCTGCATTTTCACGCCACCGATCACGTACATTCGGACGGAAACGATCAAATCGAGATTCAACCACCTTCCAGTCCCCTAACTCGTTCGAGTCAAGTAACGACTTAACCGTCAAGAAGTCTCCGTCATAACGACGGTTTTGATAAACGTTGACGACGCCTTTCGATTTCGCTTCAAGTTCAATCAACTCATATCCTTCTTTCGTTGTCAGGAATGCTGGTTTTTCAACGAGCACATCTTTTCCTGCCTCAAGACATGCGACAATCATCTCTTTATGTAAATGCGATGGTGTCGTGATGACATATAGAGAAGCATCCGATTGAAGCGCTTCCTCTAATGTCGCATATACCGTGGCACCAGGTAATTCAGCCTGCACTTCTTCAGGGCGCGAAGACACGACGCCACTCACTTCAAATGAGTCAATGGCCTTTAAGAACGGCAAATGGAACGTGTTCGCCGAGAATCCGAATCCTACCAACATGGTTTTAATCATATAAAACCCTCCTTTTCGCTTTTGTTATTATATCAAAAAAAGGGTCTAATGACCCTTATGCACTCATGCTCTCATCCAATCTGTATTCGAACGTATTGTACCCGTTTCGTGAATCGACAAAGACGAAACCGAAACGTGGATAATAATCATTTAGAAATTCATTGTCAGCGACACAATCAAGACGAATTGGTTCATCTTCATCGGCTTCCTCTAAGACATGCTCCATGAGTTGCTGTCCGACGCCCTGCCCTTTTAGTTTTTCGCTGACGACGATTCGATGGATATATTGTCCACGTTCACTGTCGTCCCATAAGTGATCATCCCACTCATCTGGAGGTAACAATGCGATTGAAGCTAAAATTTGTTGGTCATCTTCAAAGACATATACACTGCCTTCAGCAATGTCAGTGCGCACACGCTTTACGAGGTCCTGTTCCAAATATTCGGTCCATTGGTCGCTTCCTTGTTCATTTAGCGCTACGGCTCGTTGTTCGATTAGGTTCGCGATGTGTTTAGCATCGCGCTTCGTCGCGAGTCGAATCATAACGTCCTCCTTTAGTTATACAGTATTTGAAATACAAATATAACGGAGAACAATATGCCTTTCAACCATCTTGCTCACTCGTGAAAATCAAACGGAGTGACGTCTCCATCGTTCAATTGATAACTATACGTCAACGTCGCATTGAGGCTATGCGATACAGAACAATAACGCTCAACGGACAATTCGATGGCACGCCGAACTCGTTCTTCCGATAACTCGCCTTTCAGGATATACAAGATGTGAATGGCTGTAAAGCGTTTCGGGTGATCGGTCGACCGCACCCCATCGATTTTCATTTCGAATGCTTCAATTGGCTGGCGCATCTTATGCAGAATCGACACGATATCGATTCCTGTACAGGATGCGGTCGCGTGAAGCAACATTTCTGTCGGACGAGGTCCTGTATCGAGCCCACCGACATCATCCGCCGCATCAAGGATCACCGTGTGACCTGATGGCGTATGTGTTTCAAACGCCATTCCTTTTTTCCATACGACTTCCATGTTCATCATCTTCTCCCCCTATTTCATTTGATAGCATCCTATTCCCTCATTTGATGTATGATTAAGCTATGAATCGATTATAAAGGGGTGTATGTCGTTGGATTGGTCTATGATTTTCAGTTGGGGACTTTATATCGTCCTCGGGTTAAACATGTTGTTCGCACTCGCCGTCATCTTCGCCGAAAGACGTGACGTTGGCGCGACCTGGGCCTGGCTGCTTGTCCTGTTTTTCTTACCAGTGCTCGGCTTTATCGTTTATCTCTTCCTAGGGCGACAACTTAAGAAGGATAACTTCTATAATTTAAGTGTAGAAGAACGTTCCTTCCATTCGCTTCAAGTCGAAGCGCAACTTGAACAAATTCATACGCGCCAAACCCAGCTCGCGCAGCCGCTGTTTGAAAAGTATGACCAACTGCTTCAAATGAACTTACGATCTTCTAAATCGTTGATCAGTGTACATAACCGTTCCCTCATCTTGCACGACGGCGAACAAAAGTTCAAAGCGCTGATGGATGACATTCGCTCGGCCGAAACGGAAATCAATATTCAATATTACATCATCCAGCGTGATGCTCTCGGTCAGGCACTGTTGAAAGAGTTGATCGAGCGTGCGAAAGCCGGTGTCAAAGTTCGACTCCTCTACGATGCGGTCGGCTCACGTAGTCTTCGGAACTCGGACTTTAAAGAGTTGATTGCGAACGATGGCGAGGTGCGTGTCTTCTTCCCACCGACACTCGGAATCATCAACTTCAAGTTGAACAACCGAAATCACCGAAAGGTCGTCATCATCGATGGGAAAATCGGCTATGTCGGTGGATTCAATGTCGGTACCGAGTATTTAGGTTTAGTCGAAAAATTTGGCTATTGGCGTGACACGCACCTGCGTGTCGAAGGAGATGTCGTTTACAATTTACAACACCGATTCATATTGGACTGGAATTATTCTGGTCACCGTAAACATGATCCTGAAAATGCCTTCTGCTTTGCGCGACATGACATTAAAGAAAATTCTCCGATGCAAATCGTCACGAGTGGACCAAACTCGGATACGGAACATTTGAAGAATATGATGATCAAGATGATCATGTCCGCCAAACGACGGGTCGTCATTCAAACGCCATACTTCATTCCAGACACAAGCTTTATGGACGCTTGCAAAATGGCACTCCATTCTGGCGTTCAGATGGATATCATGATCCCTGGAAAACCGGACCATCCATTCGTCATGTGGGCGTCCCTCTCGTTCCTTGGGGAACTCCTCGACTACGGGGCAAACGTCTATCTGTATGATGAAGGGTTTCTCCACGCGAAGACGCTCGTCGTCGATGATGAGATTGCGACTGTCGGGACGACAAATTTGGACGCCCGAAGCTTCCGTCTCAATTTTGAAGTGAACGCACTCATCTATGATGAGCGGGTCGCCCTCGAACTCGTTTCTTTATTTGAGACCGATACGGCGGTCAGTCGCACTTATACAGTGGAAGATTATGAATCCCGTAAATGGACGGTACGCGCCCGTGAAGGCGTGTCACGCCTTCTTAGTCCGATCCTATAAAAAAACATGAGGCAGAGCGCTCCGCTCTGCCTCATTGTCGTTTACAGTTTGAACCGCGAGACGAGGTCTTGTAACTCCTCGGCCATGGTCGCGAGTGCTTTTGCTGACTGTGATACTTCTTCAATCGATCTCAATTGATCATCGGTCGTCGCCGCCACTTGCTTCGAGACGCTCGAATTCTCATCGGCGATGTCGGCGATTTGTGATGCCGTCGCTGCCACTTCCTGAACGTTCGCCGCAATCTCCTCGACGGTTGCGGTCACGTCTTCAATCCGTGGTGTCATCGCCACTGTCCGCTCCTTGATTTTCTCGAATCGGTCTGCTGTCATCTCAGATGACGCCAACCCGGCTTTCGTATGAGTAGATACTTCCTGCATCAACTGTACAGACTGTTCCGTCTCATGCTTGATTCGATCAATCAACGCCGCAATTTGTTTCGTCGACTGCTGTGACTGTTCTGCGAGTTTACGCACCTCGCTCGCAACGACCGCGAATCCTTTGCCGTTCTCACCCGCACGTGCCGCTTCAATGGCAGCGTTCAAGGCTAACAGGTTCGTCTGTTCAGCGATTCCATTGATGACCGTGACGATTTCTCCAATTTCGTTTGAGCGATGTGCCAATGAGTGAATGACACCCTCGAATGTCACGACAGACGCATCGATTGCCTGCATCTGCTTCACGTTCTCTTTCACGGTCGTCGAACCGTCTTCCGCCTCATTCGAGGTTTCGCGTGAAAGTTCAGAAACGTCCATTGAACTCTCTGAGATTCGCATGATGCCCGATGTGATCGCTTGAAGAGATGTCGCATTGTCGTCGAGTTGTCGCTTCGAGCCATCGGCACTGACTGCCATTTGATCAACTGCACGGGCAATCTGTTCTGATGAGGCGGTATTGTGTGCCGAGTTGGCCATCAATTCTTGAGACGAGGCGGCAACTTGACTGATTGAATCATCGAGACGGAGTAACACTAGGCGAAGTGAATCGCTCATTTCATTAAAACTCTCTGAGACAAGCCCGATTTCGTCGTTCGATAAGACGGTAATCGGCTCCGTCAAATCTCCTGATTTGATTCGTTCTGCTCCTTCTGTCAATAAACGCAACGGACGCAAGATTGAACGGAGAACGAAGTAGAGAAGAATGGCTGCAATCCCGAACATTCCGATGATGACGAATCCAGTCGTCCAAAGAATGCCGACCGTCTCGTCTTGAATCTCACCGTCATATAACGTACCGGCAATCTTCCATCCGGTGATTGGGTTCGTCACGAATGCTTTCTCCACACCTTCCCCATTCTCCGATACAGACAGAGTCCCTTCTTCCTTGGCAAAGAGCGAATCTGTCCAAGATTCATCAATCTTTTCACCGACAGCCGTCGACGGATGAATGACGACTTGTTCTGCCTGGTCGAAGATGGCAACGTATCCTTCTTTCCCGATTTGAATGGTGGATGCCACTTCAGCGATATCGTTCACATCGACGTCAACGGCGACCACACCACTACCGTCTGAAGTCTTCTTCGAAACCGTGATCATCATTTTTTGAGAGGCGGCATCGACGTACGGATTCGTGATGGCAACATCTTGTCCACTTGCTTCAGCCGCTTCATACCATGGACGAGTGCGTGGGTCATATCCTTCTGGCAATTCCTGCTCAGGATAGATCGTCATCGCACCTTCTGCTGAAGCGAAGTAGATGTTCGTCACTTTTGGATGTGTCTCTAAATACTCAGTAAACTTCTCTGCTAACGCTTGATTCGCTTCTCCCTCTTCATAAATGGAACTATCAATCCGATTCGCAAAAAACGAGATGTCCGTTTGAATCGGTTCGATGAGGTTCGTGACCTCATTGTTCATCCGGTCTACCCCCGAATTGGCGGACTGGATCATTTGAGACTCGATTTTACCTTTCGCCTGCGAATAGGCGACGATTCCAATCAATGTGGCTGGAATAATCAATAATAGAACGGATAAGACAATCAATTTTTGCTTGATACTAATCGTGCGCTTCTGTTTCATAAAACATCTCCTAACCCGAATAAAATGTTCAAGCGAGTTCGATGAGTCGAATCCCCCTTGGGTTATTCATCATATCGGTCAAAAGTCATTAAATCTGAAGAATTGATTGAATTATTCGAAAATTATTTTTCGCAAACTGAAATGGAGTTTCACCGTTGTGTTCGATTGAACAAATCATACTATTCGTATTTAGTTAAAATTTGAGTTACCATATCGGAAAAGGGGGTCAAATGATGAATTCATTATTGGAAGAAATCAAATCCTATAAAGATCAGTTCAAACAAAATGCACCTGCCGAGAAGCAACGATTGATGGCTCAGGCGACACAAGAATTGAGAGACTCCGGAATTGCGTCAGGGTTAACAGTCGGGGATCAAGCGCCGATGTTTGAATTGCCTCATGCGGATGGGACAGCAGTCGATTTGAAAACACTGCTTGAAAATGGACCTGTCATCGTCACATTTTACCGTGGTGGATGGTGTCCATATTGTAACCTCGAACTCCGCGCTTACCAGCGCGAATTGGCAATGATTCAAGAAAAAGGAGCGACTCTTGTCGCCATCAGTCCTGAGACGCCGGATTATTCCCTTTCGACGAAAGAGAAGAACGAACTTGATTTTTACGTGCTGAGTGATGTCGGCAATAATGTCGCACGTCAATTCGATCTCGTGTTTGACATGCCGGATTACTTGATTGACATTTATAAAGCATCTGGACTAAATGTCGATGCACATAACGGGAACGAAGATTGGCAGTTGCCGAAACCGGCCACGTTCATCATCCAATCCGATGGAACGATTTCTTTCAGTGATGTGCCTGCTGACTATACAGAACGTGTCGAGCCGAAAACGGTTATTGAAAAACTGTAAAAAAAGGAGATGACGCACGTCATCTCCTTTTCTATTCACTTATTTCGTTTATTGTCTTACAAACTCCTCGTGCAACATCGCGTACAACATGCTATCGGTCCATTCATTCTTATTCCAATAGTCTTGCAAGAAATGAGCTTCTTTTCTCATTCCAACCCGTTCACATAAATTCTGGGAAGCTACATTTCTGGCGTCGAGATTAGCTTGTACCCGATGTAGATTGAGCTTCGCAAACAACTCCCTTAGCAATCCGCTCACTGCCTCCGTTGCATATCCTTTTCCTGAGTGTGAATCAGAAAAACAATACCCGATCTCTACCGTATCTTTCATACCCGTGTACCAAACCGTGAGATCCCCAATTACTTCATCTTGATGTACGACTGCTAAATTCAACGTACTAGTCTCGGTAAGAGTAGAATTCGTTAGTTTTTTACCAAATTCTTTCTTCATGTTTTCAGACGTCCATGGCTCATGCAAAAGATATCTGCATATTTCTGGTTTTCTATACATTTTGAATGTAGCTTCCAAATCTTTCTCCATAAATGGTCTGATTTCTAAACGCTCAGTGGTAAATTTCACGTCGACTCCTCCCATACAGATAATAGTAATCACAATATGAAACTCTCCACCGGTTCACGACCTATGTGGAAGTGATAAATCGCTCAACTCGCTTGAGAAGTGTTTCAAGTAGCCGAAGTGACTGGTATGTGTTACCTGTGTACTCGAGACTATGATTCATCTGCTAAACAATCTCGAGTTCAGTCAATGCTAGTTGTTCGAAATGCTGGATTCGTTCCAGTACGTAATGTTGGTCCGCCGTGCCCATGAGAATGAGCTGTTTTCCTTTGGAACTTTTTGTTCAATTCAGTATAGAAGAGATTGGTTAATTGAACAACAGTATTCCATTTTGATTCAAAGGGACATTTATTAGTACTCTTTGTAAGACTGATTGAACATAAAAGATTTCTTGATCAATATTTATCATTTTTTCTGCGCCTTTAAAAAATTCTCATCTACTAATCATTCTGAGAGGATGATTTGAATACCGTTCGGATCAGTTGAACTAATCGCACAATCACCCATCAGGTTTACATGCGTTAACTGTGTACGATTCGATTCAGTTACAACGATTTGCGAGACAGGACAATTAAATAATTGTTTCAATACCTCTTCAAGACCTTCCGTTTTTGTTTCAATATTCAATCGATGAATACGATTCTCGTAAAGTGATTGTACAGCATCGAAATGGTCCTGAAGTTCGATTCGAAATCCGTATGGTGTATGGATGAACGTTCTTCGTTCATTTGACTGAACCGTCAATCCTATTTCCTCTGCTCGTTCTAACACATCCACTTTTTCCTCTTCAGATACTAAAAAACCAATATGATCAAACATCACTTTCTTTCCGTAACCGAATGTGATATTCGTCGCTCCCTGCTTCATTTCTATGATTCTAAACTGAATAGATTGGTCCCTAAAGTCGTCCCAATCGAGAGGTGGGGCAAAAGATTCGAATTCTCCATCTTTCTTTCCGATTCGTTGGGACACTTGAAATCCTAGACTCGCATAAAATTTCTCCGTTTCTTCGACATGTGGTGTCCATAGATGATAATGGAATAGCATATTCTCTCTCCTTTATTGAATCAATTATGTACATTCTTTATTTTTTTAACCACTCTTCGTACGGAATCACATTAGCAGTTTCATCTGCGTTTGTTCCTATCAACGTGATGAGTTCAAGCGAATTTCCGTCCGGGTCTTCAAAGTAGATGGCCGCATGCTCGTACGGGGCATTCGGAAGGACGAGTGGTTGCTGTTCAGGTGTCATCTTGAACGCAGTACGAATTTCAATTCCCTGATCCTCAAGCCATGCTTTAATCGCATCCAAATCCTGCTCCTCGATTCGAAAAGCGATGTGTCGGATTGATGGATGATACGGTATATCGACTCGATCAGATTTCCATAACCCAATCCAGCTCTCCCCTTTCCTAATCCACAGGAAAGCCAATTTCTCATTTTGGAATGCCAACTCTAATCCTAATTTCTCATAAAATCGAATTGATTCAGTTAAATCACTCACCGGCAAGTGCGCCTCGTATATTCCTTTAATCATTCACCGTATCCTCGTTTCTACATTTATTTTCATCCATATTTGTCCTTACTAGACATAGATTTATTGACAATTTTCCATTGTAAAATTATTATAGATAATTCCATTATAGAACTAGAGAGGATGGAACGGTGAAAATATCCCGTGGGAAATTACGTTGTTGGCTGCAAAGCTGAATCAATCTTGAATAAAAAATCGGTTATAGCCCATAAATTAGGAACAAAAAAAGACCGTAGATCATTCTACAGTCTCAAAGCTTAGGCTCCCATGATGGAGTCATGACGGGTCGTTTCCCATCCATACGCCACTTCTCGAAGCATCAATTCACCAAACTCTCGATCTTTCTGGTCGATGACCTGCCCTTGTTTTCGCTCATAAAATGTACGGAACGGATTCATCTCAAGTGCCCAGATCAAGAGCCCTGCCTCACACATCGATTGCACGGCATGTTCAAGGAGAGCGGACCCGATTCCGTTCCCTTGATGGTTCTCTAAAATATAAATGGCATATACTTCATTCGTGTGGTCTGGGTACTCTCCTGTCCGTTCTTCTCCGTATAGGATGAAGCCCACAATCTCGTCCTCGACAATCGCCACAAAGCCGGCTACTTCTTGCCGACGAAGGGCGGTCCGCAAACGTTCTGCCCATTCGATGGAACCGGACGAAACTTTCAATAAATACTCAGTCGGCACGATTCCCCGATAGGTCGTACGCCATCCGTTCACACGCACTCTCGCAATCCCATACACATCATCTGGTTTGGCGACCCGAATGTCCAATGTGACCCCCTCCTCACCCGAAGCTTTACAAATAGTTTACCACAAATCCCCAACTTACAATCCGAGATTATGTGAAAATTGAACGGACATCCACAACAAAAAAGACGTCACCTTTAGATAAAGGAAACGTCTTTTCTCACGTTATGCAACTTCTTTAGATTGGACTGGTGTAGATGTTGTTAACGGTTTTTTCAAGAACGAGAGGAGCAATGCTCCGACCACAGCACCTGCCAAGATGGCGAGTGCATAGAGGCCCATACTTACCGCGACGTTTCCAGCTCCTTCAAGAAGTGGGAAGACGAAGATTCCTCCGTGTGGCGCAGGTAATTGAATCGTGAAGAATGCGGATAGACCGCCTGCGATGGCAGAACCGAGAATCGCTGATGGAAGAACGCGAATCGGGTCCGCAGCTGCGAATGGGATTGCCGCTTCCGTGATGAACGAAGCTCCCATAATATATGCTGTTTTTCCTGCTTCGCGCTCTTGTTTCGAGAACTTTTGACGAGCGAAGACAGTTGATGCGAGTGCGACGAGGAGTGGTGGTACCATCCCTCCAGCCATGACGGCTGCCATGACTTCTTGGTTACCCGCTGTGAGTGCTGCCGTTCCGAAGACGTATGCTGTCTTGTTGATCGGACCACCCATATCGACTGCCATCATCCCACCGACGATGACTCCTAAAAGGATAGCGTTTGCGCCGCTCATACTGTTCAACGTATCCATCAACCATGTCATAAGTGCAGCAATCGGTTCATTGACGACGAGCAACATGACCATACCTGAGATAAATGATCCAAGTAAAGGATATAAGAGGACCGGTTTGATTCCTTCAAGTGAAGCTGGCAACTTCGCAAGTGCCTTTTTCAAGAAGAGGACGACATAACCTGCCAAGAAACCAGCGATGAGACCACCGAGGAATCCGGCGTTCCCTTGACTTGCAAGTACCCCTGCCACGAGACCTGGTGCGAGACCTGGGCGATCGGCAATCGACATCGCGATGAAACCGGCGAGAATCGGAACGAGGAAGCCGAATGCAGCTCCACCGATCGTCATCAACTGTGCTGCAAATTCATTGTAAGAAGGGTCATCCGGGTTAGCAGAGTTGATGCCCCAGAAGAAGCTGATGGCAATCAAGAGACCACCTGCGACAACGAGTGGAAGCATCGCAGATACCCCGCTCATCAAGTGTTTGTACACGCCTGTACGTTGCTCTTTCGAAGCGCCACCTGATGTTTTCGAAGCCTCATATACCGGCGCATCTTGTTTCACCGCACGATTGATAAGTTCTTCAGGTTTCCGAATCCCTTGTGCGACCGGAACTTCGATGACTCGTTTACCAGCGAAACGATCCATTTCAACAGCCTTGTCCGCTGCGACGATGATCGCTGTTGCCCGGTCGATATCCGCACGTGTCAATTCATTTTTTACGCCAGTCGATCCGTTCGTTTCGACTTTAATATCGACGCCCATCGCTTCCGCTTTTTGTTTCAAGCTGTCTGCCGCCATATACGTATGGGCGATGCCTGTCGGGCAAGCCGTGACCGCCAAAATGAACGGTGCATCTTCATTCGTCGGTTTGACGACTTCTGGCTTCGCTTCTGCCAATTCTTTTTCTTCGATGGCACGGATGACATCGCTTTCAGAAGTTGCTGCATAGAGACGTTCTTGGAATGCAGGGTCCATCAAGTAAACTGAAAGTTTAGAAAGTGTTTCAAGGTGTTCATTATTCGCATTTTCTCCTGCCGCAATCATGAAGAAGAGGCGACTCGGTTGTCCATCTAACGCTTCGTAGTCGACGCCTTCCGAGCGACCGAACGCGATTGCTGGCGTTTTGACCGCACTCGTCTTCGCGTGAGGGATGGCAATCCCTTCTCCAAGGCCAGTCGTGCTCTCGCTTTCACGTTGTAGAATCGCATCGCGATAACCGTTGCGGTCCGATAGCTTACCAGCGCGATCGAGGACATCGACAAGTTCTTCGATGACCTCACGCTTAGAATTCGCGCTTAGATTCAATTGAATCGTGTCGCGTTGGAGCAAGTCCGTGATTTTCATGTTGTTTCCTCCATTCGTTTCAGTGGTGTGAGTTGTACTTGATCGATCAAGCGATCAATCTCTTGCTTTGAACATAAGCCGAACGTATAAGCAGATGCGCTTCCTGTCGTGACCGCGTATCGAAATGCTTCTTGTTCACCTTTTTCTTTCACATTCGCAACAAATCCGGCGACGAGTGAGTCTCCTGCACCAACCGAGTTCACGAGTTTCCCGACCGGTGTGTTCGCTGTGACGGCTCCGTCCTTGTTAACGAGTAGCGCCCCGTCTCCCGCAAAGGAGATGATAACGTTTTTCGCCCCGCGTTTGACGAGCTGTTCGGCATAAGGTAGAGCTTCTTCAAACGTTTCAATCTCGGTATCAAACAATTCACCTAATTCATGGTGATTCGGTTTGATCATGAGTGGTTCAAGCGTGAGCACTTCGAGCATGGCGTCTTTCGTTGTATCGACGACAAATTCAGCACCTTTTTCGCGAATCGATTCGGCAATGGTCCGATATAGCGAGTCTGGTAGGTTGCTCGGGATACTACCCGCGAGGACGACGATATCACCTTCTTGAACTTGGTCGAACTTGGCCTTCAACTGTTCGAGCTCACCATCCGTGATATTCGGTCCGCTCGCATTCAATTCTGTTTCCTCTTTCGCTCGAATCTTGACGTTGATCCGGGTGTTCCCGTTCACCTCTACGAAATCGGTGTGTACACCGTGATCAACGAGTGACTTTTTAATGAAGTCACCGGTCGTCCCACCGATGAAACCAAGTGCCTTCGTTTCTTGTGCATATTCCCGAAGAACGATGGAGACGTTGATTCCTTTACCGCCTGCGCGCTCCGTCGTCTCTTCGATTCGGTTCACTTCTCCTAGATGTACTTCAGGTAATGTTACGTAGTAATCAATAGAAGGGTTGAGTGTTAACGTGTAAATCATTTCGCATTCACCACCTTTGTGATTGTTTGGATGGAACTCATTGACTCACTGCTTGACGTGATCAACTGTGCGGCATCTAACGTCGCGACTCGGCTGAACGTTCGTTTCCCGATCTTCGATGCGTCCGCGAGTACGAACGAGGTTTGTGCCAATTCGATTGCCGTTTTTTTGACAAGCGCTTCTTCTGGGTCCGGGGTCGTGTAACCCGCTTCAAGGTCGATTCCATTCATTCCGAGAAAGGCGAGGTCGACACGATAATTCATCATGCTCTCGCGTGCGTTATACCCAACCAATGCCTGGGTGGAACGCTTTAATTCTCCGCCAATCACAAACGTCTTAATATCAAGATCAAATAATTCATTCGCAATCGGTAGACTGTTTGTGACGACGACAATCTTTTTCCCTTCTAAAAACGGAACCATCGCCTGAGTGGTTGTACCGGCATCTAAATAAATCGACATCCCGTCTTCGATGAACGTTGCGGCCTTCCGTGCAATCGCAACTTTTTCATCTACGAACCGGTCTCGCTTTTCTTCAAATGTCGGTTCCTCATCTGGAGTCGCAATGAGCGTTGCGCCTCCGTGAACCCTTGCCAGATACCCTTCCGCTTCGAGGTCCGTCAAATCTCGACGAATCGTCGACTCGGATGAATCCGTTAAATCAACCAATTCTTTTAATTTGACGACCTTCTGTTCAGATAAGCGTTGCAAAATCAACTGATGTCGTTGTTTCGTTAACATCTTGTTCCCTCCATACGTCTAATATAAAGCGTTTTCATTATAAAAACAACTAAAATCATTCAAAAACATTCAGTTTCATTCAATTTGTCACAATTATAACATAAAAAACGGTCAATATATGACCGTTTTTTATGTTTATGACTGTTTTTTTAACCATTCATCCAATTCTCGAACGAGTTTTGGATGAATCGGCGCATCGATTGCTTCTCGATACTCTTTGTGCAGCATGAGAAGCGAATGGGGTGACTCCCGTGTCACGAGCAGATGATTCATATCATCAATGATCGATGAGGTAACCTCCCCTTTTGTTTGAATCATATGGACGTGCTCTGGTGGGACTTGCACATCACGCCCCCCGGTAATCGCAAGAACCGGGACGGTCACATGCTCCAATCGCTCTCGGACGTCATAGGATGCATGTTCTCGAATCCATTTCGCATTTACGACTTGACCTCGATATTTGAAAGACGAGACGTTCGTCCGTAAAGAACGCTCTAACAAATCGTCCTGTCGCTGCCTAACTTTTTTGGCAACGCCCGTCAACCGGTAGAAGAGACCTTTTATCCCTTTCACATGTTCGATGTCTTTAGCGAGTGCATCTGCTTGGTATAAGAACATCTGCTTGGACGATTCATGGAAACCGGAAAGTAAGATGAGTCCATCAGCCTTCGTCTCAAGTTGAACGGCAGGAGCAAGAACGGCCCCTTCACTATGACCAAGTAGATATAAGCGATTCACATCGGCCAGTTGTCGAATGGTGCGCACGACAAGAATCGCATCGTTAATCAAATCATGTAAACCGACTTTATTGAAGTCCCCATCGGACTTGCCAATCCCTTGTTTGTCATATCGGAACACGTTGTATCCGCGGTCGTACAACGCTTCTGCCAACTTGGCATACGTATTAAAACCGACACCACCCATATTGCCGTCACGGTCACTCGGCCCACTTCCGCTCAACATGACGATTGTCGCCCGGGGCTCCTCATGGGAAAGAAATGTTCCTGCAATCGTTCCGTATGCTGTCGTAATCGTCATCTCTTGTTTCATCGTATCGCCTCCATTACTATCATACCCGAAACTGTCATCCAAAAAAATACGTCGCCGTCAAATGAGACGGCGACATCTATGTGGTCAGTGAGTTAGCCAATCGTGTAACCAATCAACCGCATCCGTCAACCCACTTTCCGACAGGCGTTCAAACGTATCCTTCTCGGTGAACACATGCCAACTTCCTTCTAATGAGTCACTTAACATCAGATAAGGAATTCCTGCTTCATCGTAAGCGTCACCCGGTGAACTTGCCAACGAGCGCACTTCTAAATCAGAGAATGGCGCCTGTTCTAGTACTGGGTAGGATTTCATTCCTTTGGTCCGAACGTATAACGGACCGTCACCAGTCCCAAGAATATCGAGCATGACGACCGTTTCCACTTTTGCTTTTTGTCCCGTTAGCCTTTCAAGGAAATCGTCACTCGCTTCTCTGGAGTCACCGTTTCCATTCAAAAAGACATATCGAATCGTATAGTACGGTGTCTCGTTGTCCATCATCTGTATGAGGTGATATAAGACCGAAGACGGACCGACGGAAGACAAATAATGGGCCCCGTGCCAGGAAGAATCGAGTCGTGACATGAGAACAATCTCTTGATCTGTCTTGCCTTTTTGGACAAATTCGACATACGGGATTTCTTCATTATAGGGCTTGACTTGAATCGTTTCCCCGTCCTTCAGTTGTTCAGCCGTATCCAAGTCTACCCCTGTACCATTTAACGGCATATAAGATGACGTGAAAACGAAACCCGTCTCATATGGGTCGTCTTCAAAAGGGGTGATCAGGTATCCTGCAGCTCCCTTAGATGCGAGCTCTGACAAGTACGCGTTCGCTTCCTGGTCATTCAAAACCTCACCTGCGTAATCGACGGTATACGCATCTTCGATGTTGTCATATGAAAATTTTGTCGTCGGTAAGACAATCACTTTCTCTTTCACATCCGGAATTTCTTGTCCCCACGTCATATGTAGAATCGTACCTTTGAACGGTTGATCAAACGTCATCGATGAAAACCCCTCATACATTTCGTCCCCCACTTCAATCTCAGTCCAGCCGGTTATCCGTTCTGTGTAAAGGAGGTTTCGGTCCATGTCGATAGGTAACTCGGTTCCGAATGATTCAAAAAAGTCGGCACTCTCCCAACTATCCGCATTTCGATCAACTGATGAAATATATTCCGCGGTCTCGAGCGGCGTCGAATAAATTGGATTGAAGAAAAGAACAACTGTCGCGATTGAACGCAACAAACTAAACACGATGATCATGACACGATCTCCATTCATCAATAAATTGCTATGTATACCATTTTTTATTATATACAGCTATTTATGGTCTGACTATTCAATTTTTTATCAATTTAAATATAATTTTAGAAACTGAATGTCATATTCCGACCACAAGAAAAGCCCGTTCGAGTTGAACGGGCTCCTTGTAGAGGTTGAACCTTATACGCCTTCGTATGCTGCGTACATGATTTCTTTTAATTCTTCAACGAGCGGCATTTTCGGGTTGGCCGTCGTACATTGGTCTTCGAATGCGTCGACCGCCATCTTGTCGATCTTCGCATCAAGTTCTGCTTTCTTGATACCTTGCGCCTTGAACGAAAGTTTAATGTTCAAGCGTTGACCGAGCTCGATGATCGCTTGGACGAGTGACTCGACACCTTCAGCTGTCGTGCTTGCTGGAAGTCCGAGGTAACGCGCGATTTCTGCGTAACGTTCGTCAGCGATGAATGACTCATATTTCGGGAACGCCGCAAGTTTCGATGGGCGTGTCGCGTTGTAACGGATGACGTGTGGCATGAGAATCGCGTTCGTACGACCGTGTGGGACGTGGAACTCTCCACCGATTTTGTGAGCAATCGAGTGGTTGATACCGAGGAATGCGTTCGCAAACGCCATACCCGCCATCGTTGAAGCATTGTGTACTTTCTGACGAGCTTCCGCATCGCTACCGTTTTCATAGGCTTTTGGTAGGTAGTCGAAGATCATCTTGATGGCGCGGAGGCAAAGTCCGTCTGTGTAATCATTCGCCATGACGGAAACATATGCTTCGATTGCGTGTGTCATGACGTCCATTCCTGTATCAGCCGTGATTGAAGCTGGAACGGTCATGACGAACTCAGGGTCGACGATGGCGACGTCTGGTGTGATCGCATAGTCAGCAATCGGATATTTCACGTTACGTTTTTTATCTGTGATGACAGTGAACGGTGTCACTTCAGAACCTGTACCAGACGTTGTCGGGATGGCGATAAACATTGACTTGTTACCGAGTGTCGGGAACTTATACGTCCGTTTGCGAATATCCATAAATTTCTGGCGTAGATTCGAGAACTTCTCTTCTGGACGTTCGTAGAAGAGCCACATTCCTTTCGCAGCATCCATCGGCGAACCACCACCAAGTGCGATGATCATGTCTGGTTGGAAGTGACGCATCGCTTCGGCACCGTTCATGACCGTTTCAACAGATGGATCCGGTTCGACTTGGTCGAAGATGCGGTACTCGACACCAGCCGGCAAGTTTTTGATGACTTTGTCAGCGAATCCGAGTTTGACCATCATTTCATCTGTGACAATCATCGCCCGTTTTTTCGTTGTGAGCGATTGAAGATATTGTACTGAGTTTTTCTCGAAATAGATTTTTTCAGGTACTTTGAACCATTGCATATTCACGCGACGTCTCGCCACCTTTTTCACGTTGAGTAGATGTTTCGCCGTCACGTTTTCTGAGACGGAGTTTTTACCGTAAGACCCACAACCGAGCGTGAGG